>JAHZIV010000033.1 GCA_022601255.1 Gammaproteobacteria bacterium
CAGTTTCAGAAGCTCTTAGAGCAAGTATCTCCTAATAGACCCGGAAAAGTATTAAATAAAGGAATGCTTTTTGAAGATGACTGGGAGCAACGTATCAATAATTATATTCTACAGTACATCGAAGAAAACCATAACAGCACTACCGCCGTGCTCACTAAACAAGAGAAAAAAGATATTATCGACCATCTCTATCATGATGGCGCATTTAAAGGGAAAAATGCTGCGGCATACGTCGCCAATATATTAGGAATTTCACGAGCTACTGTCTATCGCTATCTCGCCGAGAAAGGTTATAAGCATTAACGCCTGGCCGAACAAAGCATCAACACCAACGAACAACCGATAATCGTTACAAAAAATCCTATAAAAGCCCACGAATACGTATGCAACCCCCACACCTTCTCGCCAAAACCTTTCGGGTTATTAACATGCAGCAGAATCTGACGAATGCTGACAGCGATGCCCGAGCAAGCACACAGAATCGCTAGCCCCCAATGAGAGACTTGATGCCCATAACGCAAATTCATTAGCAAGCAAAGGCCGATTGCAATAAAGGCGGCTCGTTGCAATAAACACAGCGGGCATGGCGCCTCATGCGCAACAAACTGAACTACCAACGAGGCAATTAAAATAGCTAAAATACCGCACAATCCAACACAAGTATCAAAAATAGCGACCCTACCAAAAAAGCGTTCTATCTCTAACTTCACACGCCCTCCTAAAAATTCAAATTTATAGCGGTTGTAGCATCATGAATCAACGAAGCTATAATAACGACACAAACAACAAACACTACCGCGTGCACCCAAATATGAATGCTTAATTTGATAAATTTTAAATGTGATTTAAAAAATAAAAGAATGAAGACCAGAAATTCTATTACAAATATAGGCCAGACAGCCCAGTCAGTTTCCATACTCACTCCTTCCATTCAGTGAATGATTAATTATGGCAGCCCATCATCCGCTTGCTTTGATAGCGTCACCAAGTGCTTGGGACTCAAACCCAATGCAATAGCCATCGATCCCGCCACATAGATAGAGGAATAGGTACCAATAACAATACCAATAATCAGCGCTAACGAGAAACCATAAAATGTGGGCCCACCAAAAATATAAAGCGCCACCACCACCAACAAGGTTAAGCCAGATGTCATGATTGTCCTTGAGAGTGTTTGGTTGATAGAGGCATCCATGATGTCTCGAGGGGCAGTCTTTCGAATCTTGCGGAAATTTTCACGCACACGATCGTACACCACAATGGTATCATTTAGTGAATAACCGATGACCGTTAATACGGCCACTAATACCACCATATTAAACTCCAGATGAAAAGCAGCAAAAATGCCAAAAATCAACACAGGGTCATGAATCAAAGCAACCGCTGCACTTACTGCAAAGCGCATTTCAAAACGTATCGCAATATAAATCATCGTCGCAATCAAAGAAACAATGATTGCCAAAATACCGTTTGTTAATAGTTGCTTCCCCACCTCTGGGCCAATGTAGTCAAATGACTTCATCACACCTCCAGGCATCGATTGCAACAGCTTGGATGTAATCGCTTTCTGTGACATTGTCTTGTAGAGGCCGATTCGGACAGACAGCTCGTGGGCATTGTAGGGCGTTACCGTAGCCTGATCAAAACCAGCTGCTTCTAGATTATGGCGAATCTGGCTGACATTTACCTGCTGACTAAATGAAACAACAGCCTGGTTACCCCCTGTAAAATCCAGCCCTAAATTCAACCCATTAATAGAAATAGCTATAATAGAACCTATAAAAATAATACATGAAAAAATGGCTGCCAGTTTTTGTTGGCGCATAAAAGGAATTTTAGTATTAGTCTTAAAAAACTCCATATTACTTCACACCCTTTTTAATACCGATCATCAGCCATGAAATATTACGTCCACCATACACTAGATTGACCACTGCTCGTGTAAAGAAGATTGACGTTACCATGGATATCGACAAACCTAAAATTAACGATATAGCAAACCCTTGCACCGGACCTGTACCCAACGCAAATAAGATCAGTGCAACAATTAAGGTTGTAATGTTTGCATCGACAATTGTAGTAAAGGCGCGCCCATACCCTGCCTTGATAGAAGCTTGTGGAGACATGCCATTACGTAATTCTTCTCGTATGCGTTCATAAATTAACACATTAGCATCCACTGCCATACCCACCGTTAAGATGATCGCAGCAATACCGGGAAGCGTTAAAGTAAAGTTCAACAACGACATTAATGCAATCAAAAAGATGACATTAAATACCAAAGCCAAATCAGCAATAAGCCCAAAGAAACGATAGTAAAACAACATAAAGATAAACACAGCCAGAGAGCCAATCTCACAAGCCAGCGCACCCATTTTAATATTCTGTGCCCCCAATGATGGCCCAACAACATTAGTCTGTGCAAAAGACATCTGAGCCGTATAAGCACCTGAGCGCAATAATAGCGCTAAATTCCTGGCATACCCAGGAGAATCCAGTCCCATAATGATGAAACTATTACCCAACGCCTCATTAATGTTAGCAACACTGATCACACGTGAAATCTGACGAAATTTAGTTACCACTTTGCCATTTTGCATTACCTTATAAGGCTGCTTCTCATAATAAACCACCGCCATTAATTTACCAACGTTCTCACTGGTCATCTTATTAAAAAACGCCACACCAGGACCACTTGCTGTAATTGAAACTGCAGGACGTCCGTTCTGATCAATCGTGCTGGTCGCATTCGTGATAGAACTACCACTGAGAATCACTTGATTCTTTATTAATATGGGCCTTCCATCAGACATGAAGAGAGTCGACCCAAACGGTACTACGCCCGAGGCTTGAGCAGCTTGCGCATCATGCTCACTATCCACCAAACGCATTTGCAATGATGCCACCTTACCAATTAAATCTTTTGCACGCGCCATATCCTGAATACCCGGCAAATCGACACTGATTTTATCGACACCCTGTTGCGTGATGCGTGGTTCTGCAACACCAAGTGCATTAACACGAGTACGTAAAATATTAAGATTCTGCTGTACCGCATACTGTTTTAACTGCATGATCTGTGCGGGCTGCATCACAGCCTGCAGCGTATAACCTATTCCCTGCTGCTTCTCAACATAACTGTATTCTGTAAAGTCCTTACTTAATTCAGCCAATGCCTGATCACGGCTATTTTGATTAGAGAATCGAATCAAGATACCTTGACTACCTCCAAGTGCACTAATACCTGTATATCGGATTTGCGCCTGGCGTAATTGATCACCCATGCTGTGCAAATCACTTTGCGCACGCTGTTTTAGCATGTCATTGACATCAACCGCCAACAGAAAATGAATACCGCCTCGCAAGTCTAAACCTAATTTCATTGGTGTGGCGCCAATTGCTTGCAACCACTTCGGCGTTTTCGGCGCTAAGTTCAATGCAACGGTATAACCACTACCGAGTTTTACTTGGATGATATCTTGAGCCTGTGCCTGTTGTTCACTGGTATGAAAACGTATTAAATAACTCTGTGGATTTTTTGCAATGGAAATAAAAGGAATCTTTTGTTGCTGCATCGCCGCTTTGATTTTTTGCCCGACGTCAGCCGTAAGCGCATGATCACCCTTACTCAATACCTGTACTGCATAATCATCTCCATATGCAGGCAAGTTTGGCAGCGCATAGATCACACCCAAAATAATCAATAAAACGATGAGTATATAGCGCCACAGTGGGTAGCGGTTCATAAAACGTCCTTGTTATTTATCCATTGACTCCAAAGTACCCTTCGGTAAAGTATTAGCAATCGAATTCTTTTGCATTGTAATGTCAACGTTATTACAGAGATTCAACAATACAAAATTATCTTGCATCTTAGAAATGCGACCTACAATACCACCAGCCGTAATCACTTCATCACCAATCCCTAGACCCTCCATCAGCTGACGCTGTTGCTTTGTACGTTTTGACTGAGGGCGTACAATTAAAAAGTAAGCCACTACCACAAAAATCACCAACATGGGCAAAAGCGACATGATGCCACCAGCAGCCCCATGCGCACCACCTGCTGGCAACGCAGCATAAGCATCTGATACGCCCAAAAACGACAGTAAAGACATAAGAAATCCCCTTGTATTAAATGACTTGTGAAATACTACGCGACTCATAGAAATTTGCAACAAACTTATCAAGATTATTTTTCTCGATAGCATCTCTGATACCATTCATAACCAGTTGATAATGATGTAGATTATGTATTGTATTTAATCTAGACCCTAGGATTTCACGTGACTTAAACAAGTGGTACAAATAGGACCTGGTATAGTGCTGGCAGGTATAACAATTGCAGTGTTCGTCTAGCGACCTCAGATCATCACGATATTCACTGTTTCGAATTCGAACAACGCCAGTGCTTGTAAAAAGGTGGCCATTGCGCGCATTCCGAGTTGGCATGACGCAATCAAACATATCGATGCCACGTAACACACCTTCTACCAAGTCTTCTGGTTTACCAACACCCATTAGGTACCGCGGCTTTTCATCAGGCATCTTGGGGCACAAGTCATCCAGCACCTTGAACATCATGTCTTTAGGTTCGCCCACCGATAAGCCGCCGATGGCATAACCATAAAAACCAATCGACGTTAAACCTTCCAATGACAGTTGTCGCAAATCTGGATACATCCCGCCTTGGACAATTCCAAACAACGCAGCAGGGTTATCTTCATGCGCTATTTTGCTGCGCTCTGCCCAGCGCAAGCTAAGCTCCATCGATTTTCTTGCCTCGATACGTGTAGCAGGATAAGGCGTACATTCATCAAAGATCATCACGATATCGCTGCCTAAAACACGCTGCATTTGAATCGATTTTTCAGGCGTTAACTCAATCATCGAGCCATCCAATGGTGAACGGAAGGTTACGCCCTGCTCATTTAATTTGCGTAGTTCGGTGAGGCTGAATACTTGAAAACCACCAGAGTCTGTCAGGATCGGTTTATCCCAATGCATAAAATCATGCAAATCACCGTGTTTTTCAATAATTTTAGCACCAGGACGTAACATCAAATGAAAAGTATTGCCCAACACAATCTGTGCACCTGTTGCGGCCACCTCTTCTGTTGTCATGGCTTTAACCGTACCATAGGTGCCAATCGGCATAAATGCGGGTGTATCAACAACGCCGCGGTTAAATTGTAATTGACCACGCCGTGCCTTTCCGTCTTGATTATGTATTGTAAATTTCAAAGACTAAAACTAAACCCTGGTTGTTCCATCACGCCAGAAATGGCGTAAGAGAAGTTAACTAAATTGAATACCATAAGAGCAGCAGTGGCGAGGAGATCAAACTTATCAGGTGTTATATTATTTTCATCGCGAATCATACCACCAACATAACCAATCATTGCGCCTAACCACGTCATCACAGGCATTAAATTCCGGCCTTCTCCTGAAAAATAATCCAGAAACTCCCCACCTTCTGAGAGAGAGCTACGTCGTGCGCAAATACCCAGTGCGACAACCATACCATTAACAGCACCATTTGCGCAGCCAGCAAAGGGCCTAAGGAATGTATATTGTATAGACTCTGTAAAATTCATATTAATAATCACCCGTAAACTGAGTGGATTCTAGCAGAGTGAATAAAATTTGGGAACAAATTTAGCAACCCCCATTGAGGAAAGAGGTATTTTCAAGGATAATCCTCCGCCATGAAGACAAAAATAAACGGTAAAAAGGTTGTTGTTGGGCTATCAGGCGGCGTAGATTCTGCTGTTGCTGCCCTACTCCTAAAACAGCAAGGCCATGATGTCAGCGGTATTTTCATGCAAAACTGGCAAGCTGATAATGATGACCCACACTGTACAGCGGAGCAAGATCTCAGTGATGCTCGGGCTGTTTGTGATAAGCTTGGCATCCCCTTTCATACCATAAATTTTTCCAAACAATACTGGGACAATGTGTTTCAGTACTGCCTTGATGAATTTAATGCTGGTCGCACACCCAACCCTGACATCTGGTGCAATAAAGAAATTAAATTTAAAGTTTTTTTAGAGCACGCATTATCATTAGATGCCGATTATCTAGCAACGGGTCATTATGTTCGTAAGGCAGAAAACAAGGGGCATTTTCAATTATTAAAAGGGCTTGATCCCATCAAAGATCAAAGTTATTTCTTATATACTCTGGGACAACATGAACTCAAGCATGCCTTGTTTCCATTGGGAGCATTAGAAAAAAAACAAGTGCGTGAAATTGCAGAACAAGCAGGTTTGCATAACCATAATAAAAAAGACAGCACCGGTATCTGTTTTATCGGAGAACGTAATTTTAAAGCATTTCTAAGTGAATACTTGCTATCTCAACCTGGGGACATATTAACTCCTGAGGGTAAGCATATCGGCCAGCATGATGGCTTGATGTTTTATACATTAGGGCAAAGAAAAGGCCTGGAGATTGGTGGTCGCCAAGGTTATGACCAATCGCCCTGGTATGTTGTTGCAAAAAACATTGAGAAAAATCAATTGATCGTCGCACAAGATCATCAGCATCCTTTATTGATGAATACAGAACTTTATTTCACACAGGCCGACTGGGTTTCAGGTCAGCCACCGGCGCTACCATTTAAGGGGCATGCTAAGACACGCTATCATCAAGACTTTCATGCTTGCACGCTTAGTGAAAGCGATAATGGTTGTTATCATGTTGTGTTTGAACAACCCCAACGTGCGATTACTCCGGGTCAGTCAGTTGTTTTATACGATAAAGACATCTGCCTCGGTGGTGGCATTATCCAAGGAGATTCCGAGCCCTCGTTATAGCCTGCTCTAGTAGACGCTCAATCTACAACAGCAATACGAAGCGCATGAATTGAAGTTTGCATGAGATCGCCTAAGGCTGCATATATCATACGATGCTGCTCCAGAGTTTTTATATCTGCAAAACAATCACTACTAATGGTCAATTTAAAATGATATTTACCTGGCTGGTAACCCGCATGCTTATAGTGTTTATGCGTTTCATCAATCAACTCTAACAAGCGCGGACGAAATGCATCCGTTAAACGCTCTTTGATAGCAGCAGCAACTTCTTCAGCTGTCATGGCAATACTTTTTTAAATGGATCGACAGAAATACGTGCGTACACATTGGCAGTGACATAAGGGTCTGCAGCAGCCCATGCTTTTGCAGCATCGATCGTCTCAAATTCAGCTACAATCATCGACCCCTTCACTCCGACTTCGAGCATATCCTCACTATCACCTGCCATTATCGGGCCAGCAATTAATAGTCGATCTTCTTGCTTTAAAAGCTCAAGTCTCTCTAAGTGCGCATCCCGCACGCTTTTACGACGCTCAAAACTATCGTCTGCATCTTCACAATAAATCACGTAATACACTGCAACACCTAGAAATGATAGGTTAAACCAAACAATAACGAAATAATATTACCCGTTGCA
>JAHZIV010000034.1 GCA_022601255.1 Gammaproteobacteria bacterium
ATCATTTCTTTTTCATGATCGATGTAGACCAATGTATTGGTATCAGCATTAAATGGGTAGCCATCTTCTGATATTTGATTGGCAATAATGACATGGAGATTCTTTTTGATGCGTTTTTTCTTTGCCGATGCGATTAGGTCTTGTGTTTCAGCACAAAAGCCCACTAAGAATATATCCGGATAATGTTGACCGACATGTTGTAATATGTCGACGGTTCTATTCAGTTTAAGTGTAAGTGGTCCTGGTTGTTTTTTAAGTTTATGCTGATGCGAAGTGCTAGGTGTGTAATCGGCAACAGCTGCTGCGCCAATCATGATATCAACGTTGTTGATATTATCGATAACCGCATTTAACATTTGCTCTGCATTAGTAACATTCACGACCGTGCAATGGGGTGGTGGTTGTAGTTGTGTTGGCCCGCTGATCAGCGTCACGCGCGCACCTTGTTGTTGATAAGTTGTCGCTAGCGCATAACCCATCTTGCCAGAGCTGTGGTTGCTCATAAAACGAATCGGATCAATTTTCTCCTGTGTAGGACCTGCGGTAATTAACACATGAAGACCTGTGTAGGGTAAATTCTTTTGAAAAATGTGTTTAAAAATATTTTCGGGCTCAGCCATTCTGCCAGCACCGATATCGCCACAGGCTTGTTCTCCTTCATCTGGCATAATGATGTTAAAATTCTGTCGCTTTAGCTTTGTAATATTTTCTTGTGTAATTGCCTTTTCCCACATGACCTTGTTCATTGCTGCTGCGATAAAGCAGGGCGCTTTGCTGGCAAGGCAGAGTGTTGTTAGCAGATTCTCTGCAAGGCCGTGTGCTAATTTGCTGATCGTTGTCGCAGACGCAGGTGCGATAATAATCTTATCGGCCCATTTGGCTAAGGTAATATGCAACATGGCATCATTGTCATTAAATAGGTCATCATAAACAGGGTTGTGGCTTAGGGCGGCAAAAGTATTGGGGTGAATAAACTGTTTGGCATTTTCTGTCATCACCACTTTTACACAGTGATTTGCTTTTGTTAGTAAGCGTACTAATTCACAGGTCTTATAGGCTGCAATACCGCCGGTGATGCCAACGAGAATATTCATTCAGGTAATACCTCCTGTACTTTGAGTTTCAATTTGCCATTAGCTAGCTTGGCACTTATGTCTGCACCTTTTTGAGTGTCGTTACATTGTTTGATGATGGCGTCTGATTCATCCTGTAAAATAGCATAGCCACGTTGCAGCGTTTGCAGTGGACTGATGGCATCTAATGTGCGGGCGGTTTGTTGCAGTTTTTGGTTGTAGTGTTCTAGTTGATGTTTCATAGATTGCAGCAGACGTTTTTCAAGATGGTCGAGTTGTTGCATTTGTTCACGGCATTTATCGCCGGGGTGACGCAGACGTTTTTGTAAGTGCGTGAGTTGTTGGTATTTTAATTGAATGGATTGACAGATAGTGTCATGTAATAAATGGAGTGTGTCACTGAGGTATTGCTGCCATTCTTGAGCATTAGGGCTAATGATTTCTGCGGCAGCGGAGGGTGTTGCGGCTCGGGTATCGGCAACGAAGTCTGCGATGGTAAAGTCGATCTCATGCCCCACACCTGTAACGATGGGGATATGGCTTGCAAAGATAGCGCGTGCAGTTACTTCTTCATTAAAAGGCCATAGGTCTTCTAGTGATCCGCCACCACGTGCAACGATTAAGGCATCACACTCGTTACGTTGATTGGCTTGTTCTATTGCAGATGCAATTTGCGCTGCTGCTTGCTCGCCTTGTACCAAGCTTGGGTAGACAATGACTTTAAGCGCACTGAATCTACGTTGCAATACTCGCAAAATATCGCGTAATGCAGCGCCAGTGGCTGAGGTGACAACACCGATGCACTGTGGAAATTCGGGTAATGCTTGTTTGTGTTGTGGATCGAATAAACCTTCTTTATCTAATTGCTTCTTTAATTTTTCAAAGGCAATTTGCAATGCGCCGTCGCCGGCAAGTTGCATGCGGTTAATGATGAGTTGATAGTCACCGCGAGCCTCATAGAGACTGACGCGGGCGTGCACCAGTACTTGTTGGCCGTTTTCGGGTGTGAACTCGACGTTGCGACGTGACATGCGAAACAGTGCGCAGCGCACTTGTGCGTTTTGATCTTTTAGCGAGAAATAGACATGTCCGGAACTGGGGCAAGAGAGATTGGAAATCTCGCCGAGAATCCAGAGGCTACGTAAACCTTCTTCGAGTAGTGACTTTGCAGTTGCATTTAATTGCGAAACTGTAAAAACGTCTGTGTCGATTGCTGTTTGTTGCATTGTTTATTTATCCATTTACACTTAACGCACTCAGTGACTCTCCAATGCTCTTTTACTTTATGGCTCGCCTCCATTCCGTCGGCTGCGCTTTACTTCCGTAAAGGGCATTAAAGATTCACCTTCTGAGTGCGTTGTAACTTTGCTATTTGCATGGTGAGCAATCGCAGCGGGAAGCATGAGATAATTGAAAGCGAGTCGACTAGGTCACAAGGATGTGAGCGGGACATCCATGGATGGATAAGTTTGGAGACGAGTCTTCAATTATCGATTGCTTACAAAGCTAGCGATTAACTCGCTACCTTTGTCAGTTGCTAAGCCACCTCAGCTTGCGTATCATAGCCGATTTTAGCGTGAAATACAGCAGATGATCATACTCGGAATTGAAACAGCAACACCTCAATGCTCAGTGGCACTGCTCAAAGGTGAGCAACTGTTCGAAAGACGCCAATCCGCCGACAGAAAACATACTGAATGGCTGCTACCCTTTGTTCAAGAGTGCTTACTTGAGGCAGAAATTGAGCCCAAACAACTCGATGCCGTCGCTTTTGGAGACGGGCCCGGTAGTTTTATGGGTGTGCGACTTGCCGCCACGGCGGCACAAGGGCTTGCCTATGCAGCGGATTGCCCCGTGATTCCTGTTTCAACCCTGCAAATTTTGGCTCAAACCGCCTATCAACAACTCGGGCTTAAGCAAGTCTTAGCGGGCTGGGATGCACGTATGCAGGAGTTTTATTGGGGTTGTTATGAGCTTGGTCAACAAGGCCTGATGCAGCCATTACAGCAGGATCAGTTAGTAGCACCAAACGATTTTATACGCCCAGAACAGGCCTCAGAGTGGCCGGGTGTCGGCAATGCCTGGTCGACTTATTCGGTTGAGATTGAGTTTCATGAGCTGTTTCCAGAAGCCTCAGCCTTGATTGATATTGCGATTCAGGATTATCGTGATGGCAACACCAAGCCTGCAGTTGATGCAACTCCTCGATATTTAAGGGGAATTTAACTGCCTGCATCATTAAGTCGAATTCTAGCTTGTAAATAAACACGCCTGTGTTATATTTGATCAGCATAAAATCAAGTAGATGAGGATTTAATATGAAATTAAGACTGGCGATAGCAACATTATTTTTAGGTCTATCTTCATTGGCATTGGCCGATGGGGGCTACAACCTAACTTGCCCTTCTCCTGCGCAAATGCCGGATAAACTGGTTTCCGGGACTACGTTTAGTAGTAATGGTGTTTCGTGGTCTTTTCATACAGAGCCCAATGGTAGCTCCTATCAGAAAAAACCCACGTTGGAATTTATTGGTGCAGTAGGTTCTGGTGTAAAGGTCTCTGACATACAAGCCATTTCTTGTGTCTATATTGATTCTGATAACAGTTGGTATTGGATTATGTCTAACGGCGGTAACCGCTATCTTTTAAACCCAGAAAATTTTACTTACAGAGGCACGAAGGATACACCCGCATGCAATATTCCGAATCATAGCGAAGAGTGTACTTTTAAACTGAACCAGTAGATTCAGTTTAATAAATATTTTTTATCCAATCTTTGCTTTTGGTGCTGTAGTGTAGTGAGCAATTCTTTCAACCATGTGGTGACCAAAAAGGCCGCCTGCAAAGCCTGACACTAAACTCACACCTGTTTTTAATGCAGTAAGACTGCTGTGATTCATCGCTATATTAGCTGCCATACTGACGGCATTGCTGGATAGTCGAGCATGAGTATTATCCATGCCGGCTAATTTGCTCATCCCAAGCGCAGTCGTTGCGAAGAGTGCAGGATACACGGTGCTACTCAAATAAAGGGATAGCACAATATTTAATGCATGTAGTACCCACTCAGTCGATTCATTGTCAACACAGGTATTGAGTGATTTACGTAGTACATTCGTCATTGCACTAGACAATGCACCCTCAATAGCGGATGAGGCAGCTGTTCTAGCGACATCCTCTACACCCATTAAGAACTGATCTATTTGTTCCTGCTGTGCTCTGGCAATTTTTTCTAGTTCTTCTTGGTGATGCTGTTCCAGTGCGCCCTCAAAAGTCTTTAAGTCTTCCCCCATCACTGTTTTATACTTATTATAGTAGCGTGTATACTCATCCAAGATTCCGGGAATTTGTGTTTTATCAATAAAGGGAGTCTCAGCATCGAGTACGGGTTGATTATCGGCGCCATGCATTATCATGAGAGCCATCAATTTATATTTCATAGCCATATTAGTTTTAGGGTCTAGGGCATTTTTTCGTGCTACGATATCCTCTTGTTGTTGGACTATATGATCTAGACATTCTTTTAGTATTTCAGGCGAAATTATGCTGCCTAAGTCAATGTGACTATGAGAAATATGTTGTTTTAACTGAGCTGGAGTTTGTGGTGGGTGGAGGTGTTGAATATCGTGTGGGAGGTAAGTTTTGACGAGTTTGTGCCGGAAGTCTCTGTGTGGCATGCCCATCACTGCAGGGTCTGTTGAGAGATCAGGAAATTCTTGATCAGTAATAGGTTGTGTCATTGCATCATAAAGTGTTAGGACAGTGCCTCGGATACTAATGCCTCCGAGTAGCAAGCGGCACTTTTCGCCAAACGTTGTGCATGTATCAAATACATAGGTAAATAAAGGTGCTTTTGCGGTTGTATTAGTGGTAAATACTTTGTTTCTCAGTTGAGGCATTGTTTCTTCCTGTTTATTTGTATGGACGTAATTGTATAAACTTTATATTAAAATAATGTTAATTATATTATTTAATACTCTCTTAAGGTTCGGCTGTTAGACTGGGCCAAATAGACAAAGAAGAGATGCGTGAATATGTTAAAAAAACTACTAACAGTCAGTGTGTTATGTGTTTCTGCGGGAATTTTTACTACGAGTTTTGCGGCTGTGAAGCCAGCGGACACGCAGGCGAAAGGTGTGCAGCAGGCGGTACAGTCGTTGCAGCAGCAAATCCAGCAGGTTTCGAGTAGTGTGCCGGCGCAGATGCAGAAGTTGCAGGCGCAAAATCAGAAACAGTTGAAGCAATTTGAAGTGCAAACACAGGCGCAGATCACAAATCTACAAAATGAAATTGAACAGGTGCATAAAGAAGTCCACCAGTTAGAGCAAATTAAATAAGATGCTCTAGTTGGAGCATGCGCTTAACCAACCTCCCTCTCAGATAAGGCGCATGCGGGACTTCGTCTATATTCAGTAGCCCTCGTTTGGGTCTGCTTATCTATGGATCCTTTTGAATGATAACGTTCGCTGTACTATAAGCGTATGCAGTGGAAAGCGGCGAGGAGGTGGCGCGGAGGCGGGGTCCCCGACCGCGCAGCGGTGGGGTGCCGAAGCAGCCGGATCCCCGCAGCCGTTTGGTTTTATTATTAAGACTCTTTGATGGCCTTATTGGTTTGAGACTGCAGCCCAGATAGCTTCAAATGCATTTAATAGTTGTAGCTGCTCTTTATCGAGCGTTTGCTCTTTTTTAATTGTTTCAACGTCATGTAATGCTTGTGTCATGTCATAGTGCTTCTGACCACGATAATCCAACGTGTTCATCGGAGTAGCAGGGCTCTCTAGTGATAGCTGATCCGAAAAATTTCTCTGTAGAATGCGTAACGCTTGTTGCTGGCGCTTGGGGCAATGAAACTGTTCGAGTACAGCTTGCTTTTGTGAGACATCTGCTTGGTGGAAGCGCTCGAATTGGGTTAATTGTTGTTTGGTTGGGAAGTCAAACTCATACAATGCAGCATCAATGTCAAGATTCGGTACCGCCTCGTATTGATATTCTTGATAGTGCTGCGTGATCTTAAATAAAAGATCAAGATTATCTCCCAACCACTGAATGTTTTTCTCCATTTCTTCAAGACGAGCAATGTCTAATTTCTTCATGAAGCGTTCATGAGGTGGTAGAATGATATCTTGCTCGGCCACTTTTTTACGAATCACAAAACAATGCTGCTCAACAGTATCAATAGTTGCCTCACGCAGTTCCGGTAAATCTAGCCGTAAAAATAAAATTTGATTCTTATAGTGTTGGTGTGTACCAAGATGCAAAACAGGTGCCTGGAAGTTCTTATTAAACCCCAGTTTGCCCATCACCAATAATGCTTTGCGAAATTGACGGTTGTTAGACTCTATTACCGTTGGGCATTGTGCAATTCGTTGTAGATCAGTGGGCTTGTTAAAATAGCCGAGTAGATAATTCCACATGTCCTCATTTTGATGCAGTTGCCTTGCAAGTGCTAGGGTAATTTCAACATCAACCAACGCATCATGTGCCTGCCCGTGCACCCATTGATTTTGCTGATTAAGATTCTCTAACTTTAGAGAGATTTTACCGTCAACCATCGGCCACTGAATAGCATTATTGCCAAACAGGTAATTGATGATAGTAATAGGGTAGATATCCATGCGGCTACAGTGATTCGCATACTGATGAGTGTAGGGTGTCAGTAGATTGCGATGAAATGCAAAGCGGAGAAACTCATCATCAAAACCCAGTGTGTTATAGCCGAGTGACGTAGTGGCAGGTTGATTGATGATCGCATGAATTTTTTTAATCGCATCATACTCACAAAGCGCATTACTATCTTGCATCGATTCTAGGCTGATGCGATGCGTAATCAATGCATAAGGTGATGGTGTAATGTCATCACGTAGACGCACTTGAATGTTGTGTCGCTCTATTTCATTTAAATTTAAATCCGTTCGGATAGCTGCAAATTGAAGTATTTGATCGAAACAACAATTAAGCCCTGTGGTTTCAATGTCATAAAAAAGATAGCTTGGTGCTGTCATTAGGATTCAATTTCAACGAGTTTGTTTTTTAAGGCAAATAAAATCAACTCAACATCATTGTGCACGCCAAGTTTTTCGTAGATTTTATAGCGATACGAGCAGACTGTTTTGGGGCTGATATGTAAAATGTCTGCGATAGTTTCAATATTCATGTTTTGTGCGATCAATAAAATAATTTGTAATTCGCGATTGGTGAGCGAGCTAATAGGAGAATCTTTTTGGTGGATTTTGTTAAGAATAATTTGAGATGCAATTTGTGGACTGATGTAGGTTTTACCTTTGTACACGGTTTTAATTGCTTCTACCATTTCATCTTTCGACATGTCTTTCGTCAGGTAGCCCCGCACGCCCGCGTTTAGCAAGCGATAAATAAAAGCATTATGCATCCCGGCAGTTAAAATCATTATCTTTGTGTTAGATTGGATGCGTTTTAATTTTTCAGCAACTTCTAATCCATTAATGCCAGGAAGGTTGAAGTCAAGTAGCACAATATCAAGTTTATTGTTTCGAACAAATTCGATTGCCTCATTACCATCAGCCGCTTGTCCAACAATCTTAACGCTTTTGTCATCTTTAAATAATTGCGTGATGGCTTTGCGTACAAGGTTATGATCTTCCACAATGAGTGTGCGAATCATTAGCTGCTACCCGTTACTTAATTAAAACTGTGGCTATTCTACCACACTTTGGAGTTGATGTTCCATCGCGTGTCGATAGCTTAAGATTTTATGGGTCAATGCCACAGAGGACTCAACTTGAAGCTTTTCCATAATGCGCGCTCGGTACAATTCAACTGTTTTAATCGTAATGCTAAGTTCTTGAGCAATTTGTTTGCTGCGCATTCCAGTGATGACAAGCTCCATCACTTGATTTTCACGTGGAGTTAGGGTTTTGAGCAGTCGCTTTATCAGAGATTGGCGTTTGCGGATGGAGTGATAACTGGAACTTTTTTTCAAACCTTGTTGCACAGTGCTTAACAATACTTGCGCATTAAATGGTTTAAGCAGGAAGTCCATAGCACCATTTTTAAGTGCTTTGACAGAAATAGGGGCATCGTTTTGTCCGCTTAGGAAGATAATCGGTAAGTTGACGCTGTGGTTGCGCATTTGAGTTTGTAACTCAAGACCATCCATTTCAGGCATGTGCATATCAATTACAGCACAGCCACAAGTATTTTCATCACAATTGTCGAGAAATTGTCTGCCACTATGAAATGTTTTTGTCGTTAAACCGATCGACTCAAGCAGCCAGCTCACTGAGGAGCAGGTTTCTGGTTCGTGGTTGACAATAAAGACAGTCTCATTATTTTCCATATTAAATTTCCTTTGTCATGGTTTCATATACCTTATCGGGGCATTATAGGGCTTTAAATTCAATTGTCTAGCTGTTTTGTACAAGATAAATGTAAACACTGATTATTCTGGTGAAAATGCAGTAAAAAATAGATCGACTTGTTTAATTTCATTAAGGCTTTTACACGCTGCTTGGTATTTTTGCAGGATCGCATCTTGATCTTGATTTTTGAATGCCTCGTGTGGGAAATAGACTTCAACATGGATTTGACCATCGAGGTAGTGCAGTAATAATTTTTGAATTTGTTCATAGTGGGGCAAATCGTGCCACACTTCTTTTAGTTTCTGTTGTAGCGCTTCACGATTAGGCAGACGCAAGTTGGGCAAACATTTCTCATCATCCTCGGGATCAATGTGAACAGTGATGTCACTGATATTTTGCATGTCATTCATCAAGTGCGCCAGTACTTGGTCACTAATGTAGTGTCCTTCGGAGACACTAATTTTGGGTTCTACCATGATATGAACATCAACAAAAATATTGCCACCATGCAGTCGTGTCCGCAGTTGATGAATGGACACGACACCAGCAACGCCTGAGATAACATGACGAATTTTTTTCAAGGTATCGTCATCCACGCCGGCATCGATCAGTTCGCTTAAGCTGGTCCATACCATCTTAATGGCAATCTTCAGAATCAATATCGCGATGATCAGCGCGCCGGCGGCATCGAGATAATGTATACCTAGCAGCGTACCGATCACGCTGATTAACACAATGACCGAAACCAATGCGTCACTGCGATTATGCCAGGCGTTTGTGAGTAATAAGTTAGAGTTTACTTTCTTGCCAGCTTTTTTGGTGTAGTGATAGAGCCATTCATTCGTGAAAATGGATACGATTGCGACGATAAGAACCATGATGCCTTTTAGTGGCTTGGTTTCATGGCTAATGATATGTTGGATGGTATCAAAAATGATTCCTGCACCGACGAATAATAAAATAATCGCAATGATGATGGCGCCAATCGTTTCGATACGCTGATGGCCATATGGATGACGCTTGTCTGGGTGGCGGCCACCGATTTTGGCAGCGACAAGCACCAAGGCATCGCTGATAACGTCTGAAAAGGAGTGGATGCCGTCGGCAACCAGCGCATGTGAATTGCCGATGGAGCCAATCACTACCTTAAATATAGCAAGCAGGGTATTGGTCAAAGCATTGACAATGCTGACGTTGCGAGTGGTTTTATAGCGTTGGTTGTCCATGGGCACAGTATATAGGATTATACGGTATCTGGCACTTGGTTGATGTTAGCTATTACTGGATTATAGTCTTAGCTATTTGATGATGTAATATGTAATAGTCTATGATATGAAATAAAAGCGAGGTTTCAATGCCAGGTGATGCTGAAGACCAGCCTATAAAACGCGAACCACAGCCAGAAGATTCTCTTGCTCATGCCAATATACCCGATCTTGCTCTTTATAGAGCCTGTAATTTTCTCGATACCCAAAGTGTAGCGCGCTTGGCATCCGCTTGTGATCGATTTGCCGGGTTGTTTCGACCCGTGCTGCAACAGCGAGCAACTCTATTATTACCGCAAGAGAATGCACTGCCATCGCTATTGCAGGCTGTGATCGATGGTCGTAAAGTTGAGGTACGAAGAATGCTGGCAATACGTCCCGATCTTCTTTTATTAGATGTGTCACAAATTCCTGGCATACAAAGCCAACTCAGTTGGCAGATTTTTGCTGCTGAACCCATCATTAAAATAGCGATACAACGGAATCAAATAGAAATCCTTGAAGTTATTATTGAAGCCATAAAAAACGCCGGTGATCGATTAACACAAGAGCAACAAGTGCTATTAATGGCGCAATGGGAGGAAGCAGAAGCTAATCTAAAGGCATTAAAGGCAAGATCACGCCAGTTTGATTTTCAGCCGTTGATTAAAGTTATTATAGAAGGCGTTTCTCCGGAGGGAGTATTAAGTCCAGAGGTAGAGGCAGCACTGCACGACTTTAGAAAGACGTTGTTACCCGATGCTCCAATTAAGCTAGATGATTACTATGACATCATGGAATTGCTCATGACTGCTTGTGAAGTCTATGAAACTGCAATTAATATTCCTTTTTCTTTTGATCTTACTCGGCCAAAAGGTAAGCTTAGGAATCAAAAACAATATGAAGTATTCTGCAGTAATATCATCGGAATGATTCAAAGTCTTCTTCCACCTGAAGATGCAGAGAAATTTTGTCAGGGTCTTATCAACTTTTCTTATTTTCAAAAAAAGGAAGTGAGCGAGCGAGCACGATTATTGCAAGTATCTGGTTGCAGTAATTTTTATCGTGCCAGCAGAAAAAGTGTTAGTGGCTTAGGTTATGACTGTATGTGTGATGAGAGTGGGGGGCTTCACTCGTTTATATGTAGGGTGGATAGCTGGTCCGGCAAGTCTATGTCGGAATTATGCAACTATTATATGGGTGGGAAAGGTTTAAAAAGAGCTCTAAGAGAAGAATTTTTTAGTGCCTGCCAAAAGAGAGACAGTACATTTCGCCCATAAAGTACATGTCTGACTTTAGTTGCTATTACTTATAAACTGTATTAATATAGCACAAAAAAGGGTGATCCAATGACTAAAAAAATACGTTTATTTGATGCTTCTGTTAAGATTCCAATGCCGACTAGGGCGCAAATTTTAGCTAAGATTGATATCTCTCAGGGCATACCGGGTGTGGGAAAAATCCGTGCGCATGCTCTATCGGTTGTGCAACAAGCACTTAAAAGTTCCGGCGTTGCCGCTGATTACATTGGATATTTGTTGCATCACCCTGATTTTTCAATACGCATCATTTGGCCAGATCAGCGGCCAGAGTACTTACCATCAGTTATGAGAGGTTACATTTCTAGGCATTATACGAATGGAACAGTTACTTTTATCTATAATGAGAATTTAGCAGATACGCTCACTACTTCTACCATACTGCATGAATGTTGGCATGGGTTCTGGAAGCAGTTATTTCATTTGCCTGATTTAGATAAGGTAAAGTGCCCAACATTGGATAATCGTGGTAGTCCCCTGCCAGATTGGGATTTCCCGGTAGTTGAGCGATTTCGTGAGCAATTGGCAAGCTATTACGCGCGTGTTCGACAGCTTTATATTAAACTTGATACAGGTAAGGGGGTGTTAACAGTAGATGAGCATCAGCTTGTGGATGCAATTCCTCAAACACTTCCGATCAAACCATACCCAATGGATGCAACAGTAGGTGAGTTGGTAGCGAAGTATGGTAATGAGTGGGTCGGTGCAACTACACGATTACACTTTAGAGTAGCGGGTGAGAGAGGCGGTAAAGCGCTAATTTATATCGCTTGTTCTGAAGATAGTAAGGCTTGTCGTGCTCAACAAGTATTGGGTGACTTGCTACACTCTTTAGCTAAATATGAAAGATTGTGGCAATGTTCATTGGGAGAGCGCGTGGTCAAGCAATTCACATCAGGCGAGCTAAAAGTATTTAGAGCTTTAAGAAAATCTGACTTTAATGCACTTGATTTTCTGCAGAATGGCTCTCTAGGGAACTCTAGCGAACTATTGTCAAAACTTGGTAGCGGTCCAGAGAATGACGCAATAATTCGAGCACTGATACATAAATGCCAGTATATTACCTTAGTAGCTTGGGAGGCTGATACTTTTATTCGTGAATATCCGTTCTTATCGGAATGGAATGAGACTGGTGTCATATTGCAACATCGGCGTGATAATGTGCAACGATGGAAGGAGTGTTCTCCAGATAAATTTTTTGACCATATTCCTGCTCCTGCTCCTGCTCAAGATTCTCAGCTTATCCGACGCAATGCATGTGTGAGTCAAACTACGCCGCTTGATATGTCTCAATATTTGCAAACGGGTATACAATCACTCGTTGTGTCATTTCTGATGAGTGCGGTTGATTTAAGAATGCGTCAGCATAGACCAAAGTTAGCCGCGGCAATACTGAATGGGTTTAAACTTTTGATGTTGCTGGCATTGCTTTAT
Source organism: Gammaproteobacteria bacterium (assembly GCA_022601255.1). Taxonomy (GTDB): domain Bacteria; phylum Pseudomonadota; class Gammaproteobacteria; order Coxiellales; family Coxiellaceae; genus JAHZIV01. The sequence goes on from JAHZIV010000034.1 coordinate 12,408, forward strand.
GACGAGCAATATAATGGTTTGATGTTTACACTTGCAGGTGAGGCATCGGATTATCTCGGATTCAAGACGGTGGGAGCGGGGTTACAAATGGCTGGGCTGTTTGCTGAAAATGATGCCGATGATTATGGTTTGTCCCCTGCTATTGCGATTGGGGCTGGTATGATCGGGCAGGGTGCTGGTTGTATTGCCTTTAAAAAATAAGCTGAGATACTTACATTGTAAAAAACAGTACTGATATGGTACTATATGCCCGTCATACGATGAGGGGCATCAAATAGTGTTAAAAATCAGCAAATTATCGGATTATGCCGTGCTTATTATGAATAAGCTTGGGTCGAGTGATCCAAATAATTGTTATAGTGCCTCCGCCTTATCTGAACAAACCGGTATCGCGACACCCACGGTGAGTAAAATTTTAAAACAATTACAAGAAGCGCAGCTGCTGAGCTCCAGTCGTGGAGCGAATGGCGGCTATCAATTATCGCGTCGTATTAATGACATCACGATCATCGATGTGATCGAGGCGATCGAAGGGCCGCCAGCATTAACGGAATGTTCGCAAGGCGATGACATTTGTAGCTTTGATCATTCCTGTGTGTTGAAACATAATTGGACTTACATCAATCGATCGATTTATAAATTTTTAGAAAGTGTTAGCATTGCCGATATGAATCAGCCATTGCAATTAACGCATGTATTTGACTAAGGAACCAGAGTGACAGTGTCAGAAGATACAAAAAATAAATACATCAAAAAAGTCGTTGCGAGTGCGTATCAGCATGGATTTGTGACGGATATTGATGCCGATGTGATCCCACCGGGATTGAATGAAGATGTGATACGTTTAATTTCAGCGAAAAAGAATGAACCTGAATTTATGCTGGCATGGCGTTTGAAGGCTTATAAGCATTGGTTAACGATGGAAGAGCCGCATTGGCCGCATCTGAATTACAACCCGATTGATTATAAATCGATTAGCTATTATGCAGCACCAAAGTCACAAAAAGATGCGCCCAAGAGTTTAGATGAAGTGGACCCAAAGCTTTTAGAAACTTACGAGAAGTTGGGTATTCCTTTGCATGAGCGTGCGCAGCTAGCAGGTGTTGCGGTGGATGCTGTGTTTGATAGTGTGTCGGTCGCGACAACATTCAAAGAGAAGCTTGCAGAAGCTGGCGTGATTTTCTGTCCTTTTTCAGAAGCATTGCAACATCATCCTGAGCTCGTAGAGCAGTATCTGGGGACAGTAGTGCCGTATCGGGATAATTTTTTTGCCGCATTGAATTCGGCAGTGTTTAGTGATGGTTCGTTTGTGTATATTCCAAAAGGCGTACGTTGCCCGATGGAGCTTTCCACTTATTTTCGGATTAATACTTTAAATACCGGCCAATTTGAACGTACCCTCATTATTGCTGATGAAGGTTCGCATGTCAGTTATCTAGAGGGATGTACTGCGCCGATGCGGGATGAAAACCAATTGCATGCGGCGGTAGTGGAGTTAGTTGCGCAAAAAAATGCAACCATTAAGTATTCTACTGTACAGAACTGGTATCCAGGTGATGAAAATGGTAAGGGTGGAATTTATAACTTTGTAACGAAACGCGGTGCGTGCAAAGGTGCGCATTCGAAAATTTCGTGGACTCAAGTGGAAACGGGTTCGGCGATTACCTGGAAGTATCCGAGTGTAATATTGCAGGGTGATTATTCTGTTGGAGAGTTTTATTCGGTGGCGTTAACTAATAATTATCAGCAGGCTGATACTGGCACTAAGATGGTTCATATTGGCAAGCATACGAAAAGCACCATTATTTCCAAGGGTATTTCGGCGGGTCGTGGTCAAAACAGTTATCGTGGTCTGGTGCGTATGACGCCGAATGCAGACAATGCGCATAATTACAGTCAATGTGATTCTTTGTTAATTGGCAGTCAGTGTGGTGCGCATACTTTTCCTTATATAGAGGCTAAAAACACCACGGCCAAGGTAGAGCATGAGGCGACGACGTCTAAGATTGGAGAGGACCAATTGTATTATTGTCAGCAGCGTGGAATTAATGAAGAGGATGCGGTGTCGATGATCGTGAATGGTTTTTGTAAGCAAGTATTTAAAGAGTTACCTATGGAGTTTGCGGTGGAGGCTCAAAAATTAATGGAAGTGAGTCTTGAGGGAGCGATTGGTTAAATTAAGAGGTTTATGATGTTAACGATAAAAAATTTGTGTGCTAGCGTGAACGAACAAGAGATTTTGCACGGCATTGATCTGCAGGTGCATCCTGGTGAGGTGCATGCAATCATGGGCCCAAACGGCTCTGGCAAAAGCACACTGGCAAACGTGCTTGCCGGTAGAGACAGCTATACGGTGACAGGCGGAAGTGTTGCATTTTCCGATCAAGACTTATTGCAGATGACGATTGACGAGCGTGCGGTGGCGGGATTGTTTCTCGCATTTCAGTATCCGGTCGAAATCCCAGGAGTGAATAATCTTTATTTTTTAAAGACAGCCTATAACAGCCTGCGTAAACGACGCGGCGAGACTGAATTGGATGCGATGGATTTTATGCAGGTAGTGAAGCAAAAAATGCAGCAAGTGGGCATGGATGATAAATTTTTAAAACGTGCGGTAAATTCAGGTTTCTCTGGTGGTGAGAAGAAACGTAATGAAGTGTTACAGTTATTGGTGTTAGATCCAAAATTAGCGGTATTGGATGAAACAGATTCGGGTTTGGATATTGATGCGTTGCAAACCGTTGCCGATGGTGTGAATCATTTTCGAAATCAGAATAATGCAGTGATTATGGTGACGCACTATCAACGATTGTTAAATTATATTAAACCAGACTTCGTGCACGTTTTGATGAATGGCAAGATTGTGAAATCAGGTGATGCTTCGTTAGCAGCTCAGTTAGAAGAGCAAGGATATGGGTGGTTGGCAGCGTGAGTGATACTTTAGAACAACAGTATGTATCAACGGGCTTGTTGGCACGAGGCTTTCCAACACGTCAATGGGAAGACTGGAAATATACTGATGTGTCGGCAATTACCAATCATTGTTTTCGATTGCCAGAGCAGCTTGCAGTATCTGCAGTGCCTCCATTAGAGAAGATTCAAAACAGTATTCGAATTGTGTTTGTCGATGGTGTTTTGTCTGAGCCGCATTCAGAGCTTAATTTATTGCCACCAGGTGTTACCTTGGAAAAACCAACTAAGATGGCGGCATGCACGGATGTTGATCAGCCTTTTGTGCAGTTAAATGATGCGTTAATGTTTAACGGTGCTGTGATTAAGGTGGCCGATAATATTGTTGTTAAACCCATTATGCATCTCCTATTTATCAGTACGGATTCACAAAAAAATGCGCAATGTCATTGGCGCCATCATCTGTCGCTTGGTCGGCATACAAAGTTGACATTAGTTGAGGAGTATTACTCTCAATCATTACATTGTTATTTTAATAACATTGTGAACCATTTGTCGGTTGGGGCAGGGGCGCATTTGAATTATTATAAGCTGCAACGCGAAGGTCATGCAGCCTTTCATATTGCCAACACAAAAGTACAGCAGCAGGCCGATAGTCATGTAGAAAGTTGCAGTATCTCTTTAGGTGCTTCATTGAGTCGTGACGATGTTTGCTTTCATTTGCAAGAGCAGGGTGCGGAATGTCATTTGCATGGGCTTTTTCTGGCAAAAGACAAACGGCATATAGATCATCATACGGTCATTGAGCATGCTGCTTCACACTGTCATAGCGAACAGCTTTATAAGGGTGTTGCAAGTCAGCAGGGACGTGGTGTTTTTAACGGTAAAATTGTTGTGCCAGATGCTATTAAGCAAACAGTCGCGCATCAGGCGAATCATAATCTGTTGTTGTCGAATCAAGCAGAGATCGATACCAAGCCTGAGTTGCAAATTTATGCGGATGATGTGGAGTGCAGCCATGCGGCTACGGTGGGTCAATTGGATGAAAATGCGTTGTTCTACTTGCGTTCTCGAGGCATTGATGAGGCGCGTGCGAAGCGTATATTAATGGCGGCATTTATAGAAGAAGTGATTTTGAAATTGCAAAACCAAGTATTGCAACAATATATAAAGCAAGCATTGCTGCATAAGGAGTCATAATGAACGAATTATGGAAAAAACAATCTTACCAAGTAGACAAGGTGCGCAAGCAGTTCCCGCTCTTGCAGCAATTGGAATATGGAAAACCGTTGGTGTATTTAGATAATGCGGCAACAACGCAAAAGCCTCAGTGTGTCATTGACAGTGTTAATTATTATTATGAACACGATAATGCAAATGTGCATCGTGGTATTTATGCATTGTCTGAGCGTGCTACTGCCAAATATGAAGCAACCCGCCAAGCGGTGCGAAATTTTATTAATGCAAAACGCAATCATGAGATTATTATTACAGCAGGCACGACGGCATCTATTAATTTAGTTGCCGATACTTTTGGCCGGCGTTTTGTTAAGTCAGGTGATGAGGTGGTGATTTCTACGATGGAGCACCACTCTAATATTGTTCCATGGCAGCAGCTTTGCAAGCAGGTCGGTGCCACGTTAAAAGTAATCCCGATGTTTGATGATGGTACCTTAGATGTGGAGGCTTATGAACGGTTGTTGACCGACAAAACGCGTATTGTCGCATTAACGCATATGTCTAATGTATTGGGAACGATTAACCCAATCAAGCAAATGATCGATATAGCACACGAACGGCATATTCCGGTGTTTGTCGATGGTGCGCAGGCGGTTGCACATGTTGAAGTAGATGTTGAAGCGCTTGATTGTGATTTCTATGCGTTTTCATCGCATAAAATGTATGGTCCTACTGGTGTTGGTATTTTATATGGTAAGACGGAGTGGTTGGAAATAATGCCACCGTATCAAATGGGCGGTGATATGATTAAAACCGTGGGTTTTGATCATACAGAATTTAATGTGTTACCACATAAGTTTGAAGCGGGAACGCCTAATGTTGCAGGTGTGGTCGGTTTGGGTGACGCGATTCATTTCCTAGAGCAGTTTGATCCAGAAGAGTTAATTGCTGCTGAGCATGAGTTGTTAACCTACGCGTCTGAGGCGTTATCGAGTGTTAAGGGGCTTCGTATTATTGGCACTGCAGAGCAGAAGTCGTCTGTTATTTCATTTGTGATGCAAGATGCACATCCGCATGATATTAGTACGATATTGAATGATGATGGCATTGCAATTCGCGCAGGACACCATTGTGCGATGCCTTTGATGGGGCGACTGGGTGTGGCTGCTACTGCACGGCTGTCGCTAGGAATTTATAACAATAGGCAGGATGTTGATCGGGTGGTTGCTGCATTACATAATGTATTAAATGTTTTTGAGGTGTCATGATGTCGGATCTACGTGAGTTGTATCAGCAAATGATTTTAGATCATGGCCGTCATCCCAGAAATTTTGGTTCGATTGAGCATGCAGATTGTTGTAAGGAAGGCTATAACCCTTTGTGTGGCGATAAGTTGACGCTTTATTTAACGTTGAAAGATAATAAAATTGATGGCATAAAATTTGATGGGGAAGGTTGTGCGATTTCGATGGCATCCGCATCACTGATGACAGAATATTTGAAAGGTAAAGATATCTCAGATGCGGCATTATTGTTTGATCGTTTTCATGAGGTGGTATTGGGTAAGCTTGATGCGGATGCAGCGGATATGGGTAAGTTATCGGTATTGGCAGGAGTGGCTGCATTTCCAACGCGTGTGAAATGTGCAACCTTGTGTTGGCATACGTTGTTAGCGGCATTGCGTGGAGATAAGGAATCGGTGAGTACAGAGTGATGACGATGATGACGTTAACAGATGCGGCGATTGCACACATTAAGCGAGTCATTTCGGAGCGTGGAGCCGGTATTGGTTTTCGTATTTCGGTTAAGGAGACGGGTTGTTCGGGTTATATGTATGTGCCAGAGATCGTTGATCAAGTGCCAGAAAATGATTTGCAGGTGCAGGCTGCAGATGACTTGATAGTGTTTATTGACCCCACCTGTAAAAAAATACTTGAAGGCACTGTGTTGGATTATGTGAAAAAAGATTTGGGTATGGAGCAGTTACAGTTTAATAACCCAAACGCAGAAGGTTTGTGTGGTTGTGGTGAGAGTTTTAAGTTGAAGAGTGATACGGATGACTGAGTCACGTGAGATTATCGTATTGAGTCGTGATTGCATGGCGTTAATGGTACCTTCGGGTGCACGTATTTTATTACATGAGGGCACGGAAGTAACGGTGACGCAGTCGTTGGGCAGTAGTTTTACGGTAAATGTTTATGGCAATCTTGCGCGCATTGAGGCGAAGGATGCAGATGCGTTAGGGAAAGAGGTGCAGAGTGTATTGGATGATTTGCCGGAGGATGCGACGCTTGAAGATAAGATTTGGACGCAACTGAAAACGGTGTTTGACCCAGAAATTCCAGTCAATATTGTTGATTTAGGTTTGGTTTACAAGCACGAGGTTACAGATCGTGAAGATGGTAGTCGTATGGTTTGGATTGAGATGACATTAACGGCGCCGGGTTGTGGTATGGGACCTGTGATTGCAGCCGATGCGCGTGAGAAAGTGTTGGTGATCGATGAGGTGAGTGAGGTTGATATTGAGCTGACGTTTGACCCTCCTTGGGACCAATCGATGATGTCAGATGCTGCCAAGCTGGAGTTGGGGTTGCTCTAACTCATAGCCTCCCATGGGTTTACAACTTTAAGCGTTGTATATTGAAAATCTTGAACATTTCGAGTAACAAATATGAAGTCGTGATGCAGTGCTGTAGCAGCAAGTAAGCTATCAATAGCAGGCAGTGGACGATTTTCTTCTGCTTGCAACCTTCCCCAACGGTCAGCTATGCCAATATTAATAGGTAGAATACGTTCTTCAAACCAGCCCGCAAGCTCATGCTCAAGCCAAAGACGAAGTTTTTCTTGCTTTGCTTTACTTTGAACTTTTTCAACTCCTTTGCGTATTTCACCGAGTGTTAATGCACTAATATGGAGTTGATCATCTGGCACAGATTGAACCCAATGAGTAACATGGGTATTTGGAGTTTTTTTAACAAGTTCTGATAGAATGTTCGTATCAAGTAAGTAACTCATAAATCAATATCTCTGGAGGTGGATTTATTGCGTGATGTGTCTAGCTTAACTCCGACCAAGGGAGACTGTTGCATCAATTTAAGAAAAGATTGTTTTTTTCGTGTTAACTTTTCATAATCACGCATTGAAATGATGACCGCAGAGGGTTTGCCTCTGACGGTAATGCTTTGGGGGCCCTTAGAAAGAGCTTTATTGACAAGCTCGCTAAATCGCGCTTTTGCTTCTTGTAATTGCCATTTTCTCATCACGGCCTCCTAATGACTAGTCTGACTAGTTATAATTATAGTCGCATTTAACTTGAGCTACAAGAGAAAGGTATAAATAGTTAAGGTAGTATGTTTTACTTTATTTATCAATACAGTAGTTGATGTATTGGGGGCGTAATTGCCGATCTTGAATCACTTGATTGTCAGCCTTAAGCCTGTCATAATGTTCGTTCTGTGATAAATTAGGTAACTACATGAAAATACTAAGCAAAATCAATTGGATAAACACGTTATTTCTCACCATCACCCCCATTGTGGCCATCATTGGCACTGCTTTTCTCCTGATACACGGTATGGTCGCTTGGCAGACCTGGGTGCTGTTTGTATTGTTTATGGGGGCAACGGGTATGTCGATTACGATGGGCTATCACCGATTATTTGCTCATAAAACCTATAAAACGGCTTGGCCAATACGCTTAATCTATGCGTTATTGGGTGCGGCCTGTTTTGAGGGAAGTATTTTAGAGTGGAGTACCGATCACCGTAATCATCATCGTTATACCGATACCGATCGTGATCCTTATGACATTAAACGTGGTTTTTGGTTTGCGCATATTGGTTGGTTGTTTACCCTGGATACGACCAAGCGTGATTTCAGTAATGTTGAAGATTTAATGCAAGATCCTATTGTGCGTTGGCAGCATCGTTATTTTATTATTATTAGTATTGTGATGAGTTTTGTTGTGCCTATGTTGATTGCATCGCTTTGGGGTAATGCCTGGGCGGGTTTGGTTGTTGCGGGTATGTTGCGTATGGTGCTTAACCATCACGGGACTTTTTGCATTAACTCTGTTTGTCACATATTCGGTAAGCGTACTTATTCAGAAGAACAATCTGCGCGTGATAACTGGGTGACGGCACTCTTCACGTATGGCGAGGGTTATCATAATTTTCATCACCAGTTTCCTTTGGATTATCGAAATGGTGTGCGTTTCTATGACTTCGATCCGGCTAAATGGGGAATTCGCATGTTGCAGTCGGTTGGTTTAGCTTCGGAATTAAAGCGTGTAAGTCAGGAAAAAATTATCAAGTATCGTGTGCGTAATGATGAGCATCGTTTGGGAGATTTGATTCACAGCGTCTCGCAGGCAGCGAAGCCAATTTACGATCGTATCTTACAATTGATTCATCAGATCGAAGAGCTAGAAAAAACCTACAAGCAGTTGAAGGCAGAAAAGCTACACAGTGTTTCTGATAAGTTAGATGAGTATCATATTCGTCTTAAAGAGCTGCGTCGTGAATTGAAAGATTCATTTTCCATGTGGAAAAAGTTACAGCACAGTACCTAAGGATTACAGAGCACATAGGCGGGTGGACTGCCTGTAGGTTCCTCTGGTGATGGTGGCGCCGGTGGTTCGCCCTCTGGTGGCGCTAATATTGTTAGCGTATCAAACTGGGGTGGCAGAAATTGTTTTGCCCGCACAGTATCAGCATTATCGTATTTTGGAGGCACATGGTCTGCGGCGACTGTTTTCCTGCTTCTAGGATTGTTCTGCGTTTCTTCCTGTTCATATTCTGCGTTTGCTTCACCTAACTCTCTCAGTGTATCAAATAAATTAAAGTGTTGAGTCAGTGTGACCGCCACTCCTTGTGTTGCAAACGCTGTATAACCGTTTTGGTCAATTACACTATCGGTTGAAGCGGTATTGTCATGAGTTGTATTGACAACCTCACAAATGCGAACAAACATATTGCTACCATTATGAATGTAATGCTCGTTCGCATCTTTTTCGTTGAGATGCGCGATTAAGCTTTCGATATGCTCATCAATCGGTTTTTTCTTTGCGAGTTCGTCGAGCAGCTTGGCAGTGGTTCTGCTGGTGCGAGTAGCATGATGCTTATATTTTTCAAGAATGGTTTGTATGAATTGCTTTTTTTCTGTAAAAGATTTCTGTTTCATCGTTTGTAATCTTGCAATCGATTGTTCAACATAATCATGTGATTTAATAGATCGAGTCATCCACTTTATCAATGCTTCCAGTATTGAGACGATAGTCTCTCTGTTTAACGATTTGCGCGCTTTCTTGCTGGTATCTGTGGGGTGGGTGTGCGTCTGATGGTTGGCAGTGGCATGGTATTCAAGCATCAAGGTAAGCCAAATCAGGTAAAAAACATGCTCTTCAAGAGTGGGGTCGGTATTATTTCCGGCTGGATAGTGCAATATGTTATTCATTTAATATTCTCTTAATGTTACTTCTAAAATTAAATATTACAAAAAATAAAGTTATACCTGTAATAATACTGATAGGGTTTATACCTGTCAATACCGTGTTTATTCTGTCTGGGAGTTATTGCTTGTGTTAGGGCTAAATGGGCGTCCCTAGTAGAATGTGTTAACCTAAGACAATGAAAAAGCATACACAGGTACTTATTGTTGGTGCGGGGCCTACTGGGCTTACGGCGGCTTTTTGTTTGCGGCGCCGAGGTATCGATTGTGTATTAATTGATAAGCGTGAGTGCATGATTACGAGCTCAAATGCTGCGGGTGTGCATGCACGTACGTTAGAGTTGTGGAAACAATTTGGTATTGTTGAGCAGGCAATTGCGTTAGGCAACAAAGTTAAGAAGGTATGTTTTTACAGTAAGCAAAAAGAATTGTTCCAAGTTGATTTTAGTCATATTGATTCTGAGTTCGAGTATGCATTATTGTTACCACAAACAAAGACCGAACAGATCATGCGTAGTGCGCTTGCCCAGTATGATCTGGCTGTGCTTCAGTCGCATGAATGTGTCTCGCTACAACAAGACGCACACAAAATATCAGCATCGATTAAAGATCCAAGCGGGGATGTATATACGGTAACAGCAGATTATGTTATTGGTGCTGATGGTTTTCACAGTGTTGTCAGAGAAGCTGCTGAAATTCCCTTCCAGCATGTGGATTACGATGGGCACTTTATGATGACCGATGTTGAGATTAAAGCCCCTGAAATTTTGCAACAGCAAATTACGGTGTCGTTTGACAAAGAGGGTATGCTGGCGGTATTTCCGATGCAAGCGTTTGCACGTGTGGTAATGGAGTATGGGCATGACTCTACATTTAAAGGGATAAAGGATCCTACACTGGATACGTTTAAACAAATCACAGAGAAGCGTTGTTATTTTCCTGTTGAGTATGGTAAGCAGACTTGGTCGAGTACGTTCTACGTGCATGAAGGATTGGCCAATGCTTATCGAGCAGGACGAATGTTTTTGGCAGGTGATGCTGCGCATGTACATTCACCGGCAGGCGGACAGGGCATGAACTTGGGCATTCAAGATGCGCACTGCCTTGCTGAGAAATTAGTGATGGCTATTCAGGGTGGTGGGGTTGGTGTACTGGATCAATACCAACAAAAGAGACGCCCAATTGCGCAGCAGGTAGTTAAGATGACCAGTCGCATGTTACGTGGTGCAAATCTGCAAAATGATTTATTGATTAAGTTACGTAATAGCTTGTTGCCATTAATTGCATCAAATAAATACGTGAATCAGAAAATCGCTACATCCATTGCAATGTTGGACTACTAATGACAAATAGCAGACGTTGGCTCGACGAGCATTTTAAAGATGAATATGTGAAGAAGGCCCAAGCGGAAGGCTATGTCTCGCGTGCAGCTTATAAGCTATTGGAGCTGAATGAGAAGGATCGTTTTCTTAAGCCGGGTATGAAGGTTCTTGACTTGGGTGCGGCACCGGGTGGGTGGTCTCAGGTTGCAAGGCAGGCGGTAGGCGCCAAGGGGCGTGTGATTGCGGTCGACTTATTGGAGATGTCGCCAGAATTACAGGGTATTTCAGGAGTCGATGTCATTCAGGGGGACTTTACGAAGCAAGAGACGTTGGACCGAGTCCTGGAGTTGCTTGATGGAGCGCCGTTGGACCTTGTAATTTCTGATATGGCACCCAATATATCAGGAGTAAAGAGTGTGGATCAGCCGCGTTCGGTACATTTGGTCGAGCTTGCTTTTGATTGTGCCAGGCAGCTGTTGAAGCCCGAAGGAGTCTTTATTGCCAAGGCCTTCCAGGGAGAAGGCATGGATATATTGATTAAAAGCCTGCGAGAAGTGTTTAAGACGGTTAAATTTCGCAAACCAAAGGCATCAAGATCGAGGTCGAGCGAGGTCTATCTGCTGGCTAGGGGCTTGAATCACTAGCTACACGTATCGGGTCAGGGTATAATTCATACTATATCCGTAATTTGAGGTGAAACTGTTGAACAGTATGTTTAAGAATTTATTGATTTGGTTGGCGATTGCCGTTTTGTTAATTGTGGTATTTAGTAATTTTGCTCCACGCCATGGCGGTGCAGAGCAGTATAGTTATTCCCAGTTTGTGGAGTCGGTCAAGAAGGGTGATGTGCAGAGCGTTACGATCCAGAATCGTATCATTCAAGGCCAAACTAAAAGCGGTAAACCTTTTGTTACTTATCTGCCGATGCAGGATCAATACCTAATAGGTGAGTTACTGTCGAATAAGGTTCAAGTAAAAGGCTTGCCACCGAAGCAACAAAGCCTGCTGACACATATTCTAATTAGTTGGTTACCGTTTCTATTGTTGATCGGTGTATGGATTTTCTTTATGCGGCAAATGCAGGGTGGTGCTGGAGGCAAGGGTGGGCCGATGGCTTTTGGTCGCAGTAAGGCGCGTCTTCTAGGCGAAGATCAAGTGAAGGTGACGTTTGCTGATGTGGCAGGCTGTGAAGAAGCAAAAGCCGATGTCGCAGAGCTAGTCGATTTCTTGCGTGATCCTGCTAAGTTCCAACGACTCGGCGGTAAAATGCCTTGTGGCGTTTTATTGGTAGGTCCTCCTGGTACGGGTAAGACGCTGCTTGCAAAAGCTGTTGCAGGTGAGGCGAAGGTACCGTTCTTTACGATTTCGGGCTCAGACTTTGTGGAAATGTTTGTTGGTGTGGGTGCTTCTCGTGTACGCGACATGTTTGAGCAAGCGAAAAAACGTGCGCCCTGTATTATCTTTATCGATGAAATCGATGCGGTAGGGCGTCATCGTGGTGCCGGTCTTGGCGGTGGTCATGATGAGCGTGAGCAAACACTAAATCAATTACTCGTTGAGATGGATGGTTTCGAGGGTAAGGAAGGCATTATCGTCATGGCAGCGACTAACCGTCCTGATGTATTGGACCCTGCATTATTGCGCCCAGGTCGTTTTGATCGACAGGTGTATGTGACGTTACCGGATATTTTGGGACGCGAAGAAATTTTGCAAGTACACATGCGCAAAGTGCCTTTATCAGATAATGTTAGAGCGAATGTGATCGCGCGCGGAACACCGGGTTTTTCAGGTGCTGACTTAGCAAATTTGGTGAATGAGGCAGCGTTATTTGCAGCACGTGAAAACAAGCACACGGTTGAGATGATTGACTTCGAACACGCGAAAGACAAGATCATGATGGGTGCAGAGCGTCGTTCTATGGTGATGGATGAATCTGAGAAAAAATTAACAGCCTACCACGAAGCGGGTCATGCGATTGTAGGTCTCAATGTACCGGATCATGATCCAGTCTATAAGGTAACGATTATACCGCGTGGTCGTGCGTTAGGTGTGACGATGTATTTGCCAGAGCGTGACCGTTATAGCTATTCAAAACAACGTTTAGAAAGCCAATTATCGAGTTTATTTGGTGGTCGTATTGCTGAAGAACTTATTTTCGGTGTTGAGAATGTTACAACGGGTGCATCCAATGATATTGAGCGTGCAACTGAAATCGCACGTAACATGGTAACGAAATGGGGTTTATCAGAACGTATGGGGCCAAGGAGTTTCGGTGAGGATGAAGGTGAAGTATTCTTGGGGCGTTCGATGACGCAGCAAAAAGAAGTGTCTGATGCCACCAGTGGTGCGATTGATTCTGAGGTGCGTAAGTTCATTGATAATAATTATGATCGTGCTAAAAAAATTCTTGAGGAAAATACCGATAAATTACATGCGATGGCAAAGGCGCTTATCAAGTATGAGACTATCGATGAAGAGCAGATTCAGCAAATCATGAACGGTGAGGAACCCACACCGCCAGCTGGTTGGGATGAGAATGGTAATAATGGTGGCGGAGATGCGGCAAAGCCCGCTGATGCTGCCGGTTCGCCTAAGGAAGATGCCAACGCACCGCATAAACCTCTCGACGGTGCTGCTTCTGCAGATACGTAGTTGATTCATAAAAATTAAAAAGTCTAGCCTCAAATTGATTGCTGCTGTATTCTGTGATCTCCGCAGTCACAAGAGCATTAAATGATTAATTTGAAAACACTTTTGGTGAATAAACCGGCTCTTATGGGCGTTATCAATTGTTCGCCTAACTCCTTTTTTGCGCCTGTTCAGAGTTTCGATGCAGCACTACGGCAAGCTGAGCAGATGCTTGCTGAGGGTGCCGATATGCTCGATATTGGGGGCGAGGCAACTAACCCACAAGTCAATATAGCGCGTGATGCGCCTTCTATTCAGGCTGAAATTGATCGTGTTGTGCCTGTGATCGAAGCAATTAAGCAGCGTTTTGAGTGTTTTGTTTCAGTAGATACCAGTCAGGCAGCTGTGATGCAAGCTGCAATCAATGCGGGTGTCGATATGATTAATGATCAACGTTCATTGCAGCAACCCGATAGTTTGGATGTTGTTGCAAGTAGTGATGTAGCAATTTGTTTGATGCATTTTCCCTTGGGACGCATACCGCAATCAAATACCATGGAAGCATTGCTGTTACAGGTTAAGAGTGAGCTGTTGGCAGCAACAGAGCGTTGTATTGCAGCGGGAATTGGTTGTGATAGAATTGTGATTGATCCGGGTTTTGGTCAGGGAAACTATGGCAAGAACGTTGATGAAAATTATTATTTGTTGGCACATATGAATGTGCTGGTAAAAACAGGATTTCCAGTGTTATCGGGTTGGTCGCGTAAATCAATGATTGGTGATGTGCTTGGCGGTGTGCCAGCTGCGGAACGTTTGTATGGTAGTGTTGCGAGTGCCGTCTTGGCAGCTGTTAAAGGTGCGAGCATTATTCGCGTACATGATGTTAAGGCAACACGCGATGCTTTAAAAATCTGTCAAAAGATGCGGGAAATGGAGGTTTAAACGGTGCAGCATTATTTTGGTACGGATGGTATTCGCGGACGTGTTAACGGCGATGTTATTAATGCAGATTTCTTTCAGAAGTTAGGTTGGGCAGTAGGCTGTGTGTTAGCAGGTGGCGAAAATAATACCGTACTGATAGGGCGTGATACGCGTGATTCGGGAGAGATGTTGCAAACTGCTTTAATTAAAGGCTTGACTGCAACTGGCGTGCAAGTTAAGACTCTGGGAATTTTACCAACGCCAGCTATTGCGTATTTAACAAAATCATTAGGCATGACGGCAGGTGCAGTGATTAGCGCTTCTCATAATGACTTTCAAGATAATGGCATTAAGTTTTTTAACCATAATGGCATGAAGCTTAATGATGAAATTGAGCTCAAGATCGAAGAGAAATTAGCAGCATTAAAACAGATAGCAACAAGTGAAGCGCCAGATTCAGTGACGTGTCTGCAAGATGCGTCCGATCGTTACATTGAATTTTGCCAAAATACTCTTCCGCAATCGTTCAAGTTAAAAGATATTAAAATAGTATTAGATTGCGCACAAGGCGCTACCTATCAAGTGGCGCCCATTATTTTTTCAAACTTAGGTGCTGATGTTGTGGCGCTGTATTGTCAGCCAGATGGTTTGAATATCAATAAGAATTGTGGTGCAACCAATGTGATGTCTTTGCAGCAAATGGTGCTGGAAAATAAGGCTGATGTGGGTATCGCCTTTGATGGTGATGGTGATCGTTTAATGATGGTGGATCACCTCGGTAATATTGTCGATGGAGATGAGGTGTTGTGTATTTTAGCGCAAGAGCATGCCTCTCAAAATAAAAATGCTGCGGGCGTTGTGGGTACGTTAATGAGTAATTTAGGGCTTGAGCAGGCATTGTCACAGCAAGGTATTACTTTTGAGCGCGCTAAAGTCGGTGATCGATTTGTGTTGGAGCGCTTATTAGAAAAAGGCTGGACGTTGGGAGGAGAGGCTTCAGGTCATATCGTTGACTTAAATTATACAACAACCGGCGATGGTATCATCTCTGCGTTGCAAGTATTGCGCGTGATGCAACGACGAAAACAGTCTTTGAACAAATTAAAACAGTTGATGGTGAAGCGACCGCAAATATTGATTAACGTTCCTGTTCAACGGACAGTCGATCTGAAGGAGTTTCCTGAAATACAGCAGGCCGCGACTTTAGCGGAGCAGGCAATGCAAGGGCAGGGGCGAGTGTTGTTGCGTGTATCGGGTACCGAGGCGTGTATTCGCGTGATGGTAGAAGGTAATGATGAGCAATCTGTTCGGCAGCATGCAGAGTCATTAGCCGATTTTGTTAAACATAGTTTAGGAAGTAAGTTGTGAATAAGAAAAAGATAGCAACACTGGGTGTTTTTAGTATTGTTATGATTACCGTGGGGTCAGTCGACAGTATTCGTAATTTACCAACGACGGCATTATTTGGTAGCCACCTTATTTTTTACTTTGTATTAGCCGCGATTTTTTTCTTTTTGCCAACTGCCTTAATTTCGGCAGAACTGGTCTCTTATGATGAAACGCATGGCGGTGTCTATAAATGGGTACGACATGCATTTAGTGAGCGTATGGGCTTTCTTGCGATATGGTTTCAATGGACGGAGAATGTTATTTGGTACCCTACTATATTGTCGTTTGTGGCAGGAACGTTGGCCTATGTGATCTCGCCGCATTTGGCACAAAATAAATGGTTTCTGGTTGCGGTGATATTGGTGTCATTCTGGGGGCTTACCATTTTAAATTTATTGGGTATCAAGACGTCTGCGATATTTGCTAATATTTGTGCGTTGGCTGGATTATTGATTCCGATGATTTTTATCATTGCGCTAGGGGTCGTTTGGATTGTGCAGGGTGATCCGTTACAGATTAGTTTCCATGCGAGTGCGTTGATTCCTCACTATCATGGTGGAAATGATGTGTGGATTGCACTGACGGCAGTGATGATGTCATTCGCAGGTGTTGAGATTGCAACGGTACATGCGGATGATGTTAAGAATCCGCAGAAAACATACCCGCGCGCACTGTTGATTTCAACCATTATCCTGGTGATTACCTTGGTGTTGGGTTCACTGGCAATTGCGATTTCAGTACCGACGCATGAAATTAGTTTGGTGTCGGGGGTAATGCAAACTTTTGGGGTATTTTTTGATAAGTTTCATTTGCATGCGCTCTTGTGGGTGATGGGGGTTATTTTGGTTATTGGTGGTCTTGGTGGTGTAAATAACTGGGTGATCGCACCTACGCGCGGACTGTATTATGCTGCTTGTGATGGCAGTCTGCCAAAAATATTTCAAAAAACCAATCAGCATGGAGCGCCAGTGGCGTTGTTATTATTCCAGGTGGTATTGGTAACGATCATTGCACTGGTTTTCTTGTTGTTACCAACAGTAAATGCTGCTTACTTATTATTAACTGCAATGGCGGCACAGCAGTATATTTTAATGTATGTGCTGATGTTTTTAGCGGGTATAAAGTTGCGTTATGCTAAGTTCAACAACCATGGTTTTCGTATTACGCCATATCGTTGGGGAACTGCGTTGGTTGCAATAGCCGGAATTGTTGGTTCAGTTATTGTATTTGTCATCGGATTTATACCGCCTACGTTTACTAATATTGGCAGTATACCGCGATATGAGTTAACCTTGGGAGTAGGGTTTATCGCCTTGTGCGTGATACCTTTTGTGTTATATCATTTCTGCCAACGACGCTCGTGAGTATGTAATGTCATTGAAAGTCTACTGCGATAAACGTTCCAATAATGCACGCTCCATGATGCAAAAAATGGAATTGACCTGGGTAGATACGCCAGAACAAGCCGATTTAATCTGGATGCGTAAAGGTTACCGGCCCTGGTATCAACGTCTCAAATCACATCAATTAATCAACCATGTCCCAAATGAAAAAGTGATGACTAATAAGGGACATTTAACACGGCACTTGAATGAGAAGCCAGAATCTAAAAAGTTTTATAAAGAATCTTATCGTCTGTATGAACCGCAAGACATACAAAACTTTATGCAGGCATTAGAGCAGTCAGATAAGCAAGATATTTGGATATTGAAACCAGTGGACTTGTCGAAAGGCCGTGGTATTCATATTGTGACGGATTGTCAGCCATTGATTGATTATTTTGTTAAAAATGCAGTGTCTGAACTGGTTGAAAAAACAATCGCTAAAAAGAAATACATTATTCAGCGTTACATTACTGATGTGTTGTTGTTAGATGGGCGTAAGTCTGAATTTAGAGTGTATTTTCTCATTAAATGCTTAGATCCTTTTGAGGTTTATCTCTATGATGAGGGAGTTGTGCGCTTATGTACGACGCCATTCAAGTTGGGTGATTTTGATAATAAGTCGATACACGTGACTAATGTCTATCAGCAAAAACAACAAAAAGAATACGATCCCAACCTTCGTTTGAAATGGACTTTTTTGCAGTTGCAGACATATGTCGAAAAAAATGGTTATACGGATAATATGCATTATGTTAATGAAGTTATGATGCCTGCGGTTGCAGATGCATTACGTTGCACGATTGAGTCGGTTAAGCCTTTGATGCAAAGAGAGCAAAATAAACTAAAATATGCAGGGCATTTTTTTGGTTTGTATGGTGCGGATTTTATTTTAGATGAACAATTAAACCCATGGTTAACGGAGGTCCAGGTTGGCCCGGGATTGTCGCACAGTGATCCGATTAAACAACACGTAGTTGTTGATATGTTTCAGGAGGTAATACGTATCATGGGTGGCGCTGCACCGCAGCGTTTTAAGGTTCTCCGTCATTGCGAGTGACGCCTCCGTCATTGCGAGCGTTAGCGAAGCAATCTATACAATGACACCTCCTCTCTGTGGATTGCTTCGCTAACGCTCGCAATGACGGGTGCATTGTCATCCCTTAGCTCTCGCAATGACGGGTGCATTGTTATCTCTCAGCTTTCGCCCCTTTGTTTGGCTTTAACATCAAGGCGATAATAAATGTTATGGCAAAAATGATTACGCTCGTCCACATGGTAATTGATAAACCGTGCATAAAGCTCTGCTTTGTCAGTGTGGCTACGGTTTTAAGTTGTGCTGGTGAAAACATCTCTGCCATGTATTGAGAAGGTTGTGTACCATTGGCAACATGGCGGACGATTAGAAATTGTTGCGGTGTTAAGTTTTTTAATAGGGTTAAGTGTTGTAATAGCATGAAGTGCCGACTGGAAAAATTCATAATAGCACCCGATACTGCCACGCCAAGAGAATAGCCAATAAAAGTAAAGGTGAAAAACATTCCCAAACCTTCGCCAGAATTTTTTTCAGGTAATGTGCTTAAGGTGGACTGTACGGTACTTGGAATATGGATGCCAGTCGCGATTCCAAAAATAGCGAATGCGAGCAAGATTAGGTATATCGCGCTATGTAAATGTAATATTGATAGTAGAATAAAAGCAATCAAGCTTAATGCAATTGAAAAAACAATGGGCGGTTTATAGCTGACCTGGTCACACCAAATGCCTGCCATGGGTGAGGCGACGGCGAAAAGGGCAGAATAGATTAGCATCATCAGTCCAGCCATTAAGGGTTCAAAGCCGAGAATATTTTGCAGAAAAAGTGGAATAAAAAATAAGAAGGATCCATAGCAGAATGTAAATAAAAACCTAATGATAATAGATAAGGTATAGTCGCGATTTTTAAATAACGTAAAGTCAATTAATGGTAGTCGTGTCTTAATTTCTTTGAAATAAAATAATCCTGCAAATACAAGACTGGCAATGATGCCTATAACGACCAGCTCGACATTGACGTTATCATGAGTAAGGTCATTCAGCGCGATGAGCAGTATGGATGTTGTAATGGCTAGTAGTATGGCGCCGCTGTAGTCTATTTTCTTCTGTGATGAGTCAGTAAAGTGTATGCGTTTGTAGAAAATTGAAGTGATGATAAATGAGATCACTGCAAATGGAATATTGATTAAAAAGATCCAATGCCAACTCAGTTCTTGTAGGATAGCGCCACCAATGGTAGGACCAAGGGCTTGACCAATGCCGGCAATCGTCACCGACAGGCCGACTGCAAAGCCACGTTGTTCGTCCGGAAAAGATTTAGCGATAATTAATAGTGCGAGACTGAGTGTGAATGCAAAACCCACTCCTTGGAAGAGACGTCCGATCAGCAGCAGTGGATAGTTGTCTGCAATGCCACATACTAAAGATGCGGCTCCAAAAAATATAACGCCAATAAGATAGATATTTTTGCGGCCAAAGATGTCTGATAGTTTGCCACCGATGATAAAAAATATAACGGTGGTGAGTAGATAGCTATTGATGATCCATTGAATTTCAGAGAGGCCGGTATGAAGTGTTTTTGCGATGGTGGCGAGTGCTAATGATACGATTGTGGCATCGATATTAGCCAGGAAGATCATCAGGCCACCACCTAAGAAGATCCACCACTTATAGGGGCTGCCTGTGTTCGTGACTGTGTTCATATGTTTTCCTTGGGTGGTGTGGTGGGCGTATCGACGATATGTATGATATCATTTTTAACTGCTGGGTTAAATCAAGTATCAATAGGAATTCTGCATGGCGCGACAAGACAAGCTGCGACGATACGATAGGCAAGTTCTGTTGGAGTGTAATGATGATGTGGATCAGACACTGCGAGATAGTCCGTTTAAAGGCTTACATACGAAGTGGCATAGAGGCGGGAATGATCCGGCTAAATTTTCAGCGGTAATGTATAATCCCAGAACCATCGGCGGCGTTGTTGCAGCACCCGCTGCAGCGGGTGCTGCTGCCGCGCCAGCTGGTGCTGAAGCTGATGCAGGTGTGTTATTGGTCAATAAGTTTGACTGTTTAAGAGAGCTTACTTGCAATTCTCGTATCTATATTACTGGGCACAGTAAAAAAGGCAGCTCCGATTTAGGTTTTAAGGGTTCAGTTGATGTTGCTGAAAAAAAGATAGTGGTGTCACCAAAAGAGATGGCAGATCTCATTGCGGCACATGTCGACAGGGAGAAGGTGGCTCCAAAAGTGGATGCGGCACAGGGGCAAAAACGTAAATTACGCATTCGATGTTATGTCTGTTGGGGTGGCTTTGGTCAAGTGTCGATGCTTGATGGTGAGGCTGTCAATGATAGTTTTGCTTCTCAATTATGTGCTTATTTGCATAAGCAGGGAGTTGATGCAGAAGTACTGGCTACATTAACGGCGGTCGCTAGTACGATGGGTCATCCGGATCAATATGATGATTACGCGGCTTATGAGCAGCGCATGTCAGAAAGACCGGGTGGCACGACGATTGAAAATACGGAAGAAGATAGTTTTTTTGATGAGCCTGGTAATAAGGGGCTTGAGGGTAAATTTTTTAAAGATGTGGGTTTTTTAAAAGTGTTATATACCTATGATGAACATAAGGGAAGGCAGTGTATGTTTAACGCTTACATGGGGCGCGATAGACATTCAAAAAGCATTGATCCAGTTTATGATTTATTAAATCAAATCCTATGTGAGTTAGAGGCGATGGATATTGTAAAAGAATTTCTGAGGTTGATTAATGAATTGAGTTACCAGTCGAGTCGAAACGCATTCTTTGCATTTCTGATTGCGGCGATTACTAAGAAGAAAGAGGAGTATGCTCTGACTCAGCCAGAACACATGGCATTAAAAACATGTGGCAGAATATCTAAATGTATTGGGAGTACTTTAAAACCACTTATTTTGAAGAGATTTGTTGAGATAAATGGAGAGCCATTGCCACCTCCAGTTTGACTCTTATTGAAGTGCAAATTCCTCTAGCAAGCGTTCTCTTTCTCTTAGATACTCCTCTTCAGGGAGTTTTTTCTTCAATGCGTCAGGGTCATTGAGAACGTCAGGCGAATAACCTAAATAAGCACCCGCTGCTTGGCGGTCTGTGAACAGTCTCATTGAATTTAACGCATCTGAAATAGGTATTTTATGAGTACGTGTGAGTCGTGCCAGTGCGCGTGGGTTGAAGGGGTGGTCATCGCTAAATAAATCGCATGCATCTTTAAGCAAACTAGGCTTTAGTGGCGGTGGTTGCTCAAAACGTGTTTGTTGCACTGTCAGGAATATGCCAAAATAATATTCTCGCAGGGCATTCTCTTGATGTTCATTCAAGCCTTTTGATTCTTCTGGAGTAAACCCGCAGCGAACAGCAAAGATTTCAGCCTCTGTTAGGGTTGGCAGCATGTCTAGCGCATATTGCATGGCTTTGATGTCGGTCTTGTCGAGTTTTTTTTGCAGTTGAAACATCTTGTCAAACGCTATAGCGTCTGTTCTTGAGAAATATGCCGTGTCGATTTTGCCAAAGAAATGATATCCCCGCAAACCGTGATCTCGATATCGACGCAGTAACGCAAATCGTTCGTTATCATATGAGCTAAGCATATTATTATATTTTAGGAAAACGGCTCTGAGTGAATCGGTTTCAAGCTTCGTTTTTGCAGTCATAAAATCTTCTGCTGATTCTTGGAATCGAGCCGTAAAAAGCGCAATCCACTTTTCATCATTGTCCTCAAGTTCCCAGTGACGTGGATGGCCTTGGGGTATGTCTATGGCGGGAACTAATCTGTCATCATCATTTGGCGGGGGCATCTGAATATCCTCGATTTGAATCCCGCCCATGTTAGGTATATTTCTGTGCAAAGTCAATTTTTGCGAATTTGACCTCTAGTGCTAAAGTCTATACAATCCGCTCTTTGCATGAGGTCAATATGAAGAATATCGAGCAGGCACTTACCTTCGATGACGTCTTACTGATACCCGGCTACGCAGAGGTACTACCCAAAGACGTCGACTTAACTACTCAACTGACGCGTCAAATTCCCTTAAAAATTCCTTTATTATCAGCAGCTATGGACACTGTTACGGAGTCACGCCTTGCTGTTGCGATGGCTGAGCAAGGGGGCATGGGCATCTTGCATAAGAGCATGACGCCAGAGCAACAGGCCTCAGAAGTGCGTAAGGTGAAGAAATTCGAAAGCGGGGTCGTTAATGACCCAGTGACGGTCACACCTGAAACGTCGGTAGCAGATTATGTCGAGATGACCAACACCTACCATATTTCTGGCATGCCAGTGGTGGTGGGGAAGGACCTGGTGGGCATCATCACCAGTCGTGATATACGATTTGAAACCAATCTCGATCAACCGGTTAAGAATCTTATGACGACCAAAGAGCGACTGATTACCATCAAAGAGGGCGCCAGCCGAGACCAAGTGATGGATCTATTACGTAAACATCGCATCGAGAAACTATTAATCGTCAACGATGCATTTGAATTACGCGGCATGTTCACCGTCAAAGATATTTTAAAATCACAAGAAAATCCCAATGCTTGTAAAACAGACTCAGGCCAATTGCGTGTCGGTGCAGCAGTAGGTACCGGTGTTGATACAGTCGATCGCGTAGCAGCACTGGCTGCAGAAGGTGTGGACGCTATCGTTGTGGATACCGCACATGGTTTCTCAAAAGGCGTGATCGAAACCGTGAAGAAGATTAAAAATAAATACCCAGATTTACCGGTGATAGGCGGTAATATTGCAACCGCAGACGCGGCTGTTGCACTAGCGGATGCAGGTGCCGATGCGGTAAAAGTAGGAATGGAGCCAGGATCGATTTGTATTACACGTGTCGTGGCCGGCATCGGTGTACCGCAAATTACCGCGATTTCGAATGTAAGACAAGCGCTGAAAGGGCGCGATGTGCCCATTATCGCCGATGGCGGTATTCGTTTTTCGGGTGACATTTGTAAGGCGATAGCAGCGGGTGCTTCAACAGTCATGATCGGTGGTTTGTTTGCAGGTACCGAAGAAGCGCCGGGTGAAGTGGTGCTGTATCAGGGGCGTTCGTATAAATCTTATCGTGGTATGGGTTCGATTCCTGCGATGTCACGCACGCATGGTTCTAAGGACCGTTATTTCCAAGAAACGGATGAGGTCGGTAAATTAGTACCAGAAGGCATCGAAGGGCGTGTACCTTACAAGGGCCCTTTAAAAGCAGTTGTGCATCAACTAACAGGCGGTATTCGTTCGAGCATGGGTTATACCGGTACCAAAACGATTGCGGAAATGCAGGAAAACACACAGTTTGTTCAAGTCACTAATGCAGGTATGCAAGAGAGTCATGTGCACGATGTGAAGATTACCAAAGAAGCTCCTAATTACTCGATTGAAAAATAATGGCTATGGATATTCATCAATATAAAATATTAATTCTTGATTTTGGTTCTCAATACACGCAGTTGATCGCGCGACGTGTGCGCGAGATTGGCGTGTATTGTGAGTTAATGGATTGTCGTACCGATGCTGACACCATCCGTGCATTTAATCCCAATGGCGTCATTCTTTCTGGCAGTCCAGAAAGTGTTACCGCGCACGATACGCCGCGCATTCCTGAATGTGTGTTTGAATTGAAATGTCCTGTGCTCGGTATTTGTTATGGTATGCAGTCGATGTGTCATCAATTCGGCGGTAAAGTGGCATCATCGGGTACGAGTGAGTTTGGCTCTGCCAAAGTGAAGGTTGAAACATCTGCTGGATTATTTGATGATCATACTGTTTTAGAGGTGTGGATGAGTCACGGTGATAAAGTGATTGAATGTCCACGTGACTTTAACGTGATCGCGCATTCTGAAAATGATGTGATTGCCGCAATTGCAAATGTTGAAAAACACTATTATGGACTGCAGTTTCATCCGGAAGTAACCCATACTCGACAGGGCGCACAAATATTAGAACGTTTTGTTTGTGATATCTGTGGTTGTGAAAAAAACTGGTTTCCCAGCAATATTATCGAGGACAGTATTCAGCAAATCCATGATCGTGTTGGTGATGATGAGGTGTTGGTTGCATTGTCTGGTGGTGTGGATTCTGCTGTGGTGGCTGCCATCATTCATAAAGCAATCGGTGATCGTTTAACCTGTGTGTTTGTTGATACCGGTTTGTTACGCAAGAACGAAGGCGATCAAGTGATGCAGGTGTTTGCAGAACACATGGGTGTAAAAGTCATTCGTGTCGATGCCGAGAAACAATTTCTCGATGCCATCAAAGGCATTGAAGACCCAGAAGAGAAACGCAAGCGTTGTGGCGAAACTTTTATTCGTGTGTTTGAGCAGCAGGCCGAGAACTTGCAAGGTATTCGTTGGTTGGGTCAAGGCACTATTTATCCCGATGTGATTGAGTCTGCGAGTGCAAAAACAGGCGGCGCACATGTGATTAAATCTCATCATAATGTCGGTGGTCTGCCGGAGGATTTTAATTTTGAATTGATTGAACCGTTGCGTGAATTATTTAAAGATGAAGTGCGGCGAATCGGTTTGGAATTGGGGTTGCCTTCTCACTTGGTGTTTCGCCATCCTTTTCCAGGACCGGGTTTAGCCTTGCGCGTATTAGGCGAAATTAAACCTGAGTTTCTGGCTATCTTGCGTGATGCGGATGCGATTTTTATTGAGGAATTACGCAAGCACGATCACTACCAAAATGTCAGTCAAGCGTTTGCGGTATTCTTGCCGATTAAATCGGTGGGCGTTAAGGGCGATGCACGTTGCTATGAATATGTGATTGCGTTGCGCTGTGTGACAACGGTTGATTTTATGACGGCACATTGGTCGGATTTACCCTATGATTTCTTATCACATGTGAGTCATCGCATTATCAATGAAATTCAACACGTATCACGAGTTGTCTATGATATTTCTGGTAAACCGCCAGCCACGATAGAGTGGGAATAACGCCCCATGTCTGAACGCGATCATTATTGGATGCAACAAGCACTCGAACAGGCACAGCTCGCCGCCGCCCAAGGTGAGGTGCCTGTGGGGGCAGTATTGGTGCAAAACGATCAATGTATTGCGAAAGGATTTAATCGACCCATCGGTCTGTGTGATCCCAGTGCGCATGCAGAAATTGTCGTGATGCGCGAGGCGGCAAAAAAATTAAAGAATTATCGTTTGTTGGATACGACGCTGTATGTCACATTAGAACCTTGTGCGATGTGTGCAGGAGCGATGATACAGGCGCGTATTAAACGCGTAGTGTTTGCAGCGCTTGATCCGCGTGCTGGTGCGGTACAGAGTGTGTTTCAGGTGCTTGATGAGCCGCAGCTGAATCATAACGTCGCTTGGGCAGGCGATGGGCCAGATGCAGATGCTGCAGGAGCACTGCTCAAAGGGTTTTTCGCCGCAAGAAGGCGAGCATGATTTTGAGCTGTTCCAATATGGTGTACTCTTCTATCGCTGAGGCCACAGTCCACATCCGCTTCACTCGCATCTTGGTGGATGCCTTGTAATACTAAAAATGACCTGGCTCCTCGTTGCGCCATTTGAATGTCGATGGCACTGATAACTTCTCCGAGCATCATATTATTTTGAAGGTCTCGATAACGATACTCTAGTACAAACTTATTAATTTGTAGCAATGCCTTAGTATTCCCCTTAACTATTATTTCCCTTATAAATGAGCTTAATGCTGCTTTGGTAAATTTTTTCGAGGCTTCTTCGCCACGGTAGTCAATCAGAAGGTTATTGAGTTCGTCATATTCATCAGGTAAAACAGGGCGGCTCATGTAGGCTTTTATGTCAGCTTTTTTCTGTTCAAATCCCGCTGGAAAAATTGAGCCCCTGATGTAGGCTGGTAAATGTTCTTTTATATAGGCAGAAGGTTGTTCGCCCATGCGAAGATAACTCTGGAGATGTTCTACAATATCATCTTCTATATCTTCATAGAGTAATGAAGATGTGTCGAGTAACGCTTGCTGACTGCCAAATGCATGTAAGATGGTGGCGGGGCAAAGATCATAAGTTTGCATGGCAATTTCATAATAATGAATTGCTTCAAGATAACGTTTCTTGGCATTTGCTTTTGCTTGGCCTATTTGTGTTTGAATTCGTTGCTGTTCCGTGCTTCTTTCTTTGCCGCTCTTGTATCTATGTCCAAGTGACTTTAGTTCGAATAGTAAACTTTCTATGGAGCTGAGATAGTACTCAGCGGCTTGATGGCATGCATAGGCTTTTGCATAGTAGGCGGGCGTCCAAAATTGTTCGAGTGTAGCATCGTCAATATGTGACACCAATCCTTCAATAAAGCTATCATTGGTATCTCCGGTGGCGATTCGTAATGAAATTTCATCGCGAACGCGCACCTTGACAGACATTTCTGCCCAAAAGGGGTGTTGAAAATGGCGCAGTACACGCACGGTACGTCGTTGTTGCTCGATCGCATCCGCATAAAGAGATTCGATTGCACTCTTGAGGCCCGCAGTTTTACGCATCAACAAAAAATCTGCTTCATCATCTTCTTCACTCTCATGCTGTTGGACTGCTGCTAACTTTGCCCTGGCAATGTCTAATTTTGCGCGCTTTGCGCTCGATGGGTCTTTCGATAGTGCCGCTATTGTGTATTTTAAAGCGGCATCATATTCTTGCTTGTGATAATAAAACAATGCTTGATTTAATTCACAAAAATAATGTTCATCTGGTTCTACAAATTGTTTTTGGTAGGAATAACAGGTGCCGGCAAATTGTTGGAATGGTGTGATGTGTGTTCCGTCGGGAATCGCGAGTGGTGGACTTAACTGATAGAGTGGTAGCTTAACAGCCTCCAGATGTTCTTTCCAAAATGGTTGCCAGTCGTCAGATTCGATGTATTTGTTGAGAGCTGCAAGATTTCTGCGATCATGCATGGCACAATCAAAATAGTGCTCGATGAACCTAACAATATTTGCCAATTTCTCATGGTTTTTTGTCGGCACATCTATCGTGAAAAATTTGCCGGCCTCTTCGGTATTCGCAAAAAGCCGGGTATATTCTTCTGTTACAATGGTCCTGTCTGATTTTTCTGATGGTGGAGTGAGTTGTTCTTGTGAAACGGAGCGCCTTAAGAAGAATCCTGCTGTTGGAGCTGGAATATCGAGTGGATTCGTAGGTCCTAAGGGACTGTCAGCTCGTGCCATGTTACCCTCCTTGAGTAATTTTGAAAACTTTAACATCCGTGTGCGGTTAGAGTTAAAGTATTTGCTTTAACGTGCCTTAAAACAAGTCACTCTGGTGGTGAAATTCAGATAAAATTTGCTTAAATTCTGTTTCAGGGCCAGCCTCACACATCTGTTCCGATAGAAAATACCCACCATTGTACGAGTAATTCAAATAGAATCAACAAGTTGTCTGGGTAAAATTGAGTCAACAATGATAACCCACTGAATCAATGTAAAAAATGGGGCGAATTTAATACTTTCTTAATATACAGCCCTTATAATGCGTCTATGTATATTAATGGCTTAGTTGCTGGGATTAACTACGGGGTAAAAATCAATGGCAATCGATAAATCTAGACTCATACTGTGGGATTCTATTGTTCGTCGTATCATGGTAATTCATGAGATAGTGAATGATGTTATTCTGGAGTCTCTGCGAGACTCCCGTGAGTTGGTAGCCCCTTTGCGCGAACTGATCTCTAATTATGAGCAGATGCAGGCGCAATTATCTCCTTCCGCTGGGTTGCATGAAGAGGCATTTTGGAAAGATAAGCTTGACCCTGTTACTCGGTCGATAGGCGCTCCTGCTAGTCCATGGACGCGATTCCGTGAAGGGGTATTGCAATACCCTGATGCTGAAGGCGTTCCGTTAAAGCAGATCTCTGATCGGGTTTATAGAGAGCATTATGAGCGGCAGCGGGACAAGCGCAAATTCCTCGTTACATTTGATGATACTGCAACGGATGGGCAGCTTCTGTTGGCTACTTATGGATTGTTGCAATCCCTTGTGAGCCAAGATGGTGTTAATCAGAATCTGACATTATACACTGCGGTCAATAAACTTGTATCAAATTTAGATAAGGATGCTGATGGAGCAGAGGGCAAGCTTTATAAGATGAAGGAGATGCTGGCTCTATTTTCTTCGTTGTTTTTTGTTAGGCAAGCTGGGGAAGATTCTGTTAATGCTACGATGGTCATGGCTTCTGAATTCATTTCCAGTTGTAAAACTAAATTCTCGAACTATAGCAAGCTACTGGGGTCTGAGAATACCGCAATCATACGCGAACATTTAACACAGTTAGAAAGAGATTTTTCGAGATTCGCTTACCCAGTTAAGCAAGAATACCGGTTAGAAACAAAGACAACAGAGCCCGCTTACTTGTTCGGTGTGGCTCAAGCAGAGAAAGCTCATGTTGATGGTGCTATGGGATATATGGAAAAAGCCCGTGGAAATGAATTATCAACAGAAATAGAAAAGGGCGGTTATATTGAGCGTTATGCTGAGTTTAAAAAAGAGTTGAAACAGGATGATGCGACTTTACTGGCTGACTTTGAGCGCCACTATCGTGCTGAGAAGGATCAGCCTATGCCGACTGAACTCACTGAGGCGGAAATTCTTGAAGGTATTAAGTTTTTCATATTTAAAAGTCAGGTCAGGAATTTAAATGACCGTGCGGGTGAATTGGAGCGTAGTAGTTTTAGGTTTTTTGGCATTGATGAGGCTGCGGCCACTCATGCTGCAGGTGAGACAAAATTAGAACATATAGAACATTATCTGCTGCAAGAGAAGGCTTTTTGTGATCTTGCTGATCGTAGTGGTGTTACCGATGAATTAACCCCTAAAGAGCGGGCGTTATGGTTGCAGTCTCATTTGGCGCACCATAGTGAAATCATAATGGCTCTTTATAGATCTGGATATGTAACGGATCTTGAATATCCAAAAATGCTTATGAGTGAACCTGCGTCTATGGATGTAGGTATTCTCGATGATAACACGGGTATTTATACGCAATTTCATTTTCCATTATTTGCTAAAAATAATGCTGGCAGTTTGTTTCCAGTGGGTTACCTCGAGTGGCATGAAACACCACGGAAAGTTGCTGATGGAACGATAGAAACGACCCGAGTGGCTCGTTTTCAACTTTGGGATTGTGAGCAAGTTGAAGGTCTTGATTGCACTAAGATTGTAGAGGCGTTTACGAATCTAGATTTTGACGATGTCCCGCTTGAGATTGAACAGTTAGATGATGCAGAAGTGGCAAGAAGACAGCGTATCTTATCGCTCTGTGAGAGATTGGAAGCTGGTAGTCGCCCTGCTTGGTACCAAGCTAATGCTCCATACGCAGTACTTTTAGAACATGCTAAAGATGAAGATTTAGTGGCATTACAAAATCGTTTTGATAAAGATAAAGTAACTGCGCAGCTGCAGCACCAATATCAGCGTTATGGCGTGAATGCTGTGCCTGTGGAACTTACTGATCAGGTGCTGGTTTCTCGCAAGCGAGTGATGGAATCCGAGCAGGCAATGCTGGCGTACTTAAAAGAAGTGCATAAGATTGAGTTAACACCGGGGTGTGACTATGTAAAAGCTTTTAATGATAAGGCCCAAGTAGCGGTGCATAAGCGCAATGGAAAGAAAGTAAAGAGGGCATTCTTGGTGCTGTTGGTTGCTCAATGTGTCCAACGATTATATGACAAAGGAGCGCTAGCGCCGGGTGATTTTAAAATGGCAGAGCGCATGATTTATCGTGTGTTAGAGAAAAACAACTATAGCACAAAGATCTACCAAGGAAACCGCTTTAAGAAGCATTTAGGTTCTGTTTACCAGGATTATCAATTTGACGATGCCGCGGACACCGATGTGTCGTGGTCTGTGGATTGCTATGAGGCACTCGAATCGGATATTGAAGCGGCACTCAGTACGCTATCAACTCCAACGAGTAAGCTTCGAAACGCTAGATCAAGACCCGCAAAACGCCTGATCCGAACTTATATCGATCGTGTGATGGCGAAAGATGGCGAGCCTAATGCTAAGGCTGCGATGACATTGCTTGCTAATAACCCATATGGTGTGGCAAAGGGTGTTGCTGATAAGGTTGATGCTTTGGTTGCCAATATGCGCGCCGCTGACACTTTTGATGCTCTTAATGCTGAGCATGCTAAGTTGGCTGGAGAGCTTGCTAGCATAGATGATGTTAGCGATGAGAGTATTCAGCTACGCGATGCGGCGGTTTATTATGTGGATCGCGTGTATCATATGCAGCAGGAGCGGTTATCGACGGTTGCTATTTTCCGTGCGCAGCTTCATGATCATGGTGCTGTGATCGATACGACTTTTCACGGTGCTAAACATAGAGTTACCGAGGGTTATAAAACCTCAGGTTCTTCTCATCAGCGTCACCAATTAGATGCTAAGCTCGCAGAGATTGCAGGAGAGAGCTGGCAGCAAGTGCATGTGCGTAACACCGATGATTTACGTGAGGTGTTTGTGGCGGCTGGAGAGTTAGCGCCTGCACCAGCAGCAGCACCTGTAGCAGCAGCGGCTCCTGCGCCGGGAGAACCAGGTCCAGGTGATGATGCGCAGCCTGCAATGCATGCCGGCCCTGCAAACGCATCCATTCGATCTGTGGGTCATCATTTATTGGGTATCCTGGCCAATGCGTTAGAAGCAGTGAAAGCGGTAGATGAGGATCCTGATAATGCCGAAGATGGGTTGGGTGAGATCGATAAGATTTATGCTGAAGAATTTGCTAAGCATTGTCGAGGACGTGAATTATTTACTTACCATGCAGACCCTGAAGTTAGCAAAGCATTAGAAGATTCTTATTATGCTACGGTGCGTGAGATGCGAGCAGCCGTAGATAAGAAACAAACTCAGCTGATGAAGGCTTGGTTAAGAACAAATCTATCAGCTGTGATAGCGGCCTTACCTTTATTGGAGCATGCGGAAGATGTTTTTGATTGTTATCAAACTCATTTATTAGCCTTAGATACTCTTTGCAATGACCATGAGCTTTTGTCGGTAGATATTATTCGCAAAGCGGTTAAGGAATATAAAAGAGATGTCACTGACAGGGTAAGATCACGTTTAGAGACGGTCATGATGAGAACGAATAGAGTGGCGCTTGAGGCGTTGCAAAAAGGACATCTGAATCCAGAGACCATTGCTGCACAATTGAAATATGATCTTGACGAACGTTATTATTTCCCGGCCCAACATGAAAAATTAGAAGCTCACAAACGAGAGTTTCGTAAGTTCCTTGAAATCTTTGGGGGTGGTGGCAATTTTCAGCATAGGAAGCATGATGGCGTCCCAGCGGTAGAGTCTGTAATGAAAGCATTAGAGCTGCTCGATTCAGATTCAGCTTCAGACTTAGCTTCAGTGTCAGAGTTGTCAGATGATGACGCGAGCAATGATTTTGGGTCTGCGAGAGCAACACCGTCACCGGTACCTCCTCATGTTGAGCCTGCAGCGGCAGGGCCAGCGCCGTCACCGGTGCCTCCTCCTGTTGAGCCTGCAGCGGCAGGTTCGCCGCCACCTGAATTTGGTGGGCTGCCAGCTTGGTCTGACGCTGCGCGCACTCTGATTGAGTCATGGAATGTTGCAATGGCTCGGTGCAATAATAAAGAAGACTTGCTTAAAGCATTTGGAGCGTTTCAGATCAAGCGTGCAGAAGCGCAAGCGGATGAAAGCATTAGTAAAGCTGAATCTGACTCTATGCGTACACATGTAAAAGAGCAGTTTGACAGACAGCATGCTGCGTTACCTGCTCTTACGGATCTATTGAAAGATAGATTAAGCGCCTGTACCTCTATTGATGATCTTCGTCGTGTGTTTGCAGCTTTTGTTAATACTGAAGCTAGTGATGTTGAGGAAGGCGGTCAACTGTGCCAACAATTTGATGCAATTGCTGAAAATAGGAAGATAGAAATATTATTGCTGCCAGCAGAGCAATTCTTTACAACATGGAAGGCAAAGGCTGATGTTGATTATGGTGCATTAGCGAGAGATTATGCTGATGACCTTATTGCATATGCAGCAATAAAACAAGGTGTATTGGCTCAAGTGAAACAACAACAGTTGGCAGACAAGTTTGGCAGGCTTGAGCAAATACAGACTGAGATGGATGCTATCTTTAAGCAAAAAACGGATAAGGCCGAGGCTGATACAGCAGCAGGTGATGCACCTGCTCACAGTGAAAACATACATACCCTCATGTTCCCTGCTGGTCGCGCTAGAAGCGCAAGCGCTGCGGACAAACCACCGGCGCCAGGTAGTGCGGCAGGATCCTCTGGTACTGGCTCTGGTGATGAGGCTGATCAGGCACCGGGAAGAGATGTGCCAGGAGACCCAGATGATGCGGTTTCGGTTTCTAGGCTAAGCGCGCAGAGTGCTCCTTAGTAAGAAGCCGATCGGCGAGGCATGGTAAATCCGCATGCCCCTGAAGAGGGTCTGTTATGCTTTTCGGTGAGACTATCGACTTCTTGGTCAATCTTTTCCAATAAACATTTTTTCGCGCGTAGCAGGTGGCGAAAGAATTTAAGTCGTTTTTGCCAAATCTCTGGATTATCTTCTTGGATTGCAAGAGTGCTCATCTTGAAGCCGTACCCTTGGGTAGCATGATTAAAGAGGTCGCGATCTTTTGGCTGCAGGGCCACCGCTATTTTCATATGACGGTAGGCATTGGCTAGACTGTTCTCCCATCTGTGCCTATAGCATGAGTTTTGTTTGTTAGAGCGTTTATACGCAGTTTCGAATGCTACAGCAATGTGTAGATGGCATTCTGCTGCCAGCGCGTAGCCAATGCTGCCGTGATATTTTTTTGCTAGCTCTGATTGTTCGATCATTAGCTGAATTTGCACCGCATTATGGCCCCTTAAGACGGTGGCGTTAGCATTGGTTTCGTTAAAATTAATTTTATCCTTATGAATCTCCGCCAGCCTGCTGATGGCGAGGAAGTTGTGGTGTTGTTTGGCTGCAATGTCACTATAGCGATAGAGCTTTTCAGAAGCTTCTCTATAATAGAGACTCAATCGTTTGCGGGCCTCTTCTTCTGTGATATTCCCCCCATGAAACTCTGAAGATATGGCGACTGCTTTATACCATTGTGTGAGGTGAAATAGATCGTAGACACCTTGTTTATCCGTGATGTCCCGTTTTGCATGATAGATTTGCCTCATTTCTCTAAATACGTCAAGAAACGATGCGCCCTCACCCAGTTTTTCAATCGGTCGAATGAGGAAGGAGATGTGATTAGCCATCTCATCGATAAAGTGCCCCGCATAAATGTCAAACGATTGCATGGGCTGTGATCTTACGGCAACAGGATGGCGCTGTTCGAAATATTCAGGGTCGAGTATCATTGGCTTATAGCCGGGTATAAAGCGTGATAGTCGGTTCCATTTTGTTTCTGCATAGGTTTCATGCCATAAAGCATCGTCAGGTGGCAGTTTTGAGAGTCTGAAAGCCAGATCACTTGGGTCTGGTGGCTTGAGTGCTGATAGGGATGTTTGTGAGGTTAGCTCGGTGGGAACTGCTTCGAGTGCTGTAAAGATGCGATTACGTTGGGCGGCAGAAATGCAGGTTTTAAATTTTATCATCTGTCGCGAGTGCGTTAAACCATACAGTACTTTATACCGATTCGAGGTGGGATCGTTTGCAGCTTCAACTGCCAGCTCAACGAACCCCTGTGGGTCTTGGGATAAGAGATTCTTGATAAATGGCATGATGATATTGCGTGAATCGCTTGATTTGGCAGCTTCTACCATTATTTTAAGAATGGATTGCCACAGCGCTTCTCTTTGTTTCCGTTTTATCTCTCGCGACATACGTGTATCCTTTTTGTGCATAGTTAACAGTTATTATACAGCATGGATTGTTCTGTTTTAAGTTCTTATCGAGGGTGAAAATTATGCTACAATTCCCCATTTTATGTAAGGGGAAAAACATGACTGTTTTTGATCAATTGCCTGCGGGAAAGAGTATTCCGGACGATTTTAATGTGATAATCGAGATTCCATCGAATAGTGACTCAATCAAGTACGAATTGGATAAAGACAGTGGTCTTCTGTGTGTCGATCGTTTTATGCCAACCGCGATGCATTATCCGTGTAATTATGGCTTCGTTCCGAATACACTTTCAGACGATGGCGACCCTGCCGATGTGTTGGTGGTAACGCCTTTGGCGGTGCAGCCGGGTTGTTTGATTCGTTGTCGTGCCTTGGGTGTTTTGAAGATGACGGACGAATCGGGTGAGGATGCTAAGATCATCGCGGTGCCGATCGAAAAACTTTGCATGGAGTATCGTCACATTACCGAATTAAAACATCTGCCAGAAATTCTTTTGGAAAGTGTCCAACACTTTTTCGAACACTACAAGGATTTGGAGCCGAATAAATGGGTCAAGGTAGAAGGCTGGGAAGGCATCGATGCGGCCAAGCAGGAATTGGATAGCAGTATTGAGCGCTATAAAAGTGGCGAAACCGTATGAGTTTTCTGACTGATCTCAATGTTCCGCAATCAGAATTGCGTCAAGCAATCGTCGATGCCTATCACATGAATGAGACTGCGGCGGTAGAGCGATTGCTCGAGCAACTCAGTTACGATGAAACGATAGAGCAAGAGATCGCGACACTTGCCGAGAAGCTTGTCATCGCCGTGCGTGAACAAGAAGACAAAAAGACTGGCATGGAAGCCTTTATGGTGCACTATGACTTGTCGACCGAGGAAGGGATATTGCTGATGTGTCTGGCGGAAGCGCTATTGCGTATTCCCGATAAAGAGACAGAGCATTTATTGATTCGCGATAAGTTAACCAGTGCCGACTGGCAACAACACATTGGTTCTAGCGAGTCCTCATTTGTGAACATCGCAACTTGGGGTTTGGCGCTAACGGGAAAAGTCTTAGATAATAAGAAATCAGGCGGTCGTCTACAGAAAGTTTGGCATGGTTTGGTGCAAAAAAGCGGTGAGCCGGTAGTGCGCAAAGCAGTGCGTGATGCGATCAAGATGATGAGTCAACAATTTGTGTTGGGTCGTACGGTTGAAGAGGCTTTAAAGAATTCACAAAAGCACTTAGCACAAGGCTTCAGTTATTCTTATGACATGTTAGGCGAGGCTGCACGTACGCAAGTGGATGCAGACAGTTATTTTAAATCGTATGCCGATGCAATCGATGCTATCGGTGAGAGTGATTGCAAGAATAAAGATTTGTTTTCGCGCCCGGCGATTTCAGTCAAGTTGTCGGCGCTGTACCCGCGTTATGAATTTACTCATCAGCATCAAGCGGTAGCGTTTTTGACACAGCGCTTAAAGACGCTGGCATTAAAGGCACAACAGCAAGCTATTTGTTTAACGGTTGATGCAGAAGAGGCTGACCGTCTAGATATCTCGTTGGATATTATTGCTAATGTTTTCAGTGATCCTGAGTTGAAAGATTGGGATGGATTGGGCTTGGCCGTGCAAACTTATCAGAAGCGTGCTTTCGCAGTGATCCACTGGGTGGTGGATCTGGCCAAGCAGGTAGGCAAGCACATGCGCGTGCGTTTAGTGAAGGGTGCTTATTGGGACAGTGAAGTAAAGATCGCGCAAGAGAATGGTTATCAAGATTATCCGGTTTTTACCCGCAAGACGTCCACCGATGTTAGCTACCTTGCTTGTGCTAAGGTATTGCTAC
>JAHZIV010000035.1 GCA_022601255.1 Gammaproteobacteria bacterium
GTTATTAAAAATAATAAAAATAACGACTGGGATTATTCGGAAGCTGCCTATACCGAACAGGGCACACTGATTCATTCTGATGCCTATGACGATCTCACATCAAACAAGGCCATTAAAGCTATTTTTACAGATCTTGAAGCAAAAAAACTGGCTACCAAACAAATTAATTATCGTCTGCGCGACTGGGGGATTTCACGCCAACGCTACTGGGGCACCCCCATACCTATTATTAACTGCAAACATTGCGGCGAAGTTGCCGTGCCAGAGCAAGATCTTCCCGTAGTATTACCAGAAAACTTAATTCCCGATGGGCAAGGCTCGCCTCTAGCAAAAGATACAGACTTTATTAAAACAAAATGTCCGCAGTGCGGCAAAGCTGCTAAACGCGAAACAGACACGATGGATACATTCGTAGAATCTTCCTGGTATTACACGCGTTACTGTTGTTTTGACCAAAATAACAGTATGCTCGATGACCGTGCCAAATACTGGACGCCCGTTGATCAATATATCGGTGGTGTCGAACATGCGATCTTACATCTACTCTACGCACGTTTTATGCATAAAGTATTACGCGACCTCGATCTCGTTAATAGTAACGAACCTATCAAGCGTTTATTGACACAAGGCATGGTCCTTAAAAATGGTGCCAAAATGTCAAAATCAAAAGGCAATACCGTAGCGCCTAAGGCATTTCTCAATAAATACGGTGCCGATACCATTCGACTCTTTATTATCTTTGCCGCCCCGCCCGAACAATCACTAGAATGGTCTGACCAAGGCGTTGAAGGTGCATTCAAATTCCTGAATAAACTTTGGAACTTTTGCCAAAAAGTAAAAACAAATGTAGTCACTCTCAATCAAGAAAATGCCACCTTCAAAACCTATGAAGATGAAGCACTGCAAAAAATTCATCTCGAAATACACAGTATTTTACACCAGGCCAGCCAAGATATAGAACGCATCCAACTCAACACAGTGGTTTCTGCTGCCATGAAACTACTGAACGTCATCAGCAAGATTGATCTCAGTCTTGATGAAACAGCACCACTCGTTCAAGAAGGTTTGCGCATCTTGTTACTGATTCTTTCCCCCATCACACCTCATATTACGCATCACCTCTGGAACACACTAGAATATAGCGGCAATATTCTGGACGTCCAGTGGCCAAAAGTAAATGCTCGTGCATTGCAATGCAGCACTGTTGAGATTATTGTACAAGTCAATGGAAAATTACGTGGTAAATTATCCGTGACTCAAGATACCATGGAAGAAGATATTAAAACTAAGGCACTGTCACTTGAGAATGTCCAACGCCTTATTGAAGGAAAAACTATACGCAAGACCATCCTGGTCCCAAAGAAACTGATTAACCTGGTGGTATAAATTGAAAATTCTACGCCAACTTTCCTTCAGTTGCTTATTACTAAGCCTGCTGCTATTAAGTGGCTGCGGCTTTCACTTACGGTCAGGCAAAGCCATCCCACCCAAGCTACGTACATTATATTTCCATTCCTCCAACCCATACGACGAGTCAAGTGTCACACTGGAACAAACCTTGCAATCACTTGGCGTTCACTTAGTATCCTCACCCAATAAAGCACGTTATGGCCTATATTTTATGGGCAGCAATCTTACCCACAATCAGGCCAACATCAGTAATTCCAATCAATCGACCAGTGTTTCATTCACACTAACAACACAAATTAAGTTAACCGACAGAAATGGCGATGCTCTGCTTGGACCACTATCCTTCTCAGCATCCAGTAGCCAGACTCTTAACGCCGACCAGATTTATACCACCACTATTGATAGCGGTGCCAAACAACAACTGCAACAAAATGTAATCTCATCCATTTATTACTGGCTAACCAGTGATGAGGTCAAACAAGCTTTAAGACAAACCTATGCAAATAAACATAAAACAACTCAACAACACAATAAATAGAGGCCTTAGCCCTATTTACTTAATCAGTAGCGATGTAACGCTACTGTCACAGCAATCACGGGACAGCATTAAACAAGTGGCCAAGCAGGCTGGTTTTAATCAAACAGAATTGATTCACATGAATACCAGCTTTGACTGGTCGGAATTCTATGCAACATTACAAGCCTATAGCTTATTTAGTGATAAAAGCTGTGTCGATTTCCGTAACCCTCAAGCAAAGTTTGAGAAAGCTGGGTTAAAGATTTTGCAAGACTATCTTGCAAAACCCAATCCTGACAAAATACTGATTATCACTACGCAAAAACTCACCGCTGCACAAAAACGTTCACAATGGTACAAGCTTATTGATAAGCATGGCGTGATTCTACCGATTTGGCCACCGAATGCTTCGGAGTTACAGCATTGGATCAAGACCCAACTACAACAAGCACAGCTATCAACTTCTCAGCAAGGCATACAACTCATTGCACACTTGACCGAGGGGAACCTATTGGCTACACACCAGGCGATTGAGAAATTACGATTACAATACCCTGGTCAAACCATTAGCGAAGATCAAATTGCTCAAGGCATTAATGACAACTCAAATTTTAACGTGTTTGATTTGATGAATTATATATTGCAGGGAAATCGTCTGCAGACCACCCGCATCATCAACCGCCTCAAAAGCAGTGGCGCCGAAGCCACGCTGGTATTGTGGGCATTGTGTAATGAAATTCGTACTTTGATTGGCATGCGTTATAAACTAGATAACGGTATGAACATCCAGCAAGTATTACAGACACAATGGAGTAATCGTAAAGCTATTTTAAAGAGTGCATTGTCAAGACATACGACACAGTCCCTTGAGACATTACTATTAAAGGCCAGTGAAATTGATAAAACAATCAAAGGTATTATTGCTGGCAACCACTGGGATGCCATCATGCAATTAGGCCTTGCATTAAGCGGCCAAAAAACCTTAACACGAGCGTATTCACATGAGCCTGCCTAAACAAGCCATTGGCATCTTAGGAGGAACATTTGACCCATTCCATAATGGCCACCTAGCCATTGCAGAGCAGTTATTGCTTAAAATTCCACTCGATCGTATTGAATTTATTCCCTGCAAAAAACCCGCGACACACAAACAACCCATTGCAACCGCAAAACAACGTTTACAGATGACACGCTTAGGCGTTCGAAATAAAAATTCTAAATTTTGTGTTAACGCTATTGAAATGCAACGCGCTGGCATTTCTTATATGGTTGATACCCTACAAATTTTACGCTCACGGCAACCTAAGGATTCTATCAGCCTCATTATAGGCTCTGATGTTTTTCAATTTCTGAATCAATGGCTACATTGGCATCGGTTATTAACTTATGCACATATTATCGTAGTCAGTCGCCCCCAAAATAAACTCACTAAAGTCAGCTGGCTACAAGATTTTTTGCAACAACACCAAACTTACTCAGCAGATACTCTATTGAATAGCCTAAACGGTAGTATTTACTTTCAAGCACTCGACACCCCAAATATTTCTTCAAGCCAAATACGCGAAAAACTTGCAGCAGACAAAAGCGTCAATGCCGACTTACCGATGCCAGTGCTAACCTATATAGAGAAACAACAACTGTATTAAACCTATAGCTCTTAACTAATCAGCAAAAAACAACTACTTTCTAGTGAAAATAAATCTCGCTGCATCTCAAGGGTTAACCCCCCCCCTACCCTATCCCAACAAGATTTGATAGTATCGCCTGCCCTGCACAATATTTCTATAATTTTACAACTCAAGAGGAAGTTATGTTATCTAAAACTATCGATTTTGCTGATGTTATCCTGAAAACACTGCACGTTGCTACCGATGGGTTTCTAATTACAGATCCACATCAAGATGATAACCCAATCGTATTTGCCAGCAAATCTTTTATACAACAGACTGGATATCATGAAAATGAAATATTGGGCCAGAACTGTCGCTTCCTGCAGGGAAAAGATAGCGATCAGGGTATGATCAAAAAAATACAGTCTGCCATTAAAAACAAAAAACCGTTCAAGGGGGTCATCTTAAATTATCGCAAAGATGGTTCTCCATTCTGGAATTTGGTTTGTATCACTCCTATTTTTGATGCTAATAATAATCTACTCTGCTTCTCTGGCGTGCAAACCGATATTACCGAACTGAAACACACTCAAGAATTAGTAGAGCAACAAAAGGTTGAATTAGCTCACTTTGGCCGTCTTCACCAAGTAGATAAAATGAGCGCCAGTATTTTCCATGAACTAAAACAGCCACTATCGGCACTGATGAACTACATTAATGGACTCACCAATATTGATAAAAACAATCTACCAGAACATATTAAAAGCGCTTTAATTGCTATGAAAGAGCAAATTTACCGAACAAACGACATGATCACGCATTTCAACTATTACACCAAGAAAAAATCGGTTGAAAGAGCTAAAGGTGACATTAATGAGTTGGTTGAACATGCCGTCTATCTACTATCACATGATCTAATCGATATTGATGTGACGACCACGGTTAGCAAGATACCTCCCTATGTGGTGATGGATAAATTGCAGCTATTACAAGTTGTCACTAATATTATTCAAAATGCAATAGAAGCGATGCGAAACATATCCAATGAAGAAACCAAAAAACTAGCTATCTTGACAAACAAAATAGATAATAAAACTGTCCGCATTACTATTCATAATAATGGTCCTCGTATCACTGAAGGAGATATTAAACATTTATTTGAGCCTTTCTATACCACCAAAAAGAATGGCACCGGCATTGGTCTTGCATTAGCGCACCGTATTATTGAGATGCACGGCGGCAAGATTTCCGTTAAATCAAACGCTGCTGAAGGCACAACGTTTACAATAGACTTACCTCTTTTGACTAACAACGAAAGCACCAAGACCAGCAGCAGCTCTACACCTAGCCAACTACCTCTTTGATATAAACATTAAGGCGTCTT
Organism: Gammaproteobacteria bacterium; assembly: GCA_022601255.1. Classification (GTDB taxonomy): domain Bacteria; phylum Pseudomonadota; class Gammaproteobacteria; order Coxiellales; family Coxiellaceae; genus JAHZIV01. The sequence goes on from JAHZIV010000035.1 coordinate 4,922, forward strand.
GTAACTGTTTTTTGAATCTTTCTTGAATACGTCCAGGAGGTGACTTTTCAGGGAATTTGCTAAAGAAATCCGGGAAGAAACATGTTCGAGCCAAATCAACCTCTATCATCCCAGGAACAACCTGGTCAGGTGCCGAAGTGGCTTCAACACATGTCTTAATATTTTTCAAATATGCCTCTTGAGTAAACATATTGCCTGCCACAATAGTTCCAAATAACAGCGCGGTTTTACCAAGCTCTGTTAATGCCGTTTTCTTCTTTACATGATGCTCAGGGATAGGCGATGTTGCATATATTGCTAACATCATCATACCCAGATGACTCTTGTAATTTACATCATTATATTTACTGCAATAATCATTTAATAACATCCCTTGTTTTGCGGTAGCTCCAATCGCCTCAGGCTCCATTCTCGCTAACTTATAAGTCACATAAATTAAATACACAATAAGCCGATCATCAACGACACTATCAAGCGCCTCAAGCAATAATTTCTGAATGGCTTCCAACTGCTCGCGCTGCTCAGCTTTTTTCTGCATGGGAATACACCGCTTCAAACTCACTTCAGCACCTAATACAAATGGCTTTGGATCCACTGGCGCAGCAACTTTGTGATGTATCGCTTTTTCTGGTTCCAGACCCACGACCACAACCTCATCAGAATGATGACTGTTTTTAGGCTTATTTCCGACTACTTTCTTTTTTGCATTATTTTTCTTAGCTTTTCTCTTTCCAGCAGGCCTGCTGCCATTAACTTCTTTTGTAGCTTTCTTCTTATTAGGCGGCTTAGCACCGTACGCAACAACAGCTCCTTCTTTTGTACCCGCATCACTAATAGCCGCAGCCTTTAGCAAACCATCAAGTCCCGAACGATACACTGGTGCTGGCAATAGGTACGTATCAAAATCCAGACTAAATCTATTGCCATTGCAATCGTATGCGCCTGGAGGATGCGATCCGCCAAATTCATCACACCACCCCAACGGCCAATATGTAAGACCAAACCCAACTGTCATCGGAAAAGGGTAGGTGACCTCATCGCAGTCTGTATCCAAAACCATCGCAGGATAAGGGGGAGTGCTATATTCATTGGCAACCCCTTCAGGAAAATATACTAAATCACGACCCAAAACATCGCACCCAATAAGAAAGGGTGCTTTTTGCTGCTGATATACGCCTCTGCTCATAATTATGCCCGCCTATTAGATAAAATAAACCTGATTCTACAAAAATAGTATTAATGAAATCTTAAAATCTAGAATAGCAGGGATACCGAGATCGTGGCCGCGGTACGACGGGATCTCTCTACTTACGCAAACTCAACACCAACACCCCAAACACAGCAGAACATAATGAACCTAACAACACACCTTGACGGACTAAATTCTCAAATGGCGTATTGGTAAATGCCAATGCACCCAAAAATAAACTCATGGTAAAGCCAATGCCGGTCAATGCCGAAATACCCAGCAAGTGTGAGAACCGCACCCCTTCTGGCAACTTCGCCCAACGTATCAAAATAATAAACGAACAAAATAAAAAGACTCCCAGCGTCTTACCCACAAACAGACCCGCCGCAATCCCCAGCGGAACAGATGAAAACAATGCTCCCCAACTAATTCCTTGAAACGAAACACCACCATTAAAGAACACAAACAACGGTAACACCAAGAATACAACCCAAGGGTGTAGGTGTTTTTCTAAATGGCGTAACGGTGAAAAGACACCATCTTTTCCGCTCGATAGTGGAATCGTCAAACCCACTATCACACCACCCAAGGTCGCATGCACACCTGACTTTAAGACACAAAAACAAATCACAACACCAATCAATATATACGGCGCAACACGACTCACACCGCGAAAATTTAAATACAATAATACCAATACACCCAGCAGCGCCACTTCTAACGATAACCAAGAAAGCGACCCTGTATAAACAGCGGCGATAATAGTCACAGCAACAATATCATCAACAATCGACAACGCGATCAACATAATTTTCAAACGTGTCGGTACACGATCGCCCAGTAACGCTACTATCCCTAGCATAAAGGCAATATCCGTCGTGGTTGGAATCGGCCAACCTGGCATCGCCGCCTTATCGTGATGATTGAAAAAAACGTAAATAGCAATAGGCAATACAATACCGCCAATCGCACCAGCAATCGGTAACGTTAGTTGTGATGGCTCTGATAACTCGCCCTCTAGAATTTCACGCTTAATCTCAAGCGCCAAAAGCATAAAGAATATTGCCATCAGCCCTTCATTAACCCACAGCACCAGTGGTTTTTTTACAACGAACTGCGCAATCCCAAAATGTAACGGTAGATCGATAAAATGTGAATACCAATTCGCAAGACCGCTATTAGCAATAATTAAGGCAATCACTAACACCACAAACAGCAAGATGCCGCCAAGTGCTTCCATTTTGATAAATCGTTGTAACTGCCGTGTCACCATGGCGTTTATTGTAATGCATTCATTGCAATTATTCAGCCCTCTCATCGCAAATGAGAATCATTTGCATCTACTGGAATCCCTGTGCTATTATCTCCCGCCTATGAGACACACTTTTCAACCACAGGACAATTCAAATGGACACTTCAGTACCCGTGAATACTGAGAATACAGGTCAGCTTAAGCGCTCACTATTACTCACCTTTCTAATGGTGATAGGCCCCGGCCTGGTGGTGATGCTGGCCGATACCGATGCCGGTAGCATTATTATCGCCGCCCAAAGCGGTGCCGTATGGGGCTATCGATTGCTGTTATTACAATTTATCCTGATGCCCATCCTATTTATTGCACAGGAGCTAACCGTCAGACTCGGTGTCGTCACGCGTATGGGGCACGGTGAACTCATCAAAAAACAATTTGGCACCTTCTGGGCCTGGGTATCGATCACAACACTCATCGTCTGCTGTATTGGCGCCATTATTAGTGAATTTAGCGGTATAGCAGGCGTTGGTAATCTATTTGGCATACCGCCTTGGTTATCGGTTTCGCTTTCAATTGCCTTCCTCTCAATTATTGCATTTACCGGCTCTTACAAATCAGTAGAACGCATTGCAATCGGGTTGGGTTTATTTGAATTGGTTTTTTTCTACGTCGCCTGGCGCGCGCACCCCGGTGCACATGCCATGCTGCATGGCTTAGTCAATATGCCAATGGCCAACCCTAAATATCTATATCTCATGGCCGCAAACATTGGCGCGATTATCATGCCTTGGATGATCTTCTACCAACAATCGGCCGTGGTCGATAAAGGCCTCGGCAAACAACACCTCAAACATGCACGCTGGGATACTGCTATTGGCGCGGTGATCACACAGCTAATCATGGCAGCCGTGCTAGTCACAACTGCCTCAACTCTTGGGAAAACCAATCCCGGTGTCTCGTTAAATACAGTAGAAGAAATCAGTCGTGCATTAACACCTTTCTTAGGACGCAATGCCGGTGAGATCTTATTCGCGATTGGCATGATTGGTGCATCGATGGTTGCCGCAATCGTAGTGTCATTGACGGCCGCCTGGGGACTTGGCGAAATTACTGGCTATAAGCGTTCGTTATCGCACCGCCCACGCAACGCCCCTTGGTTTTACCTGGTCTACCTTGCAGTGCTATTGGTCGGCGCCTTCTTTGTACTGTCTGGACTGAACATCATTCAGCTCAATGTTGCCATTGGCGTTATGAATGCATTATTATTGCCCATCGTATTGGGTTTTTTATACCTGCTAGCACGAAAATCTTTACCAGAGGCATTTAAATTGAAGGGCACTTATCGTATCATTGTCGCCGCTGTGTTGATTGTGACATCAGTATTCGCCGTCATGGGCGGTTTATTTGGATCTTAATATGAAAACAGAAGAATTAACACAACTGGTCATCAAAACACTCGATGACAACAAGGCGGTCGATATCCGCGATCTCGATGTCTCACACCTGACAGACATCACCGATCTCATGATCATCTGCAGTGGTAGCAACAACCGCCACATCAGCGCACTGGCAGACAAGGTACAACGCGCCACCCGGGAACACCAAGTGCGCCCTATCAGCGTCCAAGGCGAAGAAAGCAATGAGTGGATTTTGATCGATTTTGGTGATATCGTAGTACACATTATGCAGCCTGAAACACGAGATTTTTACAATCTCGAAAAACTCTGGTCCATGACAGAAAAGGTACGTCAACAAACCGAGGGATAGCATGCACATCAAGCTGATCGCCGTTGGAACCAAGATGCCTCAATGGGTCGAACAAGCTTTTCAGCAGTATCAAAAACGCCTTCCAAGCGACTACCAACTAACACTCTGTGAAATTAACGCCGCTAAACGCACTAAATCCGCGAATGTCGATCAACTCATCACAATGGAACAAACAGCCATTGAAAAAGCCATTCCTGAAAACAGCCTAACGATCGCACTCGATCGTCTCGGCCGTAAAATCAACACCCACGAGATCGCACACTCATTACTCAATTGGCACGACCAAGGGCAAAATATCTGCATCATTATCGGTGGCCCCGAGGGCCTCAATAAATCCTGGCTAAACCGAGCACATGACAATTGGTCACTCTCCGAATTAACACTGCCACACCCTATGGTACGCATTATTATTGGCGAGCAAATCTATCGAGCATGGAGTATACTAAGCAACCATCCCTATCACCGATGATGAACAGACAACATGAAGCATAAGCTGACAATTAACAATCAAAAATGGCAACGGATGCTATTCCAACGGCGCTACCTCATGGCGCTGCTGATCGTGCTCTTGTTTACTGTTTTGCTCATCATGCGATTAGCCTATCTGCAAATTCAACAACAACATTTTTACGCGACTCTATCCAAGCAAAACTTACTGAGCATTGTCCCAACCGAACCTGACCGTGGCTTGATCTATGACCGTAACGGTATTCTATTAGCAAAGAACATCCCCGTTTTTACTCTCAGCATCATTCCTGGAAAAGTGCATAACATGCAAACGACCTTAGCCAACCTAAAATCAATTATTACACTCACGCCCGAAGACATTAAAGCCTTCCATCACAGCATTATACAACACCGCCGCTATGACCCTGTGCTGTTAAAACTAAATCTGTCTGAACTTGAAATTGCCAAGTTTTATGTTAATCAGTACCGCTTGCCAGGTGTGATTGTCCAATCTCGCATGGCACGCCAATACCCACTTGGCGCAACCACTGGTAATGTAGTCGGCTATGTCGCCCGCATTAATGCAAACGAATTGAAACAAGTGAACCCTGAAAATTACAGCGCTTCCGATTACTTTGGGAAAACCGGTATTGAAAACTATTATGAAGATCAACTGCACGGTAAAGTCGGTGCAGAACAAGCTGAAATCGACGCGCGGGGACGCATCCTACGCACACTCAAACAAATCCCTGCTACCTCAGGAAAAAACATCTACCTCACAATCGATAGCAACTTGCAGGCCTTCGCTGAAAAAGCACTCGGCGACAACAATGGCGCCATTGTTGCCATCCAACCCGCCACTGGACAAATACTTGCTCTTGTCACAAAACCTACCTACGACCCCAATCTATTTGTCAACGGCATCAGTGGAAAGCAATATCAACAACTGCTATCAGCAGCCGGGCACCCTCTATACGACCGCACCATACGAGGCCTCTACTCACCAGGCTCAACCATTAAACCGAGCTTCGCAATAGCAGGTCTTAATGACGGTGTCATTACGCCTGACTTTAAAATATATGACCCGGGTTGGTTTCGCGTTGCCAACACACAACATATTTTTCATGACTGGAAGTACAACGGCCATGGCTGGGTTAATGTCAGCAAAGCCATCACCCAATCATGCGATACTTTCTTTTTTAATTTATCAATAAAACTCGGCATTAAGCGCATCGATGATGCGATGAAAATGTTTGGCTTCGGTAGCCCCACTGATGTCGACTTACCCAATGAATTAAGCGGTATTGTTCCCACACCAGAATGGAAACGCGCCAATCGCGGTAGCACATGGTTTACCGGAGATAGTGTTAATATGGATATCGGCCAAGGCCTGTTTTCAGTCACACCACTACAATTGGCACAGGACGTTGCCATGATCGCAGAACATGGCAAACGTTTTAAACCGCATCTGGTTTTAAAATTTCAAAACCCTGATAATAGTTTTACCTCACAATCCTCCACCCCAGAGCCCACCGTGACATTGAATAACCCACAATATTGGGACCTGGTCATACAAGCAATGACTCAAGTAGTCGACAGCCCGTACGGTACTGCCGAAGCGTTTGGCTCCCACGATGGCTATGAAGTTGCAGGAAAAACAGGTACCGCACAAGTATTTGGCAAACAACGAGATGAAGAACGTAGCAACATGAACATCCCCAAACGGTTGCGCAACAACCACCTCTTTATTAGTTTTGCACCGGTAAAAAATCCACAAATAGCTTTAGCCGTAGTCGTCGAACACGCCTCTTTTGCAGATCGTATTGCAGGCGACATCACGCGCTACTATATGGCAGAACTTAAGGGAGCCAACTGATCATGCCTGACTACCTCTATACGTCTTATGATGATCGCTTAAAACGTCAAATGATGAATTTTCGTTGGCGCATCATGCACATTGATTTTATTTTATTATTTCTACTGATCTTATTGTCCATTGTGGGTTTGTTTATTTTATACAGTGCAAGCAACGAAAATACCGCCATGGTAGAAAGCCAAGCGTTAAGACTGGGGCTTGGTTTTCTACTCATGATTGTGTTTGCACAGATTTCACCACACCGTTATCAACAATGGTCTTTATGGCTTTATTTAATTGCATTGTTATCCCTGTTTGCAGTATTAGTCATTGGACATGTCGGTCAAGGTGCTCGTCGCTGGATTGATTTAAAAATATTTCGTTTTCAACCTTCTGAGATAATGACGCTGGCAATGCCGATGATGCTCGCCTGGTTTATCAGCCAAAAATCGCTGCCGCCAAGAATAGCCACACTCTTAACTAGCAGTGTCATTCTAATAGTTCCTGCTTTATTAGTTGCAAAACAACCCGATCTTGGGACGGCAATCATTATCTTCACAGCCGGACTCTGCGTAGTATTACTCGCTGGACTCAATTGGCGCATTATTGTAGGCTTGCTTGGACTTGGTGGTGCCTGCACACCGATACTCTGGCATTTTATGCATACTTATCAGAAATTACGCGTATTAACCTTTTTGAACCCTGAACGTGACCCGCTCGGCAGCGGCTATCATATTATTCAGTCTAAAATTGCCATTGGCTCAGGAGGTGTCTTTGGCAAGGGCTGGCTACAAGGCACGCAATCACACTTGTCGTTCCTGCCAGCACATGCGACCGATTTTATTTTTGCTGTCAGTGCAGAAGAGTTTGGCTTTATTGGCTGTTGCGCTATCATCTTATTATTCTTATTAATCCTGGTTCGCTGCCTCTATATCAGCTCACGTGCCAGCGATAACTTTACGCGATTATTATCGGGCAGCCTAAGCCTTGTGTTTATTATTTCAGCCTTTATCAATATCGGCATGGTGATTGGCGTACTGCCCGTTGTCGGTGTCCCCTTGCCACTAATCAGCTATGGAGGTAGCTCTATTGTGACAATGATGATTAGTTTTGGCATAATAATGTCAATCCACACCCATAAGAAGTTGTGGCCAAGCTCCTAACAAGACGAGGAAAATAATGAAAAGATTTGCCCTGATAATACTGTCTCTCATACAGATCACACTGCTTAGTATCACAACTGCAAATGCAGAAACAGCAAACATGCAGCAGTATATCGATACCATTTGCAAGAAATATCACTTTAAACAAACAGAAATGAATAAGCTCATGCAACATTTCCACTACAATGCAAAAGTTCTTCATTCCATAGAAGCACCTTTTGAGGCAAGGCCTTATGGTTTTTACCGGCATTATTTCTTATCGCCTGAACGCGTTAAACTAGGCGCCCATTATTGGCAGCAACACCAAACTGCTTTTAGAAAGGAAAAGAAACGGTTTGGTGTTCCTGCAAACCTTATTACCGGCATCATTGGCGTTGAAACGCTGTATGGAAAAAGCCAAGGCACTTATAACGAACTCGATGCCTTAACAACGCTGGGCTTCTATTACCCACCTCGCGCCACTTTCTTCAAACATGAGCTGACTGAGTTTTTCTTATTAACACGCGAACAAAAGCTAAACCCATTAGATATTAAAGGCTCCTATGCGGGAGCGCTCGGTATTCCACAATTTATGCCAGACAGTTATCGTGCCTATGCTATTGACTACAACAAAAATCATCATGTCGATCTCATGCGCAGTCATGCTGACTCAATCGCTAGTATCGGAAATTTTTTAGTGCAACATGGGTGGCATCGTAACCAACCCGTCGCGATAAAAATTCAATTACCCAAACATTTCCCCAAACGTTATATCGATAGCGGTCTACCCAAAATGCACTTACTGTCAGCATTACAACGCTACCAACTACACGCAGAATATAATGGCAAATTGCCAAAACAGGCTGATGTGATCGCCATGCAAAATAAGCATGGCACAGAATACTGGCTAGTATTTCCAAACTTCCAAGCAATACTAGGCTACAACCCTAATAATAATTATGCCTTAGCCGTGTATGAACTTAGCCAAGCAATTCGGAAAACACATGCCCGACTCTGACAGACTGAAACAAGCAGAATTACTACATCAACAGGGAAGATTATCCGAAGCGTTGCAGCTGTATCATGAAATTTTGGAAGATGATCCCAACCAAGCTGATACGGCACATATCATTGCTATTCTACACGCACAAAAACAAGAATATGATAAAGCACTGCAATTTACCAATGTCGCCATAGAATTACAGCCTCGCAATGCTACCTTTCACAACACACTCGGTAACATTTATGCCGCTCAACAAAACCAGGAACAATCGATTAGCGCCTACGAAAAAGCCATTGAACTTAATCCACGTTATGCGATTGCATATAATAACCTAGCCAACCGCCTCTATCATCAAGGCAAACACGATGCCGCAGAAAAAGCCTATCAAAAAGCACTCGAAATTGACTCTCAATATATTGATGCACACTATAACTTGGCGTTACTGTATGCCAATCAAAACAAACATGCAGAAGCAATCAAACACTTTCGCACCATTCTCAAATTACAACCCCAGCATTACCCTAGCCTATATAACCTAGGACAATTATCATTGATTTCGCAAGACTATAAAAATGCTATTGAATGTTTTGACCAATGCAGCAAACAAAATCCAGAAGATGTGGAACTACACCATCAACTTGGACTTGCGCTCTACCAAGACAAACAATACGAAGGTGCCATTCATTACCTTAAAAAAACCTTGATGCTAGAGCCAAAACATAAAGAAGCAAATCACCACCTAGGTAATGCACTGTTAAAATCAGGTGACACTGAAACCGCACTGAACTATTTTTTCAAACAACTAGAAATAGATCCATTTTTTGAGAGTTATTATAATATTGGCGTGTTACTCACCTACCAAGAAAGACAACGCGATGCCGCACAATATCTGCAGCAAGCATTAGCAATAAAGCCTGACGATCTTGATACCCACCTAAATTTAGGAAACTTATATTTAAAATTATTAAACTATGACAAGGCCATCTTACACTACCAAGCAGCACAAAAAATAAAACCTGATGATGCTGAAATTAGTCATATCTTACACGCTATCAGCCAGTCAAAAAATCCAACCTCCGCGCCAGGCGAATATACCAGCCACCTCTTTAATCAGTATGCACCACACTATGACCAACACCTTTGTAAGTTCCTACACTATGACGTACCACAGCAGTTGCAACAAGCCGTATTCGAAGAAATTGGCGAACAGCAACAACTTACTATTTTAGATTTAGGTTGTGGCACCGGGCTTTGCGGAGAATTATTTGCCCCTCAAGCCAAGGAGCTGATCGGCATCGACATTGCAGCAGACATGATCACTATTGCAGAGAACAAAAAAATATACCATCAACTTCAGGTATCAGATATTAATTCAGCAATATCACAATTTCATGACATCGATCTGATTCTAGCAGCAGATGTGTTCACCTACATTGGCGACTTAAGTAACATATTTGTAAATGCAAATAACTCACTTAAAAAAGGCGGTTTATTTGCATTTAGCGTCGAGAAAGGCAGCGGACAAGATTTTAAATTGCAGCAAACCATTCGCTATGCACACTCTCAACATTATATCGAGCAACTCTCTAATGAAAATCAATTTAATTTATTGCGCTGTGATAACATTATTCTGCGCAAACAAAAAGGTAAGCCTGTCGAAGGCTATCTGGTTATTTTACAAAAATAACGTTACAATTTATATCTCCATCAATTAGATAATCTCTAGGAGATAATATGTCAAACCCTGACCAGCTGCAAACCGAACTGAACAACCTAGACCAAGCAAAGGCGCTATACCAACAAGGTAAATTGTCAGAAGCACTACAGCTTTACCTTGAAATTTTAAATGAAGATCCGCAACAAGCTGATATCATTCATATGATTGCCAACACACATATTCGTATGCAGCAACCTGAGCAAGCACTCAGCTATATTGAAAAGGCTATTGCGCTGCAACCACGTAATGCGATTTTTTACAATACTCTTGGCAGGGTTTATGCTGCCAGCAACAAGAATGATGAAAACCAAAAAACCGCTGAAAGCACTTACCAAAAAGCTCTTGAAATTGATCCAAAGTGTATTGAAACATACAACAACCTTGCATGGCTTTATTTCAGCCAAAATAAGCTGGATGATGCCACTGCACTTTTAAGAAAAGCGCTTGAGATAAACCCCCATCATTATCCAAGCTTGTATTACCTTGGACAGCTATTATTAAATAACCAACAACCCAAGGAAGCAGTTAAATATTTCAATCAATGTATTAACCAAGACCCAAGAGGAGTTGAGCTCAACCATAAATTGGGGCTTGCATTTTTCCATACGAAGCAGTACGAAAACGCAATTCACTATTTCAGAATAACATTGATGTTAGATCTAGAGCATATTGATGCAAACTATAATTTAGCAAATGCATTTTTACAAATAAACAAAACTGAACTATCACTTAATTATTTTTTAAAGCAGCTTGAAATCAAGCCTTCTCTTGAATGTCATATGAACATTGGTCTACTATATGTTGATCTAAAAGAATATAGTGATGCCGAAAAGCATTTCCTACAAGCATTAGAATTTGATCCTCATGATCTATCTGCGCATCTGAATTTAGGATCACTGCACCTGAAGTTTGATCATACGCATAAAGCACTGCACCATTACCAGGAAGTTATCAAATTAGAACCTGACAACCTTCCGGTGCATTTGAACCTGGGTGGCCTGTATAGAAAACTCAGTGATTATGATAGCGCTATACGACACTTCAAAGAAGCTCAGAGAATAGATCCTAATGACATCACAGCAAAATTTGTTCTAAGCGCCTTGTGTCAAAAAGACTGCCCTGATGAAACGCCCAGAGAATTCACTAGCGAACTCTTCAACCAATATGCACCACATTTTGAGAAACACCTGTGTGAAAGCCTAGACTACGTTGCACCACAACTATTGCATCAAGCTGTTCTCGAGAAACTAGGTAAACAAAAACAACTGGACGTTTTAGATTTAGGGTGTGGCACAGGCCTGTGCGGAAGTTTATTTGCCCCTATTGCCAAGACACTCATTGGCATAGACCTTTCCGAAGACATGATTACTGAGGCAAAAAATAAAAACACATACACTCAACTCAAAGTTTCAGACATTAATGAAGCTTTAACAGAATTTCACGACATGGATGTGATACTCGCCGCAGATGTATTTGTTTATATTGGCAACTTGGATAAAATATTCGAAAATGTGTACAAATCACTCAAGCCAGGCGGGCTATTTGCATTTACTGTTGAAAAAGGAAGCAAGCATGATTATATCTTGCAAAAAAATACACGTTACGCCCATTCAAACAAATATATTGAACGTCTTTCTAAAGATAATCATCTCAATATATTGCGCTTAAATGAGGCCGTCTTACGCAAGGAAGGCGAAACTCCCGTCAAAGGAAATCTGGTTATTTTGCAAAAATAAGAGTACAATCCACTGATTTAGGAACACTAACGAGCCTACTATAGGCCATTTATAGAAGATCAGGGAGAACTGAATAATGAAGAAAATTCTTGCACTATTGTGTCTATTTTGCAGCATCAGCGCATTTGCCGCGCCTTACGAACCCGCCCCTCAAAATAATACTACCGCGGCGGGTACAAATGATCAGCAAAGTGAACAGTACAATCAACAATACCAACAACTGAATAAATCGGCTCACTATCAACGTAACTTCAATGTTCGTTTTTTAGGATCGGGTATTTTTGTTGGCTTTATTGGAACAGCAATTGATTTTGAAGTTAAACGCAGCTTTACTGCAGGACCTATGGCAAAAGGCTTTGCATTTGGTACACACAGCGGCTACTTGATTGGTGTTGATGGCATGTATGCCACCAATGGCAATATCTTTAGCAACACTTGGTTCGTGAATCCCTACGTTGGCTACTACTCATCTAATTATAAACAAAATGGTAATAGTGAGCGCTCCGGCGTACTGGGCGTGAATTTTGGCTATCAATGGATGTTCTCGAATAGCTTCAATGCACAGGTAGGTGCTGGTGCTTATTTTGCAAATCATCCGATACCATTATCTATCACAGAGAAAGGAAGCTTCTTCCCAACATTCATGATGTCAGTAGGATATTCATTCTAAAATCATAAAACTCCTGTATTGATTCAGACACGTATTCAGATAACATGCTCGAATGAGCATGTTATCTTTATCTATTAATAAACACCGCAATATTCTCTATCGCGTCAATGGCACCAGTGCGACATCACAATGTTATCGCCTATTACTACACTGTTATTTCTACAAAACAACACCTAGCACATTACTTGAATCTGCAGCGAATCTATCTATTAAGCCACCGACACAAAATAAAGTCATTCAATTTAACGGCATCATCACAAAAGTACACGCACAAACCAGCGAGCTACAACACATCACCCACTGCATTTTATCAATAAGACCGCATGCTTTTGCCGCACTACTCACAAGACATTCTGATATCTATAAAAATATAACAATAATTGATATTCTAACAACCATTCTAAAAAGAAATAATATTTATTATCAGATAAAAGTATCTCAGAATTATCCAAAAATTAAGTTTTTAATGCAGTATCAACAGTTAGATCTTGATTTTATACAACAACACATGAAAACCCACAACCTACATTATTACTTTCAAACAGAAAAGCAACTGGAAACAATGATTATCACAGATAAGAGCATAGATGCGAAAACAACTTATTATTATGATATATTTGACCCTCACCATATCATGACAAATAATACTGCTCAACAAAGCCCGTACTGCCACATACACTCATCACAAAAAGCACGATCATTATATATTAAACGACAACCAGGAGTATTGCGAAGTCTTTGCAGTAGCATACAGCCACTGAAATTAACACCACTATCAAATAAGAAAACTACGTGCCCACTTCATTACTTACAGCAAAATGGCAATACGCATCAAGGAACCTTGTTCTACCCAAATACTTCAGACACAATGCTCATCAGCTTCTTAGATGGCGACTACCAAAAACCATTTGCATTAAGCTGTTTTTATAATAAATCGCATTATTATCCTTTTAATTCAGAAAATATTAACGGCATTAAAACCCAGCAGCACAACCTGTGCTTTAATGATCAGTCGCCTTATGCTCTTAAAATTAAGACACAACAAAGTTTTAACAAAACAATCTCAGGCTGCAGTAACACACAGGTGCGCAATAAATATCAATATCAGAACGGTCAATCAAATAGAACTGTAACTATTACCAATGGTCACCATCAACTAAACGCAAAAGCAATTTCACTAAACTGTGAAGGATCATCATTAACTGTTACTGCCTCGAGTATCACACTAAAAAGCAACCAGATACAGTTGCTAGCCAATAATACACTGCAATCAAATACAGTACGCATTGGCGACTTTCATACCTGCCCCCTAACCCATGGTGATCAGCAACCACATCAAGGCGGCCCTATTTTGACAGGCTCAAAAAATGTATTGTTTAATGGCAGAGGCGCTGCACGCTTTAAAGATACTGCAGTGTGCCAATATCAAAATGATCATATCAAACAAACTGCTGATAATATCCATGTTAATGCTATGCCCATTGCTTTTAAAGCTGCCACCACTATGCATGGCGGAAAAATAACAACAGGCTCTGCAAATATAACAACTGGCCCTTCAAATACTGATGATGTTGCCTCTACTTCCACTGATGACAGCAAGCCACTCATTATTAATATCAAACCATACAATATTGCAACCCGTACTCTGAACAATGGACACATTATCTATGGACATTAATGATATTACAGATGAGCATGGCAGTATTAATATAAAAAACACCATGCCCAAGAGCATTTGTTGCTACAACAAAGAAATAATAAAAGTAAACAACCGCATAATTGAATACCCACATGACACTATTGCAATAAAGAAATCAGATATTAGCCATTATCATAAAAAATCTTTAATTAATCTTGAATATATAATGCCACCCATAATAATAAATTTACGTCATGATGCGCTGCCTCATGAGCGAAATACTCGAGAGCTACTCAGTCATATGGAAATCGATTATTTCAAACAAAAAGGTAATAACGCACTTATTTTTATTCACGGCTTCAATCTTAAATATGGAAAATTTGGCAGTCAAATTGAAAAGGCAGGCTTGATTGCAGACAGCTTGCCCTACCCCGTTACTTCTTCATCAGATCGTACACTGTATCGTAATCTTGAGATGATTCAAAAACGCTTTGGTAATATTGAACCTTATCATTACAGTCAAAATTCATCGTTAAACTTGGATCCATGGCTCAATGGATACGATGCTCATAATTGGTTTGTTCATATGGAAGATAATCTTAATCGTGCCACCCAACAGTTTGACCGAACAAATTATTGCTCCTTTACACGTAATATTAATGTTGCCTGGTCTAGTGATTTGCTGCCAATTAAATACATGGCCGCAGAGAAACCCGCAGATCAAGCAGGTAAAGATCTAGTGCCTCTCATACTGCAATTACACCAGCACAACATTCATATAAATATCATTGCACACAGTCTAGGCTGTCGTGTGCTTTTAAGTTTGATGCATCAACTAGGCTTGCTGGGCAAGGATAATATTTTAGATCATGTGATTCTATGGCAGGCAGCAACACCCGCCAATGTTTTTACTGATAACCCCGATCAAGATTATTCTGTAAAGAAAGACTGGCAATATTTCCGTGCTTATCGAGCCAGTTGTAAGGTCACAATACTCTACAGCCAGCATGACTGGGTGCTTTGGATTGCCTATGCACTCGCAAACGACCTTGGGATTGAGCCTACTTTCAAGACAAATAAGTGGAAAATAGTCGGGCAATATCTAAAATCCAGGAGACAGAAGGAATTTCATGAGCTTTTAAATCAATCTGAGCATTTATTTAGCACAGATTCTGCGTTACAATTATTAAACAATGGCAATGATGCCAGTCAATCCAGTCTAGAGATTGAAAAATTACGGATGATGGTAATGAAAATGCAGCAACGTATTTCACGACAACACAGGATACGCCAGGCACTTGGCTATGCGGGTCCTGATGCCTACACCCGTAAATTACTTAAACACAAACTGATTGCCGTTGAGCAGGCAGCGCTGAAAGGACACTCGGCAATGAAAATACCTTCTCAACAAGTCATGCAATCAATCTATCAACAATACATTATAGGTGGAAGACATGGAATACGTCGATTTGGAACTTATAAACTCTGATTCAGAGATAGTGATTGGAAATATCACAAAATGTTTCGCAGTATGGGTGGTGCTATCAATCCTTACAGTTGCCGCGTGTTTCACAATCTCAACATTGATGGGAAATCTTTGGCCCAATTTAACATTATCTATAACAATAACGCTATCAATTAGTATTGGCTTGTTATTATTCGTATCACTTTCAATCGGCTGTTTCCACCGATTGCGCAAACGCTCACTTTGCTGGAAAAACAGTATTGTTTACTCACTGGTAGGGTTTATCGTCACAACATTGATAGCGTATGGATTAATGGAATTATTTAATCTATTAGTCAACAAAGGTATGAACTAGCATGATCAATAAAAAGAAACTCTGCTACATCATGATTCCAAGCATGATCGCCGCAGTCATCGCTAGCATTGAGTCCACACAAATAAGTTCAGGAACTGTATTCGAGGCTCAAAGCTCAACTGATGGTCGCTATGTAATTACCAGCAATAAGAACCACCACTTAATTTTATGGGATTTTAAACATCATGTTGCAAAACTAATTTCTAATAGCACGAGTGATTATAGTGCACATTTTGTTAAAGGCTCACACGATATTGAATGGCGGGACAATATTACTTATCAACGTCACGTAAAACATATTTCTTAAAAAATTAGCTACCATCTTCTGCATCAAAATAAGGCAGTGCTCTGCTGCTCAATAGGACTTACAAACGCATAAAACAGAAAAGTTATATTAGGATCTAAGGCCAGCACCAATTTTAAAGATATACCAACATATTAAGCTCAATATAACCAACATTGCCAAAATAACAATGAGAGAAGTCGCAATATGCTGATAATGGATGCCCAGAAAACCATAACGAAACGCATGAATGATATAGTAAATAGGGTCGATATAGGTTGCAATCCTCCAAGCTTTTGGCAGCATTTGCGCAGAATAAAACACCCCGCCAAAATACACCAGCGGTGTTAAAATAAAATTCGGTATGATGGCAATGTCATCAAACTTCCTGGCATACACTGCATTGATCAACCCAGCAAATGCAAAAACAGATGATGACAGCAATGTAATAAAAACAATTGTCACTGCCGAATGAAAATGTATTGCACCAAACACAAATGACACACCCAGCACACAAAGACCCGTTAATAAGCCTCGCATCACACCAACCGATACATAGCCCATCATGATCGTAAAATTGGTAGCGGGTGAAACCAATAACTCTTCGATATCCTTATTAAATTTTGCCGAAAAAAAAGTGGTCACAGTACCTGTAAAAGAAGCCATTACGATCTGCATCATAATTAATCCTGGCGCAATAAAAGTAATGTAGTTATACCCCTCCATCGACCCCACACGATGACCAATCACATGCCCGAAGATACTGAAGTATAGAAAACTGGTAATAATCGGTGGTATCAATGTTTGTGGCCATAGACGAATTACTCGTGCTATGCCATATTTCATAATTGTATTAAATGCAATAAGATTACTGAGTATCACTAGACAACTCCTTTTGTGTCAGCTTCAGAAACAACTCTTCCAACCTATTAGACTTATTACGCATACTATTAACCTGTATGCCTTGCTGCTGCAATTTTTCAAACAATAAATACAATCCCTGCCCCTTAGTAACCTCAACCTCGATACTGCATTGATCAACCGGAAATAATTGATAGGCATCTATTTCTGGTAACTCACCATAAGGTGCTTGAGTATATAAAATAAAGCGCTCTTTCTCGAGCTGATGCAATAAGTGTTGCGTGCTAGTATATTCGATCAATTGGCCTTTATCGATGATCGCAAGGTTACGACAGAGGTTTTCTGCCTCTTCAAGATAATGAGTAGTTAGAATAATCGTAACACCCTGGGCATTAAGTTCTTGCAAATAGCTCCACATTGAGCGACGTATTTCAATATCCACACCCGCTGTAGGTTCATCCAATATTAGAATTTGTGGCTCGTGTATCATCGCGCGCGCTATCATTAACCGGCGCTTCATACCACCTGACAAATTACGCGCAATATCAAAACGCTTCTCCCAAAGATCGAGTTTTTTAAGGTATTTTTCCGCACGAATAGCCGCTTCTTTAGCTGGGATTCCATAATAACCCGCCTGATCAATCAGGATATTCATTGGTTTTTTAAAACCATTAAAATTAAATTCCTGTGGCGTGACCCCTAAACAAGCCTTGGCTTTTGCAAATTCATGGTCGATATCAAAATCCATCACTGAAACATAACCAGAGCTCTTCAATACCAGCGATGTCAAAATACCAATAATGGTAGACTTACCCGCACCATTGGGCCCAAGCAACCCAAAGAAATCACCCTTCTCAACTGAAAAAGAAATATTTCTTAAGGCCTGCACACCGTTCTTATAAGTTTTTACAAGGTCCTTTACTACCAATGCATCCATATCATTCACCACTAAATAATCGCATGAAATCAACCAGGGCATGAACACCTTCAACAGGCATTGCATTGTAAATACTGGCACGCATACCACCGACCAAACGATGGCCTTTTAACCCCGCTAATCCAGCTGATTTTGCCTTATCCAAGAATTCCTGATTGCGGGATTCATCCGCTAAAAAGAACGGCACATTCATACGTGAGCGACAGCCTATCTCAACCTTATTGAGATAAAAATCACTCTGATCGATATAGTCATACAACAAGCTGGAACGTTGTTGTGCAAGCTGAGCCATTTTTTCTGTGCCACCTTGCTGCTTTAACCATTTAAGAACCAGGCTTTGCGTGTACCACGCATAAGTTACTGGTGTATTATACATTGAATCTTTTTCAATTTGTTTCTTGTAGTCGAATACACTGGGAATTTCGAAATCTCTAGTACGATCGAGTAAATCTTTCTTTATGATAATCGTAGTAACACCAGCCGCACCTAAATTTTTCTGGCTGCAGGCAAAAATGATGCCGTACTGACTAACATCAATTGGGCGTGATAAAATATTCGATGACATATCACACACTAATGGTACGTTTATATTTTTTGGCACATAAGAAAACTCAACACCATTTACCGTTTCGTTGTCACAATAATATAAGTAAGCAGCATCATCAACAGACTGCCAATCAGTTTGTGGCAAAATAGAATGGTAACCACTTTTCTCGGTATCACAGACCAGATCAGCCTTAAGATAGCGATTTGCTTCGTGGTAGGCTAAGTTCGACCATACACCTGTGCGCACATACGCTGCTTTCTGATAACTCGCCTTTAAATGCATGGGGATAAATGCAAATTGTGCTTGTGACCCCGCAGGCAAGAATAATACAGCATAGTCATCTGGGATATTTAATAATTCACGCAGATCTGTCTGCATATTAGCAGCGAGTTGCATAAAGTCGGAACCACGATGTGACACCTCTTGAACCGAGCAGCCGGTTTGATTCCAATCCAGAAATTCTTGTTGTGCCTGCAACATTACATCATGCGGTAACATTGCGGGACCCGCAGAAAAGTTATACGTTTTCATTTCTAAACTCCTTCTATCACTGAATTCTCATCATGTCATAAGTATGTTAGCGGGCAACGGCGAGGAGGTGGCGCGGAGGCAGGGTTCCCCACCGCGCAGCGGTGGGATGCTGAAGCAGCCGGATCCCCGCAGCCGCTTGCCCAATAAACCGGGCTCGTTCTCCAATAGCCTCATCAATAATCAACAAGAAAAGTGTTCAACGAACGTTTATTCTTTGTCAACGACTGCCTCAATACCTACTAAGCGCTCCCCAGCCGACAAGCGAATCAACCTCACACCCTGTGTATTGCGCCCGATAACTGAAATCTCTTTCACACAGATTCGCACCAGTGTACCGCCATTACTAATCAACAGCGCCTCATCATCATCAGAAACTTGACAAGCACCCACCACCTTACCATTACGTGCAGTGACTTGAATTGCCTGAACACCTTGTCCGCCACGACCAATGTGGCGATAGGCACTCAAGGATGTCCGTTGACCATAGCCATTTTCAGTTGCCGTCAAAATCGTGCAGTTCTGCTTTGGAATAATTAATGACACGAGTTGCTGGCCTTCTTTCAACCTCATGCCACGCACACCACGCGCAGTCCGTCCCATTGCACGTACGTCAGTTTCGCGGAATCGAATGGCCTTACCCTCACTAGATACGAGCATGATATCATGCTGACCATTAGTAATCTCTGCAGCAATCAAACGATCACCCTCAGCTAATTCAAGTGCAATTTTACCGTTACTACGAGGTCGTGAAAATTCTGTTAAAGGTACCTTTTTCACAGTTGCATTGGCAGTTGCCATAAAAATAAAATGATCCTTATCGTATTCACTAACCGGTAAAATTTCTGAAATATGTTCGTCCTTCTCTAACGGCAGAAGATTAACAATTGGGCGCCCACGAGCAACACGGCCCGCTTGAGGCACTTGATAAGTCTTCAGCCAATAGACTTTACCCGCAGTAGAAAAACATAAAATCGCATCGTGTGAATGCGCTACTAACAAGCTCTTCACAAAATCTTCTTCCTTCACTTTCGTCGCTGCCTTGCCGCGACCGCCTCGACGTTGCGCGCGGTAACTATCAAGTGATTGGGATTTAATATAACCCTGATGTGATAGCGTCACCACTAACTCTTCTTCTGTAATCAAGTCTTCATGGGTTAAGTCTTGGTGGCTTTCAATGATTTCCGTACGTCTCGCATCGCCAAATTGATCTTTAATCTCAGTTAATTCATCACGAATCACCTGATGCAACACATCTGGATCCGATAAAATTTTCAATAAATCTAAAATTACATCTACCAGCTTGGCATATTCTTCATGAATTTTTTCAATCTCGAGACCGGTTAAGCGATGCAACCGCAATTCTAAAATTGCCTGTGCCTGCTGCGGAGACAAGTGATAGCCATCTTTTTGCAGGCCGTATTCATCCAATAAATCTTGCGGGCGAGTTTTTTCTGCATCTGCACGCTCTAGTAGTTTTGCCACCGACCCTTCTGACCAAGCTCTCGCCAACAAAGCTTCTTTTGCCTGTGCAGGCGTTTTAGCTGCTTTGATTAAAGCAATCACCTCATCGATATTAGCTAATGCAACGCCCAGACCTTCCAACGTATGAATACGTTCACGCGCTTTGCGCAACTCAAAAATACTACGGCGCGTCACTACATCACGACGATGCTCGATGAACGCTTCCAATAGCTGTTTCAAGTTTAAAACTTTTGGCTGCCCTTTATCCAAAGCAACAACATTGATACCAAATACCGATTGCAATTGTGTTTGAGAAAACAAATTGTTTAACACAACCTCTGGTTGATCACCTCGACGCACTTCAATCACCATGCGCATACCATCTTTATCAGACTCATCGCGTAAGGCTGAAATGCCCTCGATCTTCTTGTCCCGCACAAGTGCTGCCATTTTCTCTAACAGACGCGCTTTATTTACCTGGTAAGGCAGCTCACGCACTATGATCGAAGACTTGTTAGTTTTTTCATCCGTTTCAATTTCAGTGCGAGCACGCACATAAATACGCCCACGCCCCGTTTTATAAGCTTTAACAATGCCACCGCGACCATTAATAATCCCTGCTGTCGGGAAATCCGGCCCAGGAATATGCTGCATCAAATCACTCAAGTCTAATTCTGAGTTATCAATCAATGCCACACACGCATTAATCACTTCCGTTAAATTATGCGGCGGTATATTCGTCGCCATACCCACTGCAATACCAGAAGAACCATTGACCAACAAATTGGGGATACGTGCCGGCATAACAACTGGCATTTGCTCCGTCTCATCATAGTTTGGCATAAAATCAACGGTTTCTTTCTCGAGGTCTGCCAGTAACGAATGCGCCAACTTTGACATACGTACTTCGGTATAACGCATCGCAGCAGGCTGATCACCATCCACAGAACCGAAGTTACCCTGCCCATCAACAAGCATGTAACGCAGACTAAAGGGTTGCGCCATACGTACAATAGCGTCATAAACAGCAGTATCGCCATGCGGATGGTATTTACCAATAACATCACCGACGATGCGCGCTGATTTCTTATAGGGTTTATTCCAGTCGTTGCCGAGACCATTCATGGCAAACAATACCCGACGGTGCACCGGTTTCAAACCATCACGCACATCAGGCAAAGCTCGCCCAATAATCACGCTCATTGCATAGTCTAAGTACGACTGCTTTAGTTCCTTCTCAATGGTAATCGGGGTAATTTCTTTCGCTAATTGTGCCATTAATCGGCCTCTCTTTATGTCAATTTTTTACAGGTTTTTCATCATTCTAATGAAGCGAGAAATTGTAACATAAATATGGCAAATGACCTACAGTTAATCGGCCATTTTGGCCAATTAATGCCCTAAAAACCAAGTAAAAACATTGTTCGATAAATACACCTAATATCATTAAGTTAGCACATAATTATAACTCATTATTACAGGGTGTTTGATCACTATAAGCACAGACGAATACGTGCCTCGTTGAGGCTCAGTTACTTCACAATTTATGATGATTTTTTGCTAATTTCTTGTCGCTATTTTAAGTTCGTAAATGAACACTCACTAGAAAAGTCAGGACACAAAAACAAGCGCATAAACAAGCCCAAACGTACAAATACAGTTTATTTTAGCGAATTAAGATTTTCTTAATATTAGCAAGCTACGATTCGCTAAACAATAATCGAACCCTAACGAGAGAGATAAATATGATAGAGCAAGCAATACGCAGCGGCGACATGGCTACCCTAGTTGCAAATCAAGCAGCAATACAAGCAACAATTAAAGATAACCCAGAGTGGCTTGTCATTGCTTCTGAAGACCCATCAACATCGGAAATTATCACCTACCTTATCGAAAAATGTGGCGCCAACCCTAATGCTTATGATGCCAGTCGAAACCTACCACTAACGGTTGCAGCAAGCTCAGGCAACGAAACTGCTGTGGCACTGCTTACTAGCCAGTATAATGCTGATATCAATGGCACCCTTATAGATGGTGGCGACTATGATGATCAGCCTACTGAAGTGAATAGCCCCTTTACAGCGGCAATGAGTAAAGGGCACTGGGATACTGCTATATATCTAGCTCAAAACGGGGCCGATATCCATCGTCAATCTGTGGATGGTTATACTGCTTTTGACTATCTCAAACATGATGACCATGCCGTAGAAATATTAAAACTCCTAATAGGCAACGGCTTTAACCCCGCTACCTTTGTGGGCATAGACTCACCCATATATTCAATTCTCTATGGTTATCAACAGATCAAAAACCCAGGCAGTGTTCCTGAAACAGTAATCAATCTAATAAAAATTCTAATAGCACAGGGTAATGTTGATATACAACTAAAGCAAATGCTAGAAGGTTGCAAGGATGGAGGTTATTGTGCAGAGCAAATGACCTCTTTACTTAAGGAAATTTGCCCGGAAATATTTCCGCAAGAAAGCGTTAAACATTATGGGGCATCATTGTTCGGTATGGTTCCAACAACGCCGGAACTGTCTACCTGCTCAGACTCCCCTCCAACGCTTTCGTCGCTCGATGGAGCTGAAGACAAAGTACCAAAAATACTACAAACACTAAAACCACCTACGTTCGGTTAGTGTGCTAAGCCATGCCTACCCCAGCCACATAAAGTCTGGTACACTCCCACCTTTGCGCTTAATGGGGAGATAAAATTATGCAAACGATTGACCAACTTATCTGTGCACGCTGGGTTGTGCCAATTGCACCTGTCAATACCGTACTGGATAATCATGCAGTAGCAATTGATAAAGGTCGCATTATTGCCTGCCTCCCAATTAAAGAAGCCAAACAACAATACGAAGCTAATAGCATCATAGAACTCAGCCAACATGCTATCATGCCCGGACTCGTGAATGCACACACACATAACCCAATGGTATTGTTCCGCGGACTTGCTGATGACCTACCATTAATGGACTGGCTTAACAATCATATCTGGCCTGCTGAGGCAGACGTTATTTGCGCAGAGAGCATTATCGATGGCACCAAATTAGCAAGTGCTGAATTAATTCGTGGCGGCACTACTTGTTATAACGAACATTATTTTTTCCCAGTTGAAACCGCACAAGCAGCGATTGACTGCGGCATTCGCGCCAGCATTGGATTACAAGTGATGAACGTTCCCAATAAATGGGCCCAAAACGAAGATGAGTATATTGCTAAAGCCGTGGATGCTTACAAAAATCGTCCCGATCATGAGCTCATTAGCTGGACCGTAGCACCACAAGGACCTTATACGAATAGTGATTCCAGCCTTACTAAAGCAAAACAATTGGCTGATGATTATCAGCTACCCATGCACATGCATTTGCATGAAACTATTGCTGAGCTGAATATCGATAAAGAAAAATATGGCAAACATCCTATTAAACGACTCTACGATTTAGGCATTCTATACGATAAATTTATGGCGGTGCACATGGTGCACGTCAACGACGAAGAGCTCGAAATGCTTAAAGAAAAAGGCGTGCATATTGTGCATTCTCCTGAGTCTAACTTGAAGCTTGCCAGCGGCTTTGCACCGATTAAAAAATACATGGATCATGGCTTAAATGTTTGTATCGGCACCGACGGTGCTGCTAGCAACAATGATCTCGACATGTTTAGCGAATTACGCACCGCATCATTCTTAGCAAAAGCCGTGAGTGGTGATAGCACGGCATTACCTGCTGCTGAAACATTAAAGATGGCAACATTAAATGGCGCCAAAGCATTGGGCCTTGATAAAGAAATTGGATCTATTGAAGCAGGAAAAGCTGCAGACATTATTGCGGTCGACTTGGGTCAGTTTATCACACAACCCGTTTACAATCCGATTTCGCATTTAGCCTATGCGGTGAATCGTTTGCAAGTTAGCGATGTGTGGATTGCAGGCAAGCAGTTATTGAAAAGCGGCATGTTTACACAGCTCGATATTGCAGGTATTACGGCAAAATCCACTAAATGGGCGAAACAGGCACAGCAATTTCAATCGAAGGCCAGTGCTACTGTGACTGCTTAAAAATTAAGTTGGCGCCGATGACCACCCTCCACAAATTTCTTCTTAGGCTCCATTTCTTGTGAAAAGAGAGCAAAGCCATTAGAAGCAGGCGTACCCATTTGCTTTGCAAGGACTGGTGCCTCATCACCTCTAAATTGACGCAACTGCTTTTGATTGTAGCAGGCATCTAATGTGCCTAAGGTTTGCATTAACTCACCTTTTTGATCATCTGTTAAAGCAAATGAATGTGCATTAAAAAATGTTCGAATTTCCAATTGAAGCGCATCTAAGTCTTGATTAATTTGGGCTAACGTAGCCTCATCAACAACCTGCTCAATTAGAATTCCCTGCTGTCTTTCACAATAGGCATTAATAATAAATAATAAAAAAGGAATATTTTCATTATGGCAAGTTTTTAAATGTGGCAACAACGTATAATAATCAAATCGATCAACCGCAGCATGCTGAATTAATAATCCTGCACAATCTGGCGAGCTTTCTGCTCCCTCAATGAGTAGCGCACCTAGTGTCCCGACCATATTGTCTAAATCTCCAAAAAATGCACTCACTGTTTCATGCGCAGCATACGCACTATGATTCAACCCCATATGCACCAATACTTCAGCAATTGCGCTCATCAAGTCTGGCACTGAGATAATAGAAGTCAATGATAAAAAAGCAGCTTCAGCTTCATGCGAAACCTGTTGGTCATCCATGCAAGACACATAAAGATCAAGCAGTTGTTGATAAATTGCTATTTTTTCTTCTTCACACACACCCCATTGATTCACGCGGCATACCAAATCATTCACCCGCGAAAGTGTAGTCAACCTAGCATGAACATGATTCTGAAAATGGAGCATAAAAGTATATGGATCAGCAGCGTCAGGAGCTTGCTTGCTTGCTGCTCCGGTTGCCACATCATACGATGGAGGGGGCACTGCCGGGAGAGGAGGCGCTTCTGGGAATTCAGTTACTGTCGCAGGCTCAGCTGCAAGCACGACCGTATCAGACTTAGCATCAACAACAAACTCAGGCACTCGAACAACAGGTACCGGTGGGCATATTTCCCGAACGGGAAGGTCACTACCATCGTCCTCAACCTCCTCTCTTAGACTTTCTGCCTTTCCTGAATCATCCCCACTATCAAAAGCTAGAGAAGGATCAGCACTTGCTGCAGGTAATTTTTTCTCTGCACTCTCAAATACCGTACCGCCTGATAGTAAACCAACTTCCTCATAAAATCCCAAATCTTCAGTCGCAGAAGCATGGCCACCAAGCTCCTCTATCACCTGAGCCCCTCCTGCACCTGTTTGACCAACATATGCCATTGCTGCTGGCAATATTCTTTTCTTTTTTCCTCTGGCGCTTCTAGACATTACTTTCTCCAATGATTATTTACTATTTAACAGTTCTTTAGCCTCTTATACAACGCCATTGTATCAGGCAAAACTTAATTTAATCTTAAACCTAGAAACGTCCGAAATGTCCGGCAATATGGATTTTTACACCATTATTCGTTATGCTGGTTAAATGAATTTACCCAAACAAGTTAACATCGTTGAAGTTGGTCCGCGTGACGGCCTGCAAAACGAACCACAAAATATCCCCACCGATATTAAAATCGCCTTTATTAATGCACTGTCTCAAACAGGCCTGAAAGAGATTGAAGCCACCAGCTTTGTCTCCCCTAAATGGGTGCCACAAATGGCCGATCACAAGGAAATATTTGAACTTATTGAGGCGAAACCTACTGTTAACTATTCAGCGCTTGTGCCTAACGAACAAGGCCTACAAGCGGCAATCGAATCGGGTGTAAAACACGTTGCCGTCTTTACCGCTGCTTCCGAGACTTTTAGTCAAAAAAATACAAACTGCTCTATCAGTGAAAGTCTTAAACGCATCGAAAAAATCTGCACTATTGCCAAGCAACATGACATTAAAGTCCGCGGATATATTTCTTGTGTGATTGGCTGCCCCTATGAAGGCGATATTGAATCAAATGTTGTTGCCGATATTGCAAAACAACTCTGCCAAATGGGTTGTTATGAAATAAGCTTAGGCGATACCATTGGCGTTGGCACTGCTAATGCAGTCAAAAACCTCATAGAGCATGTTTGCAAGTCTACCGATATCAAAAAACTTGCGGTACACATGCATGACACTTATGGGCAAGCACTCACGAATATTTATGCCAGCTTAACAATGGGCATTAGCACCATTGATAGTGCTGCAGCTGGACTTGGGGGCTGCCCCTATGCACCTGGCGCCGGCGGCAATGTCGCAACAGAAGATGTTTTATATTTGTTAAATGGCTTAAAAATCGAAACGGGCATTGATATTCATAAAGTCATCGCTGCCAGCGACATTATACTGAATCACTTAAAGATACCCACACGCTCTAAAGCCGCACAGGCAATCAAGTAAATGGTGCTAAAAGCATGAGTGACTCTAATAATTAAGCCCTCTTACGCTCATGCGCCTTTAATAGCTTCTTGCGCAGACGGATCGCTTTCGGTGTGATCTCAACCAATTCATCATCGCCAATAAACTCCAATGCCTGCTCTAGACTAAGATTCAAGGGCGGCGTTAGAACAACATTTTCATCACTACCCGATGCACGCATATTAGTAAGCTGCTTACCCTTCGAAACATTAACCACTAAATCATTATCACGCGCATTAACACCGACAATCATCCCTTCATACACATCCACTTGCGCGCCAATAAATAATTGCCCACGTTCTTGTAAATTATAAAGTGCAAATGCTTTTGATACGCCAGGGCCATTCGCAATCAACACACCTCGGTGCCGCGCTTTAATGTCTGCCTGTTTAACCTGACCATAATGATCGAACACATGATATATAATTCCAGAGCCAGAAGTTAAGGTTAAGAAACGCGAATGAAATCCAATTAAACCGCGTGTTGGAATGATATAATCCAATTTAACACGGCCACTGCCATCGGGCTGCATATGTTTTAATTCACCGCGACGTTCTGCCAGATGCTGCATAATAGCACCCTGGTGTTGCTCTTCAATATCTACAATTAACTGCTCATAGGGCTCACAAGTCTCACCATCTACTTCCTTCAATACAACTTCCGGACGCGATACTGATAACTCATAGCCTTCACGACGCATATTTTCAATTAAAATCGAAAGATGTAATTCGCCACGTCCCGATACTACAAAATGGTCGGCATCACTTCCTTGCGCTACTCGTAATGCTACATTAGCAATTAATTCACGCTCTAAACGATCCTTAATCTGTCGACTCGTGACGTACTTACCGTCTTGTCCTGCAAACGGTGATGAGTTCACCTGGAAAGTCATACTCACAGTAGGCTCATCAACTGTCAGTGGCGGCAATGCCTCAACATGATCTACCGCACAAATCGTATCCGAAATCGACAAGCCATCAATCCCCGACACCGCAATAATATCACCCGCTCCTGCCTGCGGTACTTCCTCACGCTGTAAGCCCATAAATCCCAGTACTTGCAGCACACGACCTGAGCGCTTACTGCCATCACTTGAAATCACCATAACGGGCATATTGGTTTTCATCACGCCTCGCTGGACACGACCGATGCCAATCGCACCGACATAACTCGAGTAATCCAATGCACTGACCTGCATCTGCAAAGGGCCTTTTAAGTCAACTTGTGGTGGCGCAACCTTATTTGCAATCGTTTCAAACAGTGGCTGCATATCGTCATTCTCATCTTCAGGCTCGTGGCGTGCAAACCCTTGTAATGCGGATGCGTAAATCACCGGGAAATCAAGCTGCTCGTCATTTGCCCCTAAATTCACGAACAAATCAAATACTTGATCTACCACCCGATGTGGGTCCGCACCTTCACGGTCCACCTTATTCACCACAACAATCGGCTTTAATCCCCAGGAAAACGCTTTTTGCGTCACAAAACGCGTCTGTGGCATTGGGCCATCGACCGCATCAACCAGTAAAAGCACTGAATCCACCATCGATAAGATACGCTCAACCTCGCCACCAAAGTCAGCATGGCCTGGCGTATCAACGATATTAATGCGATAATCGCCCCATGAAATTGCTGTGTTTTTGGACACAATAGTAATGCCGCGCTCACGCTCAAGGTCATTAGAGTCCATCACACATCGATCGGATGCCGACCACTTAGTAAGGGTACCTGATTGACGCAGCAACTGATCCACCAGCGTCGTTTTGCCGTGATCTACGTGGGCAATGATGGCAATATTGCGAATATTATCTGTTGTATCAGTCATGGTGTGTCTGTTCTAATTTAAGAGACGCAGAGTTTAACAAAGATTGAGCTACTCGGCGAGCCTTTAGGAGAAAATATGTTACAGCAAAATAAAACATACCAAAAAGTACTGTTAGCACTTGCGGACGGAATGTTTCACTCTGGAGAACTACTGGGAAAACAGCTTGGCTTAACACGCAGCGCCATCTGGAAGGCCGTGGCACAACTGAAGCGTCTTGGCATTAATGTACAATCCATTACACGCAAAGGCTATCGCATTCAAGGCGGTATCACCCTGTTAAATCAAGAATGCATCACACAACAAATTTCAGCAAAAAATCAAAAATTATTAGACGATATTATCTTGCTTGAACAGGTGAACTCTACCAATACTTTCTTATTAGAGCATATTAAACATAAACCACACAAAAACATTGCCTGTTTTGCGGAATACCAATCACATGCACGTGGACGTCGTGGTCATAGTTGGCTATCGCCATTTGGTAATAATATTTATCATTCACTTTTGTGGCACTTCAATAAAGATCCTGGACAAATAACAGGACTCAGCCTTGCCGTTTCCATTGCAGTCATACGCAGCCTGATTCGTTATGGGCTTAATCAAAACACCTTACAATTAAAATGGCCTAACGATATTTGCCATAACCATAAAAAACTTGCGGGCGTGCTCATCGAAATGCAAGCAGAGTCAAATGGCCATTGCTCCGTTGTGATTGGCATTGGCCTTAACACGCATATGGATCATGTTCAGTCAGAAATACTCAATAATCAATGCACATCGATAAACAACATTACGCAACAAGCTGTCGATCGCAACAAGATTGCAGGATACCTGCTTGATGAGCTGATTAATTTACTGGTTGAATACAACCAACATGGGCTCAAACATTTCTTAGATGAATGGCGCCAATACGACAGTTACAGTGGCCACCCCATAAAATTACTGATGACAAGCAAAACCATTGAGGGCACGATGCAGGGCGTTACAGACAACGGAGAAGTAGTTATTAAAGACACACAAGGACAGTTGAAGCAGTATTGCAATGGCGAAGTATCGCTGCGGCTCGCCAAAGAAGAGGCATCTGCATGAATGCATTCATCGCCAGCCTAGCTATTTTATTTATTCTTGCGTTGATTGGAGCCATTCTATTACGCAAGAAAAACAGGATTGATGTCATCCATTATGCTTGTAAACAATATTGCGAGCACTACCAGTTCAAATACGTTGATAATAGTGTCGAACGTTGTCCCCAACCAGAATATCACTATCAATTTAGCTACCATGACAAAACCCACCAACGAACGGGTTATATAATATTACAACGATCGGAAGTCAAAGAAATCATTTTTGATAAGCGTTCGCTGGACCCACGCCAGAACAGCCCGCTGTTCAAGTCCGCCAACGATATCAACAATGTAGTTGAATTTCCTAAGAAACGCTGATGTTTAACACTCACCGATTGTCTTATGCTACAATACAAGCATGGTACACCGAATCAAAACACTTATCATGAAACCACGCTTCTTCGATGACATCAGCATCTGGGGCGGCATACTGATCTGCATCTATGCCAGTTTTGTCTATTTTGACACTACCACCGTCCGCCTCACTGACAAATTCGGCATCGTAATATTTGATGACATCCCAAATCTGACACACAGTTTTGGCTGGCAGCTGTTTGCCTACGTATTCAATTATGCATTTCTCGTTGGCAGTATTATCAACTGGACTAATAATTTTGGCATGGCGCTCGATGCCAGCAAAAAACCCTGGAGAACTCTCACAGCAATCGATATTGGCCACATTAGTGGTGCCTCAATTGCAATTTTTATTTCGGCTTTTTTTCTACGCGGCCACTTTTCGTGGGAAAAATTATTGCTGTGCGGCTACACTGCAAACTTATTTTCTTATATTGGCAAAGCCTGCGGGCATGTAAAGAAGACTTTATTCTAAATGACTTTAGCCACCTTTCTTATAGATATCTTCCCGGAAATGCGCCTTGCCACTTTTATCTACCCAGGCAGTAATATAAGTAATATAGATGGGAACCGGGTTTTTTATTTTAATATACTTAATTTCTCGACTTGATAACATCGTATTTAATTTATCATAACCTAGCTCATCATTATTCTTAATGAGATATTCCACCAATCGATAAGGCTTCGCTACACGAATACAACCAGAACTAAAGGCGCGACCCACTTCATCAAACAATTCGCGATTTGGCGTATCGTGTAAGTAAACATCATGCTCATTATCAAATAAAAACTTAATCCGACCCAATGCATTATTATCACCCGGTCTCTGAGTGAAGCGATACGGAAAACCATTACGACGCGCCGCTTCCCAATTAATAGTATAAGGATCAATCCGCTCGGCATTTTTACCCCAACCAGTCACCACTTCAATATTATGCTCTTCCAGATAATTCGGATCATTAAGAATTTTAGGAATGATATCTTTACGCGCAATCGATACTGGCACATTCCATTTAGGATTAAACACAATGGTTTCCACCTTGGAGTAAAGCTCGGGGGTTTCACGACTCGGGCGCCCTACCACTACCCGCATATCCATTACCTTACGACCCTCTTCAACCACAGCCAGACGATAATTAGCCACGTTCACACGAATATATCGAGAACCTTCTCCTTCTGGAAACTGTGCCCAACGATCCATGCTCGCCTCCAACTGATGTAATCGCTGTGCAGGCGTTACATTTAACGCACGTAGCGTTTTCTCACCTAATACGCCGTCCGGCTTCAAGCCGTGACGCCACTGAAAACGCCCTACTGCCAACGACAGTTGACGTGTATAGGTATCACCCCTATCAACTCCTTCAGTTGCCTGCATGTCCCCCAAAAGTATCAAACGACGTCGCAATCGCGGCACTTCAGCTTCTTGCATACCCACTTTAATCGGCGCTTCAAAATATAAAGGTGGCCAAGATTCATGCGCCAATTTTCTATATCGTGGCAAGGCAGAGAAAATACGCTTTGCTGTCTTGTTACTTGTCGTAGCTGGATTAAAATGAGATTGTCCGCAGCCTGATAAGACTAGACTAATGAGAAGACTCGGTAAGATAAGACGGTAGCGCTGCAACATATTTTCCTCCTTGATAGAATCCCACAGATTTAGATCCAAGACACTATTTTAACTTAATTATTCCGTTTTGGCTTTATTTTCTGCCTTTGATTTCAATTTCTCCGCACGCCGCTCTTTCCAAACATGGATCACACCCGGCAAAAGAGATAAAACAATAATACCACACACAATTGGCAAGAATATCTTCGTAATATTCGGCACAAAACTACCCATAAAATAGCCTAATAACGTAAAGCCAACACCCCAAATAATCGAACCCAGAATGTTATAGAGTGTAAAGCGGCGATACTCCATCTTTGCCATACCTGCCACAATAGGCACAAAGGTGCGTACCACAGGCACCATGCGCCCCAACATAACCGCCTTACCACCGTGTTTATTATAAAAATCGTGCGCGCGAATAATATATTGTTTACGAAACCAAATGCTATCCTTGCGCTTCATCAGCCAACCACCCAAACGCTCACCAAACCAATAACCAAACATATAGCCCAGAACAGCACTCACCACAAACACAGCACATAAAATCCAGACATGGAAAATGCCTTTATGAGCCATGATGCCTGCCGTTAAAGCTAAACTATCACCTGGCAAAAAGAAGGCAAAGAAAAAGCCCATTTCTAAAAAGACGATCAAGAATAAGCCATAATAACCTAACGAACCTACCCAGTGAGTAATATTAATATCCATAAAAAATGCGCCCTACAATTGAATCGAGGGCGCATTGTAACAGATATTTAGCCTTAAGTTAGCTCTAATATGACTGAACGACCACTTTCGTTCCAGGCTTTAGAAAATATTGGTGCAGCCATTTGGCAGCGCTGGTTTTGACACGAACACAACCATGACTGGTATTGCGCGACCCAATTTGTGGCGATCCATGAATGGCATATCCAGCGCCATGAAAGAACATGCAGTAAGGCATTGGCGCACCACCTCGCGGCTTGGGATACTTGCTCGAGCGACATGCAGACGTTCCCTTGCGAATAATTCGATGCACACCCTGAGGCGTGCGACACGCACGACCTACATCCTTACAATAATGCGAACCTCCATTTGCTTTACCGTAAGCAACCCGAACGCCACGAGAATCATAGGCCGCCCATTGCTTATAGCGTGGGCTGAATATAAATACCCGCTCGCCATGTGAATCAATTCTGCTTGGCAAACCTACATGCTTCGTATACCCCTGCATTTCAGCGTGAGTGCCAACCACCATCATATCTTCATTTGCATATGAATGAAGCGCCCAAGTCCCTAAAATTCCTATCCCCATTATTTTCAATACTTTTATGAAATGTTTCATTACAACCCCTCTTAAGCCTACAAAATGACTTATCGGAGAACTATAGTATACTGACATGAAAAATCAGGGATTTACATGAGGTTTTATTTTCATCTATTTGATTTTATAGTGGTATTTATTTATTGGATCCTGGGCCATTACCTTCATGTAGTCAGGGGAAGAGAGGAAAATATTAAGCCGTTTTCTGAGCATGCTTAAAGAACACTAATCTGTATCAACACCCCCCTTCTCCAATAGTACACCCATAGCATCTGCAGAAATTGCTTTTGAGTAATAAAAGCCCTGCGCTTCCTGGCAACCATTTTTCTGCAGAAAATCTGCTTGCGCTTTTGTCTCCACCCCCTCTGCAACCACACCAAGATCTAAAGCTTCAGCAAGCGCTATGACAGCCTGCACAATAGCAGCATCATTTGGATCTGACGTAATATCACGTACAAATGATTGGTCAATTTTCAAAACACAAATAGGCAATGTCTTTAAACGCGATAAGGAGGAATAACCTGTTCCAAAGTCATCAATTGAAAATCGCACACCCATATCACACACATTTTGCAATAGTGTTTCAAGCTCTTCATGATTCCCTTTAAAAACAGACTCTGTTAGTTCGAACTCTAAACGATCTAGGTCAATTGCATGCTCATGTACAAGCTCCTTAAGGCTTTCTACAAACATAGGATTAAGAAATTGATACGGTGATAGATTAATCGACAAACTAAATTTAAGATGCTTAAATTTTTGTTGCCAATCACAAAATGCTTTAAATGCGTTCCGAATAAGATATTTACCCAACAGAGATATGTAACCCATCTCTTCAGCGACAGCAATAAACTCAGCGGGTGAGACATTACCAAGCTCATCGTCGTGCCAACGCGCCAAGGCCTCTAGCCCCACAATCTCTCCTGTCTGAATATTAACACGTGGCTGGTAAGAAAGCGTAATGCTCTCATTCTCAACCGCTTTTTGAAGCGCAGCTTCGACCTTAGATCGTCGCATATACTCCTGATTCAAAGAGTCCGTAAAATACTGAAACATGCTTTTGCCAGCATCTTTAGCACGATATAATGCAATATCAGCCGCCTTAAAAAGCCCTTCAACAGAGTCACTGGCAAATGGATACGTTGCAATACCAATACTAACCGATGTATTGATCTTATGCCCATCAATAGTAATGGGCTCAGATAAAATACGTGCAATATTTTCCGCAACATGACCTGCATTTCGAGCAACATCCAGCTCAGATAACAGGATGACAAACTCATCACCTCCCAGCCTTGCAATTAAATCAGATGCCCGCAAATGCTCTTGCAAACACTTAGAAACCACTTGCAATAACTGATCACCCACATTATGACCAAAATTATCATTAACAAGCTTAAAGTTATCTAAGTCTAACAGCAACAAAGCAAATTCACGCTGATAACGCTTACTATTAGCCAATAACTTCTCGAAAAATAAATTAAATTGATGCCGATTGGCCAATCCTGTCAAAGAGTCATTATTCGCAAGCTCATCAAGCTGCTTAACAGCTGAAGACAGTGCTTCCTGCTGTTCGGACAACCTTATAAATATCTTTGTTTTAGCCACTAAGATTTGAGGATTGATCGGCTTGGTGAGATAGTCAATAGCACCAGATTTATAGCCTTCTAAAATATTAGAATCACTGTCATTAATAGCGGTCACAAAAATAATGGGTATATTAGCAGTCTCTTTATTTTGCATAAGACATGTAGCTACCTCATAACCATCCATTTCTGGCATCTGCACATCTAAGAAAATGACTGCATAGTGACTACGCAATACCATCTTGAGCGCCTCAGCACCTGAGGAAGCCGTATGTATAGTAATGGGCAAATCAGATAAGATATTTTTCATCGCCACAATGTTTTTTGGGTTATCATCAACCACCAAAACACTAACTTCATTTGGCAATCTATCTTCCCGGTTCATTCTTCACCTGCAGAGCCATTTGGCTGGTTTACAATCGAACTAATATAATTTGCCATTCGATCAAGTGGTAATATCTGATGTACCTTTCCTGTATCAATAGCCGATTGCGGCATTGTCGCCATCACGGCCGTATCTGGATCCTCAGCAATGGTAACACCCCCTTGATCGTATATAGAAGCGATTCCTTCTGCACCATCATGATTAGCTCCAGTTAGTAAGACACCAATTAGCGTTGACTCATAAGCATCGGCCGCACTTTCAAATAAAACATCAATCGATGGCCTTGAGAACTCAACCGGATCATCCCTAGAAAGCGTTAATGTTCTATCAGACTCTACTAGCAAATGATAACCACCAGGCGCAAAATAAATAACCTTATCGCAAATAGACTCATGATCTTGTGCCTCTTTAACATGATGACAACAGATATCATCTAACTGTTCAGCCAGTAAGTTCTGCTTAGAGGGCTTAATATGCTGAACCAGCACAATTGGGATAGAGATTTTTTCTGACAAACTCGGTAGCAACATACGTAGCGATTGCACACCCCCATAAGAGGAGCCCACGACAATTAATTGGTATGATCCCTCACTTATCATATGGCACCTTTTGGTAGATAGATACTGCCTCATCGACAGCTTTAAAGCCAGGCATATCAAGCGTTTCCTTATCCCCAAGACACAGAAATCCATAGTCCACCAAGCTCTCTTGAAACAATGTCAAAACTCTCTTTTTGAGATTAGCATCAAAATAAATCATGACATTGCGGCAAACAATTACTTCCATTTCGCCAAAAACCTTATCTGTTGAC
Source organism: Gammaproteobacteria bacterium (assembly GCA_022601255.1). GTDB lineage: Bacteria > Pseudomonadota > Gammaproteobacteria > Coxiellales > Coxiellaceae > JAHZIV01. Next base: position 41,263 of record JAHZIV010000035.1, read on the forward strand.
AAATTATGCTGCGACAATGTGATTTTTTCTTGTAGAAATGACTTTATCTTAAGCGCATGATATTTTTCTGTAAAATAATCAGAAAACTCATTCTTTCCGCCTGACGCCTTATAGTTTTCAACAAACTGCTTAAAATTCTCATCCGGATAAATACCTTTTTTAGCGATCTTCAAAGCATAAGGGTTAAAGTCAGTACCATATAACTGAGCGCGATCAAGATACTTGTATTCATGCAATAAAATAGCCATCGAATACACCTCCTCCCCTGTTGCACATCCCGCATGCCAAATCTTAATATAAGAGTAAGTTTTCATCTTAGGTATGACTAATTTTGCGAAACTACTATAAAACTCAGGATCACGAAACATTTCTGTGACTGTAACCGAAAGGTCAGACAATAGTTCATTAAAATACTGGGGGTCATTTAATAATGGGGGTATCATATCTGCAAGCGTCTCTAAATTTTTACGAGTCTGATGATGCTTCAATCGACGTTTTAATGATGCCTTAGAATAACCAACAAAGTCGTAACCATAAAGCTGCTGCATAACATCAATTATTACGTCAACCGCTAATTGATCCGCCTTTTTCATGAAGATTCCCCAGAGTCAGAAATCCACACACTCATTAACTCAAGCAAATTCTCAACAACAATTGGCTTACTCATATAGTCATTAGCGCCAGCCTCTATACATTGTTCACGATCTTGCTGTGTGGCCTTAGCCGTTAAAGCAATAATAGGTATATTTTGATGCTTTTGATCTGCTTTAATTTTTTTAATTGCCTCATAACCATCCATGACTGGCATCATCATGTCCATCAAAATTATATCAAAGGTCTCTTCACCTTCAAGCTTTTCAAGTGCTAATTCACCATTATCTGCAATAGTAACGTTTAAGTTTTCCGCCTCCAACGCACGCGATAGTGCAAACGTATTTCTAAGGTCATCATCAACCAATAATACATGTTGGCTGTTAAACTTATCTCCACTCATGGGCTCCTTCCTTATTAATTTAGAATCATAACCTGTCTTTTCTTCAACATGATGCACAAAAAGTTGCACCTCATCAACTAAGCGTTCCATTGCCTCTGCACCTTTTATAACAACTTTATTGGTGTATTTCTTAACAGCTTTAAACTCGCCTGGGGTCAATTCACGTGCTGTATATACAATAATAGGAACTAATACATTCATCTCATCGACAAGACTTTGAATCAACTCAATACCAGAGGCATCTGGCAAACCTAAATCAACAATCACACAAGTATAGAGAGTATCCTTCAATTTTATTTTAGCATCAGCTGCGGTTTCTGAAAAATCAACTTCAACAGAATCTTGTAAAGTGGTAAATATCTCTTTAAGGCCCTTTTGAGCTACTTGATCATCTTCAACAATAAGTATTTTACTCAAATTTATATCTGACATTTGTGATATTAAAGCCTCTATATCACCCTGCTTAACGGGTTTTTGCAAGAAACTAAAGGCACCTTTATCAATAACTTCATGAGATCGATCGCTAGCTGATACAACATGCACTGGAGTATCATGTGTTCTACTATCCCCCTTAAGTGCTAACAAAACAGATTCACCAGAAATATCAGGTAATCCTAAATCCAGTATAATACCACTTGGCTGATATGCCGCTGCCAACTGAAGACCTGTCGTCCCAGTTAATGCTAACAATACTTGGAATTTATTTTCATGAATTAATTTTGCGAGCGAACCAGCAAAATTTTTATCATCATCTACTACTAGCAAAGTGGGTACATCAGACTTCAAATGCTCTCTATCATCTGGCATCTCACGGGGAATTTTGTGAATATCTTCAGGCAACTTGATTAACTGCTCGCTCAATTTTGGTTTTGTATTAACCTTAGTTTTTTGTTCAACTTCAGGATTTAAGGGCATCAGCAATGAAAAAATACTGCCCTTTCCTTCAGTGCTTTCTAATGCTAATTTACCTTGCATCAGATCAACTAGCTTTCTTGATATGGATAATCCTAAACCAGTACCACCGTACTTACGAGACGTTGAGCCATCCGCTTGTTGAAATTCTGAAAAAATTAATTTTTGCTTATCTTTTGGAATACCAATACCTGTATCAATAACTTTAAAACCAACACTATCTCCTTGAACGGCAATTTTCACAGAAACACTTCCCTCATGCGTAAATTTAATAGCATTAGATATAAGATTTTTTAATATTTGCAATAAACGCACCTGATCTGTTTGTATTTCTTCAGGAGTTGTTTTATCACACTCTATGCGAAATTCAATTTTCTTTTCTTGTGCCATCGGTTCAAATTGTTTTTTAAGGGCGCCTATAATATCTTGAAGCTGCACCGTTATGATTTCAATTGTAAGTTTTCCTGCCTCTACCTTTGAGATATCTAAAATATCATTGATCAATGTCAGCAAATCCGTGCCAGCTTCGTATATAATTTTTGCTTCTTCCAGCTGTTCTACAGTAAGGTTACCTGCTCTATTATTCATAAAGCCCTGTGCTAGTATCAAGAGACTATTTAACGGCGTTCGCAATTCATGCGACATATTTGCTAAAAACTCTGACTTGTATTGACTTGACTTTGAAACTTCATCCGTTCGATTCTTTAACTCTTTTTTCTGTTTTTCAATTAGCTTCACTTGAATACTCAACTCTTCATTCGTAGATCGCAATTCTTCTTCCGATTGCTTAAGCGTATCCGCTTGGGATTCCAACTCTTCATTTGAAGCACGCAATTCTTCTTCTTGCTGCTGAAGATTCTGTTTTTGCAGTTGGGTTTCATCATATAACTGTTGTAATTTTTTCTTGGCCAGTAGCATTTGCAAATAAATGGCAACATTTTGACATAATGCATCGACAAAAGTCTGCTCATCACCTACGACATCATGCAGCGTACAAAGCTCAATAACACCAATAACACCATCTTCAACCATTAACGGCACCAACAGTATAAGTTTAGGCAATGCCTCACCAATTCCCGAGGCAATTTTAAAATAGTCCTTAGGTGGCTCTGTGATAGTAATTATTTTTTGAGTTTCTACGCACTCACCCAGTAAGCCCTCACCCCACTGAAATACTGTAGCACGATTTCGTCTTTCCTTATAACCATAACCACCCACCAAACTAATTGTTTTCTCTAGTGCATCCACGACATAGAGCATTGCAAGACTAACATCGAAATTTTCAGCAAAAAATTGCAAGGTATCGTTAGCAAACTGCGTGATATCATCAGCACCTCTTAAAGTATTCTCAAGTTTTGCACTAATGCTTCTTTCGTGATTCTCGTTAGCAAGACTTTCATTTAACTTGTTAGCCTCAGCAACGAGCTTATTTTCTACCCGAACATCACGAATAAAACCTGTAAATAAATACTCACCCTCAACAATTATCTCGCTCACTGACAACACAATTGGAATTATTTCACCTTTCTTTGTCTGCGCTTTTAACTCTCTTGTTTTACCAATCACTTTTTTACTCTTTGTTTTAAGGTAATTTTTTAGATACTGATCATGCTGTGATCCATAAGGCTCAGGCATAATGATAGAAATATTAGATCCCAAAAGATCTTCTTCCGTATATCCTAATAACTCTGTCGTAGCAGAATTCATTGACTGAACAACACCTTTTGCATCGATAGTCAGTATAGGATCAACTGCTGTCTCAACAACCTGTCGTGTCTTCTGCTCTGCCACTTGCCTTAAATGTAACATTGTATTAAATGAATCTGTTAACTGGCCAATTTCATCATCTGATAATACTTCAATATTATGACTCAGCTTACCTTTAGATATTTTTTTAGTGGCATCTAATAATAATGAAATCGGGCTTAAAAAACGATTGGCATTACTATTCGCCAACCATAATGATAATAAAATCATTATAATAATAAATGCAATTATTCCATATATGATCAGCTGAGTTAATCTTTCCGTATTATAACTGGCTGCAACTTGCAGATGTTTTTCTGTATTAATAATACCAGACAATAAAGTATTTGACGACCTTGCTAACGGCACTGCTTTTTGTACCAGCAGCATGCTTGCAATACTTTGACCATCTCGCAATCTCAATGATATTAATTGCTTAACCAACTGGTTGTAATAATGAAAACTTGTCGTTAAATTTTTCCATACAGGACGCTGATTTCGTGTGAGTGCTGCACTCTTTTTCTCCAAACTATTGATTTGACTCTCAGCCAAGGATAGTGCTTTTTGGCTTTCATCTAAACTGGCTTTATTCCCTGTTAAAACATATTGTGCTAATGAGCTCAGTGATTTTACAAAATAACTCTTGAAGCCAGCTAACAAATAAATATAGGATGCAGGCGCTTCTGGCCTTGATTGTTGCTCTTGCGAAATCAAAGACGCAACATAAGAGATAATATGTTCTGCAGAAGGATTAACTTGCTCCTTCATAAATGCTGCTGCTGGGTTATTACCTGGAGCCTGCGCCACATCTTCTATGCGCCACTGCCACATTTTTAAATCTTCCAGTTGATTTCTTAGTTGTAAAATCTCCTTTTTCGTCTTTATGTCATCTGAATTATTTACCAAGGCTGTTAATTTATTTAAATTAACATCAATGCCATTACGCCATGCATCATTGCGTTCTTTTATGAAACGACTATCACGCACATTCATCCAACCACGTAAAGCTGCCAAACTGGCCTGAAGATTTGTTTGCAAGTTTCCAGCGATATAAACCGTTGGAACTGCTTGGTGCACTAATTTTTCAGTATGACGTTGCAGGCGTAAGATGGCAATTAAACAAATCACTAATAATAGAGTGCCACATAATGCAATTAAGCCATGCGATAACATTAGCTTAGATTTTAACCCACGTCTCATGAATTTAATCCTTGCTGATTTAACCAATTAGGTTGCTGTTTCACGACTTTCTGTATTGCCTGTAATTGTTTTAATAAAACACCTGCCCTCTGGAATACTTCTGATGGTGTTTTATATCCAGGATAAAATGCCTCTATGGATTTCGTATTACCAAGCAGTGTATTCAAATAGCGTACCTCAGATACAATAATCTTACTTAAATCAAATACATTACTTGGTGTCGCCTGATGCTTTCCAAGATCACTTATCTTTACATGAAGCACCTTAACGTTTGATTCTTTAGCAATGGCTTGTAATATATGAATACATCGCACAGCTCTTTGATAGACATTACCAGGTGTTTTATTTGCAACAAAGGTAGGTGAATCGGGTATACGAGGCGATATATTTAAACGTTTCAATAAATTTGCTGTATAGTTTACAGCCAGTGTCACCTGCTCATAGACATCACTTGGCGCTACACGACGGTATAGCAATGCATTGAGCTCCTGGTTTGCTTGCAATATTGCATTAAAAACATCTGTTGGTGTGGTTGCCTCTACCTGACTCTTCTCAACAACAACTGTTTTAATGCCAAGGCGTTGTTTCACTAATAAGATACGCTTCAACGCGGTGTCTACTAGCTGCCAAACATGTGCTGGCAATAAGTTACTGGAATGAATTTCTGGCTGCTGCTCATAACTTCCTGTGACTTCATATGCTAAACGATTAGCCTTCTGAAATAAGGCTTGAGCCTCAAAATAAACTTCTCTAGGTGAGGCACCAGAAACTGAAATAATAGTCTGATGATGCTGAGGCTTACCGAGTGCTATACGCACTAAATTCAGCTCACCCTTTAGTAGCTTAACGCGAGCTAATACATCAGCTGGAATAATGTGTTGTGTACTCGAAGAATTACGACCACTGATAGGCGCTGGTGTATTGAAACTGGCAGCATAAACCACTGTTATGTTAAACAAACCTAGCCACAGTCCTATCAGGATCATTTTTAACAGTTGAACTTTGATTTTCATAACGCACTCCTTTGCATCGATGGCTCAAGCCCCGTATTTGACACGTCATTAGGAGCGAACATAAACTGAATGCCATCTATAAGCCCCACCATCAGACCTATATGACTTATTATAAATCAAATATAAACAGCTAGTCAGCTTAAACTGACCACAATTACTCATAAACTCTAACGGAGAGATAATATATAATCTTTTATGGCTGTATCACGATTTATCTACACCCAGCACCGTATACTGGATATGCTCGATCTGATCGCGTATTTTAGCAGCTTCTTCGAATTCCAGGTCACGCGCATGCTGCATCATCTGCTGCTCTAGCTTATTTAAATGCTTCGATAGTTGTGCTGACGACATACGTAAATAGGGCGCCGCCTCTTCTGCGATACGCTGCGCCTCTTCTCTCTTACTCTTACCATCTTGACCGGACTGTAAAATATCGCGTACCGCTTTCTTAATACTACTCGGCGTAATATTATGTTTTTTATTATAGGCCTCCTGTAACAGGCGACGGCGTTTTGTTTCATCGATAGCTTTTTGCATCGAACCTGTAATTCTATCCGCATATAAAATTGCCCTGCCTTCTAAGTTTCGCGCAGCACGGCCAATCGTTTGTATTAATGAACGCTCAGAACGCAAGAAACCTTCTTTATCAGCATCCAGAATCGCAACTAATGATACTTCAGGCAGATCTAAACCTTCGCGTAATAAATTAATACCCACCAATACATCGAACACACCTAAACGCAGATCACGTAAGATTTCGACTCGTTCTACAGTGTCAATATCCGAATGCAAATAGCGCACACGAACACCTTGCTCAGCATAATATTCCGTTAAATCTTCAGACATTTTTTTAGTGAGCGTTGTTACCAATACACGTTCATTTTTTGCGGCACGAATTTTAATTTCAGACAACAAGTCATCAACCTGCGTGGCTACTGGCCGCACTTCTAACTCCGGATCCAACAGACCCGTTGGCCGCACCACTAAATCAATCACATCATTCGAATGCTCTGCCTCATACACTGAAGGCGTAGCCGATACAAAAACCATTTGTGGCGCTAAACGCTCAAACTCTTCAAAACGCAATGGGCGATTGTCCAACGCCGAAGGTAAACGAAAACCATAGGTGACTAAATTTTCTTTTCGTGCACGATCACCTCGATACATACCACCAATCTGTGGAATAGACACATGCGACTCATCAACAAACATGACGCAACCTTTCGGCAAATAATCCATCAGTGTCGGCGGTGGCTCGCCTTCACGTCGACCCGACAAATAACGCGAATAATTTTCAATACCAGAACAATAACCCAGTTCCAGCATCATTTCGATATCATACTTTGTGCGCTCTTCTAACCGTTGAGCCTCAACCAGTTTGTTATTTTCACGCAACGTCTCTAAGCGATCTCGCAACTCTTCACGCACAGTATCGATCATTTGCAAGATAGTTTCGCGTGGCGTTACATAATGTGTTTTTGGGAAAATGGTTGTGCGTTGAACTTTACGTAATATTTCATTGGTCAGTGGATCAAAGAAACAAATCTTTTCCACCTCATCATCAAATAATTCGATACGCACCGCCTCACGTTCCGAGTCTGCAGGAAACACATCAATCACATCACCACGCACACGATAGGTAGAACGATCAAATGCAGTATCATTACGCGTATACTGCATTTCAGCAAGGCGGCGTAAAATATCACGCTGACTGATCTGCTCACCGCAGCTTAAGTGCAACACCATACTCAGATACGACTGCGGATCACCCAGACCATAGATAGCGGATACAGTAGCAACAATAATGGTATCTTTACGTTCTAGAACAGCTTTTGTAGCTGACAATCGCATTTGTTCTATGTGCGCATTGACCGAGGCATCTTTTGCAATATAAGTATCCGACGCTGGAACGTAAGCCTCAGGTTGATAATAATCATAATA
>JAHZIV010000036.1 GCA_022601255.1 Gammaproteobacteria bacterium
CATCTCCATTGCCCGCACCGTCATCACCTACTGCTAAATAACCTTCTCCATCTAGCCTTACTGCTGCTGGCGGTCTTTCGTAAACATCATAAGTTGGATCTCTTTCTACTCTGACTTGCCCAGGTCGTTCGTAGGTTGGGTTTGTGAATGTTGCTGATTGACTTCCCACATCTGCTGCTTCCTGCTTTGATCGTCGATCTAAATGTCGTTTATACATGATACCTAACGCTAATAATACGAGCACGCCCGCTGCTACGCCAATAACGATGGGTAACATATCAAAGCCCTCACTCGAACCACCCATATTCTCTGGCTGTAAATTACTAATGTCCGCTGTTGGTGCATTACCGAAGAAGGACATCGGTGAATCTGTAGGTGTAGTAGTAGGTACTGCAGTCGGCGGAACTGAAGGAATTGCAGTCGGTGATGGTATTGGCATTCCTGTTGGCAACCCCGTAGGCGAGACAGAAGGAATCGCTGTTGGTGATAGTGTCGGTACAGCTATTGGATTTAACGTTGGAACGCTCGTAGGAGCATGTGTAGGTAATGCCGTTGGCGCAACTGTTGTGGGCACCACAGTTGGTACTGCTGTAGGCGAGACAGAAGGAATCGCTGTTGGTGATAGTGTCGGTACTGCTGTTGGATTAAACGTTGGAACGCTCGTTGGAACACCCGTAGGTAATGCCGTTGGTGCAACTGTTGTAGGTACCTCTGTTGGCGCTGCTGTAGGCGAGACAGAAGGAATCGCTGTTGGATTAAACGTTGGAACACTCGTAGGAGCATGTGTAGGTAATGCCGTTGGTGCAACTGTTGTGGGCACCACAGTTGGTACTGCTGTAGGCGAGACAGAAGGAATCGCTGTTGGATTAAACGTTGGAATACTCGTAGGAGCACGTGTAGGTAATGCCGTTGGCGCAACTGTTGTGGGTACCACAGTTGGCGCTGCTGTAGGTGAGACAGAAGGAATTACTGTTGGATTAAACGTTGGAACACTCGTAGGAGTATGTGTGGGTAGCGCAGTCGGTGCAGCTGTTGTAGGTACCTCTGTTGGTGCTGCTGTAGGTGAGACAGAAGGAATCGCTGTTGGATTTAACGTTGGAACACTCGTAGGAGTCTGCGTGGGTAGCGCAGTCGGTGCAGCTGTTGTAGGTACCTCTGTTGGCGCTGCTGTAGGTGAGACAGAAGGAATCGCTGTCGGCAACCCTGTAGGAGAAACCGTGGGAATAGCTGTTGGAGACGTGGTTGGTGTATTCGTTGGTGAAAACGAAAAAGGTAAAAAGGTGATATTAGCAATTTGCGAGAGTATACCTCCAAACACACGCGTTATGCTCTCGGTACTAACAGTATATTCCGGAGCTTGACTACTACCATCATGCACAAAAACAACCTCACCTTGATTCACTTGTGATTGATTAAAAGAAGTAATAGCAGCCAGAGGGTCTGTGGTTAATGCAAATCGACCGTGTATGACGTTAGTGACATTAAAGTTACGATGATCAATTAATGGCTCTACAGCAAGATTAGCCGTATGCAAACGTATCATTTCACCGGATTGAATCGAGATTTGATTACTACTAAACCGTTCTGTACCACCAAAGATAACATAGCTCTGTCCCGCACGATATCTACCACCAGGATTTGCAAAAACAGCCCCTATAACTATATCATCAAATCCATCGCCATTGACATCGCCGGTTGACGCAACAGTATGACCACTCAGGTCACCTGCTGCAATGCCATTAATGATTACACCCGTTGTCCCATTTAGAGAAGAGAGCTCTATGTGAGCAGGCCATGTACCATTATGACCAAATACCACATAGCTTTGACCTGCAAACATTCGAGCATAATAGGCTCCAATCACCACATCAACAAACCCATCACCATTGACATCACCGGCAGCAGCAACCCAACGACCACTGCGATCACTTGCCGCAATACCATTAATGGTCACACCCGTTGTCCCATTTAAAGAAGAGAGTTCTAAGCTCGCAGGCCATGTACCATTATGACCAAACACTAAAGAACTCTGACCCGCATCCACACGACCACCTGGATCTGCACGATAAGCACCAATGATCACATCATCAATGCCATCAGCATTCACATCTCCTGCTGATGCAACTGACATACCACTGTGATCACCCGCTGCAATACCGTTAATAATCACACCTACCGTGCCATTTAGTGAGGAAAGCTCTAACGTGGCCGACCAAGCCCCACTGTGACCAAAAATCAAATAGCTTTGACTTGCATCCGTTCGACCACCCGGATCAGCATAACGAGCACCAATAATGATGTCATTAATCCCATCACCATTCACATCACCAGCTGACGCAACAGAGTTACCACTCCAGTCACCCGCTGCAATACCATTAATGGTCACACCCGTTATCCCATTTAAAGAAGAGAGTTCTAAGCTCGCAGGCCAAGCTCCTAATCGCCCAAACACCAGATAGCTCTGCCCTGCTTCCACTCGACCATTTGGATCTGCCCGAGAAGCAATGATCATATCATCAATGCCATCTCCATTAACATCTCCTATTCCTGCAAGAGAATAACCACTGATGTCACCCGCGACAATGCCATTGATCATCACTCCTGTGATCCCATTTAAAGAGGAGAGTTCTAAGCTAGAAGGCCACGTACCACCATGACCAAATACCAAATAGCTCTGGCCTGCTCCAGTTCGACCACTGGGGTCTGCACTAGAGGCTCCTATGATCACATCACCAAACCCATCAGCATTCACATCCCCTGCTGCCGCAACAGAATCCCCACTTACATCACCTGATGTAGCACCGTCAACAATCACACCTGTCGTCCCATTTAGAGAAGAGAGTTCCAAGCGAGTTGGCCAAGACCCATTGTGACCAAACACCACATAGCTTTGACCCGCATCAGTTCGATCACTGGGGTTTGCTAAAAAAGCACCAATGATCACATCATTAAACCCATCACCATTGGCATCCCCTGCTGACGCAACTGAAACACCACTTTGGTCCTCAGTTACATTTCCATTAAGAATAAAACCATTTAAGCCATTTAAATCGCTTAAATTAAATTCTCTATTTGACATAATCTTTTTTCTCCTATTTCCATTATCAATTCATAACAAACTCATTGCAGTACACGCGACTTACGATCAATTTTGGCGTAGTACAAACAAGATCTTGTGACGGTTTAGACAGATACGGCGAAACCCTTTTTGGAAGTTTATAGCAACTACGCTTGCTTCTATTCTGTTGTACTTCCATTCTAGATATTCAACATATTCTGTCCTGAAGATTTCCTTAAACGTTTCTTGCGAGTAAATGTCTTGTTGAATCATTTTACCTTCTAGTTCTCTTGTTTTTATTTGTATCTCAGCTTCCTTATCACACCAATAAGTTCTGTAAAGAAGTGCTGCAGAAACTGCCATGAACCCTAACATAAGTTGTATACTGTTTCAGCATTATATGTAATACCTTCAATTGGAAAAGATGCAGGTGCTTGTTGTTCTTTCCTTGAATGAAACATATTTCTCACTCCTCGAAATGAATATATCTATTGCATGAGACTGATTTCTGCAATAACGTCCTCCCATTGAAATTACATTCTGATATCAAGATCAGTAGTATAACCTTCCCCGTCGGTATCACTATCACCACCATAAACATAACACATATCATCATGCGCCTGTTTACGATTCAAAACCTTCTCTGGCGGTCTTTCATCCTTAAGGTGTGATTTAAAGAACTTCACATGGTCAGCGCCTCTTTTTTGCTCTAAATAAGCCATGTAAAGTCTATCGATATATTGTGCCGATTCTTCAACATCCGAACAATTATCAGCAAGCTTTGTATGTGAATAAATACTTAATAATGCTTTATTCTTAAATATTTCTTCTAGCGGAATAAAGCCTGCCTCAATCATTATTAACCCTCGAGCAAGTGAAACTGACATCCCCAACTGAAAAGCCTCATTCGTTGCGGAGTGCCACTGTGATTGCTCTTTGGTCATCACTAAAAAACAAATACGATTGAATTTTTCAACATCTTCTTGATCTGCCTCATCATTAATGGCTTCCAACTCTTCAAGTGAAACCGCTTGATGCGTTTTACCATAACGCAACATATAGCTTGCCAGTTTCTGTTCTTTTGCAACATCTTTCTCACATAATCGACAAAAGAATGGATAAATATCGTTAGAGTAAGTGCCATGATCAGGCAAAAAGCTATCGCCCATTCGCTGTCGTTTAGGCTCAACACGGTGTTCAGCTTTAACCACCGTATCAGCGACCTGATATTGCTCGATCGGGCCATACGTGGTCACACCAGAACGTTCGTTGTAGCCATATCCAAAACCCCATGATTTTTTTCTGACAATGGGAATGCCTAATTCAGGTCGATCATGATTACTTAAACTAATCACTCCTTCTTGGAATGCTCGTTCTGCGGTAATCAGCAAGCGTCCACTGATTCCTGCCAAATTGATAGGCTCAAGCTTATCAGTTTTAGCACTAAACCGATGATCAATAATTTGTTCCACTAAGGCGTAAATAGCCTGCACTTTCGATGAACGTGTTGGTTGAAAAAAACGACTTTCAGCTGCATGACGACGAAACACTGCACGAGCTAATGCATGATGTCGATCATAGTCTTCTTCAAGTTTTTTTTTCATTTCCTTTAATTCTTCAATATTTTTATTTAATTTCTCTCGCCTTGCTTCCCAAGGATTCAATGTTTTATTTTCAACATCATCGTCTTCTTCGTCATCTGCCTCACTACCCTCTTCCTCAAGTGTCTTGATATAATCTGCTATTAATGCAGATTCTACCCTGCCTGCTTCAATAAGTTTGTCTAACTGCTTATCACGTTTTTTAAATTCTTCTTCGAGTTTATCTGGATTAAGCGAGTCAAACCATTCTGCTTCTTTTCTCCATGCTCGAGAAAATTTGACAGGCAATGGCATGCCTTGTGGCAACATAAATTTATCAGGGGCGGGTTCTGCTGGTTGCTCCCCATCTAGCACCATTGCTGCATCACCGCCACCCTCCGCCGCATTTATTTCTGCTGCCAATTTTGGCTGAGCATCATCAAGCAAGCCTAGTTGTTCTTGGATCTTACATTTAAGTAAACGAGCACGCGCCCTAACAGAGTCCACATAACAAGGCACTGACGCATCAGTGACTTGACAATGGCTTTTCCAAGCCGCGCACGGCTTTCCCAATTGCTCATCACACATTGCCTGAATGAAATAGGCTCGTTGCTGAATTGACAAAAAGGCAGGGTGTTTGGCTTGAGATGCTAAGATAGGCGCTAGCCTTTTTGAATAATCATGGCATCTTTCATGGATAGCCTGCTCATCACCCTCAAACTTAAGATCAAACTCTTCAATCATCTCAGAAAACAGATCTATCGCTAATTTAATTTTTTCTTCTTTTTCATCTTGTTTTACGACCCATTTAAAATAGTCAACTAGAGCAGTCACTGAATCAGTTAACTGCCCATCTTCACGTAACACCTGGCACAGCAGTAATTTATGTGTTGGTTTATCTTCATCCAACTCAACTGCTTTTTTAATGTAACACAAAGCATCCGCCACCGATTTTTCCACTCCATACATACCATGTAGTGATGCTGCCGCATGATTATGACAGCCCCAATGACTATCTCTATCAGCTGCCAATTTATAATACTGAGGTTTTAGTGCTTTTTGTTCGGCATCATCTAGCTTTCCTACTACAACGCCAAGTTTATTAATACTATCCGCCGAAATGACATAAGGCGTCCCTTCTCTTTTACTAAAGCGATAGTCTCTTGCATACTCAAACACATCCTGCGGTGATACTTCACCTGATTTAAGTTTTTCTTCGAGATATTCAACTAACTCAATTTGTTCTTGACTTGATGAAAAGCTAACGACCTTTTTTCGGATTACTTCATCTATTGGCATACTCCAGCTCCTTCATTTTTACAAATTCTTATTCTAAAATTCAAACAAACAATTCACCGCACTATCGGCGAACTGACGCCCCGCTTTAATATATTTTACCACCGTCCGTGTTGATCTCCAACGCCATGTCGTTGTATCGCTGGCATTGAAGCGTCTAGTCGTGCCGCTTCTGTGGCAAACCCGGCCTCCCCTGAAATATTTATTTAGACTGCCCCGGGCTTTTTAATGCAATTACATTATCTTTCTTCATGGTGTATTTCCTTTTTGGTTAATTGATTGTCGTTAATCAGACCAATTAGGATACACCACCTGATTTATAAATTCAGCTCCATACACAAGATTCAATCATAACTCAAAATTTATTTCATTATGTTAATTAGTTTCGACAGAACCCTCACCTGAAATAGTTTCACCTTAGCTACCCATCTAACTTAGGTCGCTCAATTGTTTTTATAGTATGTTACAATGATTCGTGAAAAAACAATGGCAACAACCGCTATTTTTTCAAAACCCAATCTGAAAATGCTTCGTTTATATTTCCATTAACATCGCCATCTGCATTTCCTGGTGTTACTTTCCAGCCATTAGCAACTTGAGTGAATTCGATGTGTCCTTGCTTAGCGGTTCCTGACAACGTAAATTGAGTATCAGCAATTTTGGTACCCTTTGTGCAATCTGATGAACCAGGGTCACTTGGCAATGCGTACATTGTGATATGACATGGGGTTGTTTGATTATTACAAAGAGACTTTACCATGTCGGCATCCATCCCTTTTGTAATGTTTGGGGGTATGGAGCCAACCCATGTATTATTTAAACATCCAGTCGGTGAAACATCTAATACGATCCACTGGCTAGATGACTGGTTATATACTGAAAGACTCGAAAAATCACCAGCTGTAGCAAGGGAGGTGAAGCAGACGGTAGCAGTAAGCGCTGCTAAAGAGAGTAATTTATTCATAATTATTTCCTTTTGCTAGCAGTCATTGCAATCACTGTACACAATCATTATGAATTGGTCAATAATAGTGGTCTTATATTTTGGGTTGATTACTTACCTTAACCGAAAACCTTTACTTTCTTAACTTCATTAACCTCTTTTCAGTACGTATCCTGGCTTCCCCCGTAGTGGGCATTAAAAATCAAACAAACAATTCACAGCACTGTCTGAAAACTAATACACTGCTTTAATGTACTCTACTTCTGTTCGTGTCAATTGCCAGCGTCCATGACGTTGTGTTGCTGGTATTGATTCTCTCTGTTATAGTCCATAACCCATTCCAATAGATTTTGAATACATACTATCTGATCCCTTATATTTGATATCTACTGATGAATTCTGCTCACCAGGATAAGCACATACCTAGCTTTGAAAAAAAGCTGCTTGTTCTATTCTCTACGGGATATTAGAAGGAAAATGATTAGAAGACGCTGCTGGATGATCAGCACTATCAACTGCACTAAAAAAAGCCTCTTTACTTCCGAGACCATTTGATGCTCTAGCCGCACGCTCGCTGACTATCGCTGCTAATCGATCGTTAACAACCTGTCGAATTTTATCAAATATTTCTCCTTTACCTATTAAAGCTTCTTGTCGAGCACGCCTCTTATGCTCAGCAACTTTCATGGAGTCTTGTTTTCCAGCAATATCAGAATAACCAATCCTAAGACCTCTATTCATCAATAATAAGCTCGCATCAACTTCTCTAAACTTTTCTGTATCAGCATTTCCCCAATCATTAAAAAAATCTTCTCTATGAAGACCAATTGAGTCATCAACTAAAATAACATTTCTAGGGTCAACGTTTAAGCGTTCTCTATCTATAACCCAGGCCATTGCACGACCTTTTGTTGATCCTTTTATATGTACATACTTTTTATTTGCGTCTGCATAGTGTCTCACTGAGTGAATGGCTGGAATTCTGGGATCGTGGTCAATCCTTTTATTAGAGTCTGACCGGACAAGTTCAGCCTTGTGCGTACCATCTTCATTCGTTTGATGTGAGATGAGGTGGTAAGCAGTGGGGTTAGGGTTACACAGAAAGGAGACATCTGCATTCCTTTCTGCTAAATGTGAAACACAGTTAACAAGCGCTCCCAAAAACCTAACAACAGCATCAACTGTATCATCTCTCCAACCATGTGGCTTGGCTGTACATATTTGAACTATCAACTCAACGCCATGCGCTTGACACATTCCTTTAAGATCATTAAGCATCGTTTGCCAAGCACTTACATCATTTCCCCTAACTGAGCCGTTAAAATAATAAGGGCCGCCTACTGGAGATGAATCTGAATCTAGCAGCATTTGATCCACATCCAAAAAAAGAAGAATCTTTCCATCATCATACTCAACCCGAGGTTCATTGAAAAATGTTACTCTTGCTCCAAATTCTGATCCGAAATAATCGTCTAATAAGCTTGATAAACCTCTCATGATCCAAGGGCACACACCCATTGCTGGTCGTTCGGCCGCTACTTCATATCCCGCTCGGATATAAATCTCTACAGTTCCAAATAAACCTCTAATGACCCCCATCCTCATCTTATATGAACCTATGAGGTATATATAATAATGCGTAAGTTAAGACAGCCACGTCTCCGGTGCTAGTGGAAGCAACATATCTATCTTTATCTAACACTAAATGTTCTCCTTTTACATATTGGCCTGTTCGTCTGTCATTACCAAACGGAATTACGCAAGTTTGCCCATCTCCGGTTTGATCGATTTTGGAACGTGACAATGTGATGGCCATACCGTCACTCACAAGGTTCTATCAAACCTCACTTTTATTTAGCTGATAGATCAACCCTTCTTCTTTTTTCATTATGCCCTGGTGTCTTTTCAAGACGGTGTGATGAGCGACAATTGTCACCAGAATCAAAGAATGATCCATATTGTTTAGTAGCGTTACCTGAATTATCATCTTCTAATTCACTAACACCATCACTTTCCTCTTCATCTTCAGTATCTCCTTGTACTGCTTGTGAGACAATTGACATGTATGGAAGCATGCTTTTTACTTGAATGGTATCAGCAGATTCAGAACCCCCGAGTGCTGGAATGGGAACAAATGTATAGCATTGATCATGGTCACGAATTTTGTGCCCTAAACCTTGTGCTTCATAGAAAATAGTCTGCTTTAGATTAGTTTCTACCTCATCGGCTTGACATATTAGTTGTAAGAATTCTTCAATATCATCAGCTACTTTATGCGCCATACAATATTGGAGATCATAAAAATAGATTTTACCTTCATTCATAAAATAAAAATCCGCAAAAGCAGTGCGCGCAAATACAATAGGAGCGGTGAATTGCACAGAATCGAACAACTCAGGTAAAATATCTTTATAGAACTCGGGGTTTACAAACCAAAAAGTGCCCCCCATATACCTTCGCCACCCATTTTTTGCCCAATAAGCCAATAATGAATTTGGTAATATATCTTTGTATTTATCAAGTCCCCCAGCTTTCTGAGAAAGCTCTCCTGTTCCAAATACCGCTTCAAAGTCTGAAAAGCTCATACGTACCTCATTTTTAGATATTTGACGATGATTGAACTATAGTATTATCCAGATGAATGTAGTGCAATTCGATTACCCTCACTATCGAGTATAATGGCTCTATGCCCCCACTCACCAATCAGATGCACTTCTTCAATTATTTCACCACCCAATTGAATGGTTTTTTGGACAGCACCATCAATTCGTCCATTGACATTCAAATAAATTAAAATGCCACCTGAGGCGGTCACCTGGTTGGGGCTTAATGTTAAACAGGCGCCATTCCCTTTCTGATGCATAAAAATACCCAATTCCATATCTTCATGAGTCATCATATTAACCTCGGTATTCAATACTTCTTGATAAAAATTACACGCACGCTTTAAATCTGCAACTGGAATATCACACCAAACCACATAATTATTTTCTTTTGTACATTCTGACATAAAAGTCTCCTTACTGGGTAAAAGTTTGAAGTAACGTAACATATATGGCCGAATTTTTGAACAGGCAAAAACACATACATACAGGTTTGTACTGGACTTAACCCTTAACAAAAAAGAGGATGTTTAGCAAACGAGGTTCCTTGAGATAACTATAACAGGTACCATGAAAATCTCAGCAACAGAAACACACGATGGGTTTAGTTTAACGCCACTCATCCATCTGAGAAAGTAAGCTTATTAAATGTATGGTACTTGAAACTTGCATCTTTTTTAGTATGCGATAGCGATGTGATTCAACTGTTTTAAGTGAAATATGAATTTCATCAGAAATTTCTTGACTCTTTTTTCCTAAAGTGACGTATTCTAATATTTGTTTTTCACGGTTCGATAATTGGTTTATTCGTTTTTTAATATCATGGGTCTTATCATGCTTCATTTGTCTTGATTGATTCAGTTGCATCGCTTCTAAGATTAGTTTAACAACTCTTTTACTCTCTATCGGCTTGGTAATAAAATCATAGGCACCATCTTTCATTGCCTCGACAGCGACTTTAATATCAGGATATCCTGTAATAAAAATATAGGGGGTGTTTATACCATTCCTTTGTAATTGTTGGGCAATAATAAGCCCATTCACATTTGGCATACGAACATCAATGAGTAGACATTCATAAGTTTCAGAATTTATATTCTTAAGAAACTGATTAGAATCTATGTAATACTTTGATTCAATATGGATTGATTTTAATAGATAGCATAGTGAGCTGCAAATATTAATATCATCATCA
>JAHZIV010000037.1 GCA_022601255.1 Gammaproteobacteria bacterium
CATGCCACAACCTAAGATTTCCATCCAAGCTTGCTCACCCGATAAACTGTGACGAATATCCACTTCTGCAGACGGTTCTGTAAACGGGAAATAAGACGGTCGAAAACGAAACTCTAATTCTGTTTCAAAAAATTGATTGAGAAATTCTTGCAAACAACCCTTGAGCTGCGCAAAAGTACAATGACGATCAACCACCAACCCCTCCATCTGATGGAACATGGGTGTGTGCGTCTGATCCGAATCACTCCGATAAACACGACCCGGCGTAATGATACGCAAAGGAGGCTTTTGTTGTTTCATCATGCGAATCTGCACGGGTGAAGTATGAGTACGTAATAATTTTCCATTACCAAAATAAAAAGTATCGTGTGCCGTACGCGCTGGATGATGCGGCGGAAAATTAAGCGCTTCGAAATTGTGATAGTCATCTTCAATTTCAGGGCCATAAGCCACCTGAAAACCCATCGTAGAAAAAATATCAATCATCCGCTGCGTCACATGTGTCACGGGATGCAAACTGCCTTTTTCATGTGATCGACCTGGTAATGTAATGTCGATCGTTTGTGCCGCTAAAGTTTGCTCGAGTTTTTTCGCCTCGAGTGAGGCCTGTTGCTGCTGAATCCACTGGTGAATGTCACGCTTGGCAAGGTTAATCGCTTTACCCAACTCTGGCTTTTCTGCGGCAGACAACTTACTCACGGCTTTAAGTAAATCCGTTAACTGACCTTTTTTACCGAGCAGACGCACACGAATACCTTCGAGCGCTGCAAGATTGTCAGCACTGCTAATGGAAGCTTTTGCCTCAGCCAGTAAGGCATCCAGTTGTTGTTTCATTAAATCCTCGTACAGAAGCTCATCGGTATTGCGAGCGCCTTTCCGTCATTGCGAGCGCAGCGAAGCAATCCAGAATATAAATGACTCACTACTTAGATTGCCACGTCCTGCCGCATTTCATTCCCAGCCCTCGCAATGATAAAAGCAGCCACAAAAAAAGCCGCACACGTGCGGCCTTCCATTAAAACATAAAAAATGTCATTACATCAAGCAGCTAACGCCTCTTTCGCAGCTACTGCTAATTCAGTAAACGCTTTAGGATCATTAACAGCCAAATCTGCCAACACCTTGCGATCCATCTCGATCTCACTTTTGCTCAACCCGTTCATAAAAGCACTGTACGATAAGCCATTCAGGCGCGCTGCCGCATTAATGCGCACAATCCACAATGCACGAAATTGACGCTTACGTTGACGACGATCGCGATACGCATACTGAGCTGCTTTAACGACTGCCTGCTTCGCAACACGATAGACACGACTACGCGCACCGTAGTAACCCTTCGCTTTTTTCAGCACCTTCTTGTGACGCGCTCTTGCTGTAACGCCTCTTTTTACTCTTGCCATTATTATTTCTCCAAAAAAATTATACTTTAGTCATACGAACCATTTCAGGCTTATCACTCTTACCTACATGCACTAAAGTGCGCTTATGACGCTTCGCCTTGGTCGACTTCTTCGTCAAAATGTGATTCCGAAAAGCACGGCGACGCTTCAAAGCACCTGTCCCCGTACGCTTAAAACGTTTCGCTGCACCGCTATTTGATTTCATTTTTGGCATATTCTTTACCCTTTATTTTTACTTAACATGACAACCATGCCCATTTGACGCCCTTCCAGTTTAGGCTCTTGTTCAACAAATAAGTTTTCCGGCAAATCCACCTTCAACCGATTAAGCAACTCCATTCCTAATTCACGGTGTTGCATCTCACGTCCGCGAAAACGAACCGTAATCTTCACCTTGTCACCCCTTTCTAGGAAGTTAACAATCTTGGTCAGCTTGACATTATAGTCACCAATATCAGTCGTCGGACGAAACTTTACTTCCTTGAGTTGGACCTGCTTTTGTTTCTTCTTTGCAACCGATTGACGTTTGTTCTGGTTGAACTGAAACTTACCAAAATCCATGATTCGACATACAGGTGGTTCTGCATTTGGGGAAATCTCAACCAGATCAAGACCTGCTGCCTTTGCCTGATCCGCTGCCTCCAATATCTTTACCACACCGACTTGTTTGCCATCCTGGTCGATCAAACGTACTTCCGGTACTCTTATCTGACCATTGACTCGTGTTTTTTTAGACCTAATGCTCGCTACCCCGTTTAATTATTAATACACTGCAACCTTAGAGTCATTCTCTAAGCTATTGATAAATTCGTCTATCTTCATAGTTTCAGGTTTATCATCCTCACGTGCCTTACGCACTGTCACAGTCCCTTCTTTCTGTTCACGATCACCCACAACGATTATATAAGGAACACGGGCGATAGTGTGTTCGCGGATTTTAAAGCCAACCTTCTCATTTCTCAAGTCATAATTGACTCTAAGTGCAAGTTTTTGCATTTTTTTTGTGATTTTCTTCACATAATCGTTATGACGCTCGGCAATTCCGGTCACAACCGCCTGAACAGGGGCCAACCAGAATGGCAACCACCCTTCGGTATGCTCCAATAAGATTGCCATCGAACGCTCAATCGAGCCCAAAATCGCGCGATGCAGCATGATAGGACGCTGCTTCGAGCCGTCTGCAGCGATGTAATTAGCATCGAGTCGCTCTGGAAGGTTAAAATCTGCCTGTATTGTGCCCAGCTGCCAAATAC
This sequence comes from Gammaproteobacteria bacterium, assembly GCA_022601255.1. Lineage (GTDB taxonomy): Bacteria > Pseudomonadota > Gammaproteobacteria > Coxiellales > Coxiellaceae > JAHZIV01. The sequence continues at coordinate 2,654 of JAHZIV010000037.1, forward strand.
GCCCCAGACAATCACGAAAACTGTATTCAACTTTAGGGCCATAAAATGCGCCCTCACCGTGAGAATATTCCCACTTCACGCCTTCTGCATCCAGGGCATCTGCCAACGCCTTCTCAGCCTTATCCCACACCTCATCAGAGCCTACTCGCATCTCAGGGCGTGTCGCCAAACGGTAAATCACATTATCGAGCCCCAGGTCTTTGTAGGTTTGATGTAGTTGCTGCATGAAGTGCGATACTTCCTTCTGCACCTGTTCTTCGGTACAGAAAATATGACCATCATCTTGCACCATCGCGCGCACACGCATAAGACCGTGCAATGTGCCAGAGGGTTCGTTGCGATGACAACACCCAAATTCAGAATAACGTAATGGCAAGTCACGATAACTTTTAATCCCCTGATTAAATACTTGCACGTGACTGGGACAACTCATCGGCTTCAGGATAGATTCGCGATCTTCATCAGGAATGATAAACATGCCACTATCAAACTTAGCCTTATGACCCGATTGCTCCAACAACTCACTACTCACAACTGTCGGTGTATTGATTTCTTGGTAATCAGCCTTGCGGTTTAAGTCACGCAAGTATTGTCGCAAAACCCTATTAATCGTCCAACCATTGGGGTGCCAAAACACCATGCCAGGAGTATCTGACTGTATATGAAATAAATCCATCTTCTGCGCAAGCTCGCGGTGATCTCGCTTTTTTGCCTCTTCTAGGCGATGCAAGTAGTCTTTTAAGTCTTTCTTGTTTGCCCATGCGGTACCATAAACACGCTGCAACATTTCATTATTACTGTTACCACGCCAATAGGCGCCAGCTAATTTTGTTAACTTGAATGCCTGTAAAAAACGTGTGTTAGGAACATGCGGGCCACGACACAAATCGATAAAGCCATCTTGTTCGTAGACGGATAATGCTTCAGACTCAGGCAGGTCTTTAATGATTTCTACTTTATAGTGCTCACCCAATGCTTCAAACATTTCAATTGCTTTTGCGCGACTGAGCTCAAGTCGTTTAACGGTTAACTCTCGCTTTGCAATTTCACCCATTCGTGCTTCAATTTTTTCTAGGTCATCCGGAGTAAACGGCCGCTCTAACGAAAAGTCATAATAAAATCCATCTTCAATCACCGGACCAATTGTGACTTGCGCTAAAGGAAATAACTCCTTAACCGCATGTGCCAATAAGTGTGCCGTTGAATGTCTGATAACTTCCAGTCCATCAGCATCTTTTGCGGTAAGAATGGTAAGCTCGGCATCTTCAGTCATGGGTGTGGACAGGTCGAGTATACGATCCCCCACTTTGCCCGCGATGGCCGCCTTCGCCAAACCAGCGCCAATTGAGGCAGCCACCTGGGCAATCGTTGTAGCACCATCAAATACTTTCTGGCTCCCATCGGGTAATGTCATTGTTGGCATAAAATGAA
>JAHZIV010000038.1 GCA_022601255.1 Gammaproteobacteria bacterium
AAACCTGTTAATTGTGTGGTGCACCCCGGCGCTGGCAATCCTGATAATACTTTAGTGAATGCATTACTACACCATGCCCCCGAATTACAAAATGTGCCGCGCGGCGGCATCGTGCATCGTATTGATAAGGACACAACCGGATTACTGGTGATTGCACGCAATCTAAAGGCACACAATTTTTTGGTGACTGCCATACAAGAGCGCAAAGTTAAACGTGAATACGAGACAATTGTGTATGGCGAAATGATAACGGGTGGCAGTGTTGATCAACCCATCGGACGTCACCCCAAACAACGCACCAAGATGTCAGTGCGCAAAGATGGCAAAGCTGCGGTAACACATTATCGTATTATTAAAAAATATAATGACTTTACTCATTGTCGTGTGACATTAGAAACGGGTCGCACGCATCAGATTCGCGTGCACATGGCACATATTTTATTTCCAATTGTGGGGGATCCGATATACGCAAACAAGAATCGCATCTCTAAGAAATGGCCAGATGCATTGCAAGCAGCATTACAACAGTTTAACCGTCAAGCTTTACATGCTGCACAGCTGACTTTGCAACACCCCAGTAATGGCGAGACGATGACGTTTACAGCGCCATTGCCGCAGGACATGAAGGATCTGCTGGAACTTATAGGGTTTGAACAGGGGGCGCGTTTTCTTCGCTGAGCAGTATCGGTGATCGATCACCCGAGCCACAAGCCCAATCAACACCTCTTGCAATTCTATCTCTAAGACTACCCACATTAGAAAACAAACGAGAACCCGGCTCTGCAACATCGTGGGCTGCATTCTGGGCTACTTGAACGATTGAACTCACTACTAAAGCAGCCATTTTTGTGGCACTATCTTCTTCGCCCGTTTGTGCATCATGAAACACTTCATTGCCATCATCATCGAGCTCTACAATTTCTGCAGAAACCCTTTGTGCAACGGATGCGGGCACCTCTGTCGACAACATATTTTGTATTAATGTCGCATTAATTGCTAAACAGACCAAAGCACTCACACCTATCACAGGCAACACAACGCTCGCGGCTGCAGCCGTACTTGCTGAGGAAGCTGTTACTAGTGCCGTACTCATTGTGGCACCTGCTGTAGCGGTTGCATTGGCGCCTGTTAAAGCACCCACTGCAGCGCTTCCCGTAATGCCTGTTGGCGCAGAAAGAACTGTCCCCACACCTATCGATTTTGCTGCCACAGTAGCCGCTGCCACAGGCGCTACACTCGAAGTAACACGATTCACTTGCTCAATCCCATTTTGCAACCACTTAGGCAGCTCATAACAAACCCCCGCTTCCTGCACAGCAGGAGTGGGCGGTGGCGCTACTGGTGCTGCTGCAACGGGTGGGTTTCCTACCGGTGGTGGCGCAACAGGTGCCGCTGTCGGTGCATCACCACCGAAAACTCTCTGCAAGACACCGTCCCAAGCACCACGGACACCGCCATCCCAAACACCCTGCACTCGAGCCGCAGCCCCACTGATTCGGCTCCCAGTCGTAGCATCAAAAGCGCTGGCTGCATTACCTATACGACCACCCGCCAGACCATCAGCAGTTCTGACAATAGGCGCTGCAACATATCGGACAGTCACGCCGCCAACAGCTACTACCAAACCTGCAAGACCTGTGACCTTTATAAACTGATTATAAAGCCCATACGTGCCTGTCAATGGATTATTATAAACCTCTCTCATTGTACTAAGCACCGGAGACAATGCATAAGCTGGCACCCTCATGGCTCCATGCCAAGCATCAGCAACAGGTTGAGGCACTCTTGCCACTACACCTTCGGCAACACCAGTAGCGACACCGTATGCCGCTCTCTTCACGCGAGCAACAGGACCAGGCTTGTGACCCGTAAATTTTTTGTTTGCTTCTGCTGCAGCTTCAAATAGCTTACGGTTTTCTTCTCTTTCACTATCTTCAATCGCTACCGCATTACTGTCAGGATGTAACAATCCCACCACTTTATCGAGATCACGTGCTTCGCTACCCAGTATTTCTTTTGCAGGCCGGTGTGTTGTTAATAAAAAACGCTCGTCATAGCCCTCAACATCATCATCCGGGTTTACAACTGCATCTAACCGCTCTAATGCCGTTTCTTGAGAACCGTCATTCGGTAACTGCAATCCTGCAAAAGCAGCATGCAATTCATCCAACTCTGGATCTATAACACCGGCAGCAGGCAATTGCTTCTTGCACAACAACCAAAAAACCCTGCGGGGCAAGTTTTCTACTAAACCCAAAAAGTGACTGAATTCTTGGTTACCGTTAGCTTCTTCTTCTGCTTGTTTACTCTTGATATAAGCTTCTGCTTCTCTAGAGTCGAGCGCGTTCTGCAATTTTGCATTAACTAACTCTGGATACTTACTAATACCCTCAAGCAAACAATACACCGGGCTGTGCTGTGCTTCACCCTCTGCAAAACCATCGCGCTGAATGCCGTCAAAACTGTCCACCATGTCATTGCGATTATCTGCTGTATTAACAGCCTCTGCCTTTAAATCAACCGGCAGTTTTTCATCTTTTGCAAGAGGCTTGCTCTTTTGAAGATGAGGACGATTGTATTTTTCATTCGTTATCTCTTCAACGGGATCTGTATCAGTAAAACGTATCTTTGCAAACGCTCTTCCATTTACCTCTACTTTAAAAAATATTTTTGCAATTTCATCATTACTCAGATGTTTGAAATCGTGCCTAGCAATGTCGAAGATAAGCCCTTCTTGATAATCTTCCGGATACTCCATCTCTTCAGTACACTGAATGTGTTCCGCAACAATACCCCGCGCCAACCGCTCTAAATAAGATTCTTCTTGCGCTTTGGTCTTGCACTCCTTTCCTTCCAAAGAATAGCGCACACCATCACCCGCTGCTGCTGCCTTTCGAACAAAAACCACCTCTTCGCCAGAAGCTCTATAGGTCATCGAATAATTACCAGACGTGTCTTTATTGATGAGGTCACCTTCGAGCGCCTTAGCAGCTTCATCTGCATCAACAGCAAACGCATGGTACATCATCTGAATGCCTTTACCTTCTTTCTTTTCTTCTTGCTGGTCGTACGCTAATTTCGAACGTTGCGTCAAACTCTCAGCAGCAGAGTATATACCACCATCTTTTGTAAAAGATAAATTGCCTTTATGCTTAGGATCAACCAATGTTTCTAACGCACTAAGCAGCAACTGCTGTTGATCTGCCTTGCTATAACCTCCTTCCGCACAATAACCAGCAAGACCACTACGCCGACACTTTGCTAAACGATGCTCACTATTCATCGTACGCATCCAGTCGGCTGCTAAAACCAACGGCGTATTCAAGATAGATGTGCCGTCCTCTTGCATTTTAGCAAACTGAACGAGCTGGTCAGGGCGATAACCGGGATCGAGTGTTAGCCCACCGCCTGCAGGAACTGCTTTAATAGCTTCATGAATCTGGTCTCGCACAGTATTCCAACCTACTTGCACCTGCGCTTGTTCATTTGCAGATTTTGCAACAACGTCTCGCAACGAAGCGCTCGGATGATACCGCCCCGCATTGTAATTTAATCGTACCTGCAATTCATAATAGTGCTCGCCAATTTTTAACATGTAGTTAATAACGGTATTGGTATTTGGCGTTAACTTATCGCTAGCCGGATCTGCTAAAACAGCAAAATGCTTTTTCAAATCTTCTGTTATCGCATCCTTTAGACCCGTTCTTAGTTTCTCAAAATCCGCGAAGTTAAGCATCACATGGGAAATAACCTTGTTGGGCTTGGTTGCATCGCCTTTTTTGTATTGGCTCTCTTCTTCTGGAAACTGTTCGCGCAGCAGCCTTGCAAAGTGCTCGTCTGTTAAATCATCACTCTGTCTTGCATGGCTATACTGATTAATTGCCATCACCGCATCTTCTACTTTTCCAGCGGCAGTTTTCGATTTTTCTTTGCTAGCAACATTATAAATTTTGCATAATAAATCTTGCTCTGCTTTCTCATCAAGCGTTTTTTCAGCTACAGAACGCAATGCTGAGACCAAAATGGCTATACCCCTACTCGCTTTTTTACCAGTTTTTTTAGGGTGCTTAAATAAATTCGATAAAATAATATGATGCTTACGACAGAATGCATTAATTTGTTGAATATGTTTTGGGTCTGTAACGTTTAAGCGGGTCTTTATTTCAGCCGACTGGTCAGGCGGCACCATGCCTTTGCTGCTTGCAAAAATTTCTTCGTGAGTACTGTCTGTAGTATCAACCGTAATGTATTCCTTGGTATCGGGTTGCTTCTTACGACCTTGATCTATCGACTGCATTAAATCTGGGTCTACTAAACCCGCTGGCATAGGCGTGCCATCTCGTAGGAAAGCAATGCTGGCTCTTATGTGGGTTCTTGCTGCCTCGTCTGGAACTTGCTGCTTTAACACGGTCTCCACATCTTTTTTGGATGCAATGATCTCTTGTGCACTACCGAAGCTTTGTGCAATTTGGTAGAGTTGTTGCAGTCTTTGTTGCACGTATGCTTTATCCGCAGCAGCATAATCCTGTATGCCATCAATATTGAATGTGGTCGGGTCATTCGGACTAACCTCGTTATCGACCACGATAAAAATTTGTGTGCCGGCTCCAATACGACGCGCTAAACAAGCGATGGCTGCATCGATCGCTTCTCGATCCGCGGGTGCTGTTGGCCAAAATACGGGTGCACTAGCAAAAGGATTGGCTTTTTTTCCAGGTAAGTATGATTGGTATTCTGGTGCAACCGGAACCAAACGACGCTGAAACGGATGCGCCCGATTGGCATCAGCATGTGCCGATGGAATCAATAACGAAGGGTGCTTCTTGGGTGCAGGCAGCTTTCTCTTGTTCACAAACTGCAGCAACAATTTTTTGCTCGTGGCGTCGACAGACATCCGATACTCCTCAAGATATTAAACCAGTTGGATATCATTTTAACGCACGAAAGTTAAGGAAATCTTAAGGAAAGCTGTCGAGAAAATTGCCAGCTAGGCCTTGTTGCCTTTTTGGGTATATTTGTCATTTTATCAGTGAGTTATATAAGTAACGCCGCAAGGCTTGGTTGGCGATTTTTTTTACAATTTTTAGAATAATGGCTCACTGCTATCAGACTGACCAGATGGAGTGACAGCCGAGTTAGTGCTCACGCCTGTTGTGCTAACGTGTGTTACCGTTGTTGGTGAAAATTGTGAGGGCAGATTCTGCCGACGAAACACTTCAAAAATAGCACCGGGCTGCCCAGGGTTTGCCAACAACCCGTCCGCTGGGTCGATACGCGCCGTCACGATACCTGGCGGTTGCGGCATGCTGGCATGGGGTTGCCCCCGTAATGCCTGGCGCATAAACGCAATCCAAATGGGCAGCGCCGCACGCGCACCGTATTCGTGAATGCTATTCAAACCATCAAAACCAACCCATACAGATGCCAGCATGTTTTGGTTATATCCCGTAAACCAAGCATCCACCTGGTTATTGGTGGTACCCGTCTTACCTGCCAAATCCGTACGGCGCAAGACTTTCGCTGCACGCCCCGTTCCTGTTTGAATCACACCCTCTAATGCATTATTCATAAGGTAAGCATTTTGTGGTGTTAACACTTGCGGCGCCATCGGGTTGGGCAATACACTAGCATCCGGTTTCTCATTCGTGATACACGCCTCGCAAGCTCGAGCCGGATTTGCCTGAAATAAAACTTGCTGATTCTCTCCCACAATTTGATCTATAAAATAAGGTGTCACGCGGTAACCACCATTAGCAAACACCGAATAACCCGTCGCAATCTGCATCGGCGTCACCATACCGCTACCTAATGCTAACGATAATGAATGTGGCAACTGCTTTGGATCAAAACCAAAACGACTGACATAATCCAATGCATACGGCAGGCCAATCGACTGCAACAAACGAATAGAAACTAAATTGCGTGACTTGGTTAATCCAACCTTCAACGGCGTTGGACCATAAAACTTTAACGTATCGTTGCGTGGGCGCCATAGCGTATTCTCCCCCGTATCTTGCATCACGATCGGCGCATCATTAATCATGCTGGCAAGCGTGTATCCCTGCGCTAACGCAGCCGAATAAATAAAGGGCTTGAAATTCGATCCTGGTTGACGCTGCGCCTGGGTAGCACGATTGAACTTACTCAGCTGATAATCAAATCCACCAATCAATGCTTCAACGGCACCATTTTGTGGATTCATCGCCACCATCGCTCCTTGCAATAAAGGTATTTGTGTCAAGCGCCACAACCCATTTCGATCGACACGCAACCAAATCACATCACCTTGGTGCAGAATATCGCTAGCTGTTTTTGGTGCTGCACCCACCGTACCATCGGTTAACGCAGGCCGCGCCCAAGATAAGCCAGACCACGGTACTGTCACCGTAGTACCATCGGCTAACATTGCCTGCACGCTCTGATCATCGACTTGTTTTACTGCTGCTACTTGCAAGGTGGAAATTTTGTTGAGTTTTGTCAATACGGTTTGCCAACTTGAAAAATCTTGGTTAGCCGGCAGTGGCAAATTCATTTCTGGTTTGTAATAGCCATGACGTTCAGTGTAAGCAATCAAGCCTTTTTTGACCGCGGTATCCGCCACCTGCTGCAATTGTGATGACACCGTTGTGACCACACTCAACCCCAAGTCATAAGCATTGTTACCGTATTCAGACATAATCACTTGCCGCACCATTTCTGCCAAATACGGCGCCTGCACTTGCACACGTTCGCCATGATAGGTTGCTGTCAGTGGTGTTTGTACTGCTTGCTGATACGATGTTTGATCGAGAAATCCAACCTCCAACATACGTCTTAACACATGGTTACGCCGATTCAATGCGCGCGCCGGATTGTTAAGCGGATTATTTGCGGAAGGTGCTTGCGGTAATCCCGCAATCATTGCCATTTGTGGTAACGTTAATTGATCCAGTGTTTTTCCGTAATATACTTTTGCAGCCGCGGCTACACCATAGGCACGCTTTCCAAAATAAACCTTATTGAGATAGAGTTCTAATACTTTATTTTTGCTGAGTTCTTTATCGATCTTCAACGCTAGTAATATTTCTTTAATCTTGCGCCCATAGGTTTTCTTGCGTGTTAAGAAAAAATTTCGCGCGACTTGCATGGTAATCGTGCTAGCGCCTTGTACTTTACGGCCACTAGAAATCACCGCCTTAGCGGCACGCATTAAACCAATAAAATCAACACCTGGGTGCGAATAATAACGCGCATCTTCCACTGCCAAAACGGCCTTCACTAATAATGGCGGCACCTGATCTAGTGTGACAGGGATACGGCGCATCGAACCATACTGTGCGATCATCTTACCATCACGAGTATAAATCTTGAGGGGCACCTTCATGTGTACGTCTTTCAGGACTTCGACATTGGGCAGCTGCAGTTCCATATAGACATAGGCACAGCCAAAGAGTATCGCCATCGTGATGAGAAGACTCAATATTGCCCAAAAGAAATGGCTTAGAAAACGTTTTATCACGGCTGCACTCTTAATATTAAAGCCAACATTATCCTGGAATATGTTACTGAAGTCTACTACAACTGCGGTTAACCCCTCAAACAAATACCCTAGCAAAAAATACTGTATTGCGGCGCCAGTCAACTGTCTTCAGAATACGAGTATGTTAATTGCACTGACATTGTTGGAAGATCATTTCGATAGCTTACTGCTCGAACGCAACCAAAATACCTGGGACACTAAGGATCATTATTTTTTATCCACCACATCACTCACTCAACTTTACAAGAAATGGCATCACCATACCCGGCATATTGTCATCGGACTGAATCATCACTATTGCCGCTTCCATCAATTTAACATTAGCCAAAACCTATCCGACCATGAAATTAAAAAATATATAGTGCTAAACTCAAAAAAATTCTTCAAACAAGAGGCTCGACACCTCCTATTCGATTTCGAACGTCACAATCTAAACCAAGAATTCGATAAGATTCGCTGCATTGCCGGCTCAAAAAAATTATTGTGCTGCATGATAAAACATTTCAACAAGATTGGCTTTCGCATTCAGCTGATTGATTTCAACGTCAATGCCCTGATTCGTGGACTGCTCCAACAACGAAAGCCCAGCGAACAACACTTCGCCATCTCTGAACAACACCAAAATGGCAGTCACACCTATACACACAACATCAACATTCCCAATAACAAAATTGAAAAAATATACTGCGTCAATACCTCCCCAAAACTAAGCGCCGCAACAGAAATCATTACTCACCAACCAGGATCACTGACAACTTATGGATTAGCTCTCAATGCTCACCTCGATCGACATTAACCTCTACCCGCAACAAAAACTGCAAAACAGGCGTCACAATTGCTTTTTTGCCACATTCACCATCGTCATTACTATTTTGACACTCATTCCAGCACTTCATCTTACAAGAGCATTGCAAGAAAAATACAACTCCCTCAACAAGAAAATATCCACCGCCAAGCAGCAACTGCATACCATCGCGTTACCGCACAACTATACTCAATTACTCACACAATACAAGAAATCTCAACGCTATTTTCAGCAGCAGATATTCACCCTAAACATGCTGAAAAAAATTGAAGGGTCAATCACACCGGACATTACTTTTAACAAGATAAATATCGACAAACAACGATGGCTTATCGAGGCGCAGACATCGAATGCAAACTCAATTGAAAAACTCAGCCAGAAGCTTTCGGCGACAATAATGGATATCCAGGAAAACAAACATGGCCAGCTCTATCAATTCAACCTTGAAATATAGGGTTTTATTTAGCCTTTCTATTTGGCTAGCCATTAGCGCCGCTTTCGCCTACTGCAAGCCGTACACCCTATCGCAAGAAATAAATCATCAGCAAACATTACTCGCAACACTTCAGCAAGAATTAGCTAACAAAAAAACCATGCGGAAACAATTTAACCGCATCAAAAAGCACCACATGCGCGCACGAAACATTATCTCGACACTAATAATATTCTCAACACAAGATAACTTACAAATAAAAAAACTCAGCCCAAAAAAAGTCGGTGGCAGCGATGAAACAAAAATACAATTCAGTTTTATCGGCTCTTTTGAAAATATAAAAAATTTCCTTAACACGCTGCACAAGAAAAACATCCCCTTAGCATTTAACGACTGCACATTTCAATCAAACCATGACCCTGCACATTCAATCACTTTCACCGGAGAATTTGCCTATGAAGCTTCGAATTAAACTAACAACATTGCTACTCATGTATTTTATATTTATACCCACAATTCGAGCGGATATTTTCTATCCAAACAAGCTCGCAACAGAGTTTCAACCGTTAACACTAACCTCGATTCTATTAACCAATAACAACGACAAAAATATCAGCGAACTTATTAGTGACAAAAAACTGGGGTTGCTCTCAAAAAATGGCGCTATCCATGTAGACAGCAGCCATCATCGTTTATGGATACATGACACCATTCAGCATATAAATAGAATAAAGCGTTTGATTCTACGCTTTAACAAACCACTGAAACAAATTTTATTACGTGCACGCATTGTTGATATCGATAGTCACTATCTGCGATCACTGGGCGTGATTTTCTCCACACAGCGTCGCACATTAGGCGGTGATCGATATGGCTTCGATATTCATTCTAAAAAATCACAAACAGACCAATTTAACATACCACTGATGAAATTGAATGGTGGGCAACTGTTGGATGCTAAATTATCGGCACTGCAAAAACAAGGTCATGCGCAAATGATATCGAAACCCGAGCTCGTTACACTGAATGGTAAAACAGCCACCATCGAGGCAGGCGAAGAAGTGCCCTACCAGGAAACTACTGTAAGCGGCGCCACTAATGTTGCCTTCAAGAAAGCGGTCATCAAACTAAAAGTAACTGCTGATATTACTCCTGCAAAAACTATTTTACTTAACCTTAATATTAATCAAGATAAAGTGAGCGCACTGACTGTTAACGGTGTACCTGCGATTCACACACAACAAATGTCAACCCATGTGCGCATGCAAGATAATCAGACCTTGGTCCTCGGTGGTATTTTAGAACAAACACAGTCTGATCAGGTTGAGGGAATTCCTGTTTTATCAAAAATTCCTTTGCTTGGCGTACTATTTCGCAGTAAAAGGCATAATCAGCAGACTAAAGAATTATTTGTTTTTATTACGCCTTCTATTGTTTCCTAGAGGCGCTACATAGATTGCCACGTCCTGCCACATTTCATTCGCAGTCCTCGCAATGACACTGCACCTGTCGTTGCGAATAATTATTTCATTCCTCACAATGACGAGCCGCATTGGATCTGCTAAACTACGCCACTATGAAAAAGAACATTAAGAACATTTTTTTGATTGGCCCCATGGGCGCCGGTAAAAGCTCAATCGGCCACCAAGTTGCAAAATACTCTCACAAAACATTTATGGACAGTGATCATGAAATACAACGGCGTACGGGTGTGCCGCTAGCTTGGATTTTCGAAGCAGAATCAGAGGCAGGGTTTCGCAAACGTGAAACCGAAGTAATCGATGAGCTAACACAAATGAACAATGTTGTCCTTTCAACCGGTGGTGGCTGTGTCGTTACCGAAGCCAATCGACAATTTTTGATCGATCGCGGCATTATTGTTTACTTGCAAGTGTCTCTCGAGGAACAAGTGCGTCGCACAAAACGTAAAGACACGCGCCCGCTAATTGATGTGCCCGAACCAAAGAAAAAACTCATCGAGCTCAACGAAAAACGAACCGTGCTCTATGAAGAAATTGCTGACATCACCTGCAACACCGATGACTCAACACCGACGATTCTGGCAAAGTTTATTCTAAAAGAAATTAAACGTATTTTGAAATAAAATGAGCACGAAAAAAGCCTGCTGCCCATATATGCGGACAATTTGAATGATAAAGTAAGCGAGCAGCGCAGTGTACACAAAAGTACATGAGCAGCACAGCGAGCTTTATCATTCAAAGGGTCCCATAGATGGGCAGGTTATAAAGAAACTGAAGAAATTGGGTATTGGTGATAGTCTAAGCCTAGCATTATTCCAACGGGGTTATCTCGTTACTGTGGCAAACCATCACTAGTAAGGACCCATCCTTTGGGTTAATTGCACTTCCATACGCTAATGCCAGAGCTTAGCTATCGTGTGAGATTTTAACCTTATTCCATGAAATCCTATAACGAAATATTCCCTCATTCGTGTAGGAAGAATATAATACGTCATGTCCAACAAAAACGGCCTGAAATAACGTGACTGATAATAAAAAAATCACTATTAAACATGGGGTTGGTGAATACCCTATAGCATTAGGTAGAAACCTGCTAGACGATGTAACTCTGTTCAAGCCCCACCTTTCAGGCAACAATATAGTCATTATTTCCGACACGAAGGTGGCTCCTTGTCACTTAAAAAAACTGCAAAAATTATTATTAGACAACAAGTTGTCTGTATTTAATATTGAATTGAATGCACAAGAATCTGGTAAAACCATTGAAACCTTTATGTCCATCATCGACAAACTGATTCATCTCAAGCAGTCACGTGACACCACATTGATTGCCTTCGGCGGCGGCGTCATCGGCGACCTGGTTGGTTTTGTAGCAGCTTGCTATCTACGGGGCGTTAACTATATCCAGGTTCCCACTACGCTATTGGCACAAGTTGATTCTTCAATCGGCGGCAAGACAGCCATCAACCATCCGGGTGGTAAAAATATGATCGGCGCCTTTCATCAACCGAACGCCGTCGTGATTGATATCGATACACTAAACGGCTTACCACAGCGAGAGTACAATGCGGGACTCGCTGAAATCATTAAAGCAGCGCTGATAAAAGATGTTAATTTTTTTAGATGGCTACAACAACATATCGATGCACTATTGGCACGTGATGAATCGTCATTACTTTACGCCATTGAACAATCTTGTCGCATTAAACGCGACATCGTACAACAAGATGAAACCGAGCAAGGCATTCGCACACTGTTAAATCTCGGCCACACTTTTGCCCACGCCATTGAGCTGCAACTGGGTTATGGTGCATGGCTGCATGGCGAAGCCGTTGCCGTGGGTTTAGTCTTAGCTGCACGACTCTCACATCGTCTGGGACTATTAAATCAGGCTGAGTTAATGGATATCCATGACATTCTTAGGCGCTGCGCGCTGCCAACACGCTTACCAAGTACACTAAACTGTGCTACATTATTACCGGCGATGCGAAGCGACAAGAAAGTATTACAAAATCGATTGCGCTTCGTATTAAACAACGGCATTGGCAGCGCTATTGTTCGCGATGATATATCGGAATCTGTTCTGCAAACAATCATTGATGGGGTTCAGGATGAACAACACACAACAACAGGAACTCCCGATCGAGTGGGTTGACTGGGTCGATCAAATTGAGCAGTTCACACAATCACAACAACCGTTGATGTTAATTATTGGCAAAAGCCAAAAAAATAAAAATGCGTTTATTGAAAAAACCATGCGTCACCTTCGAACGCTTTGCCCCATCATTCACATTAACAGCAAATCAACCACAACACCGGAATCTATCAAGAAATCACTTTTTAATTTCTGGTCAAAAGTGGCCGCAAATGAAGGCGATACTCTTGATGCGCAACTGCAAACTCTATTGGGTAATCTAAAAAGCGAGCGCCCGCATGTTTTAATCATTCATCAGGTAGACCCACTACCGACCGCAGCACTGGCATTCATATCACAACTGGTGGATCAACAAAATAGTAAACTGCATGTGATATTATCGGGTGAACCCGGCCTTGAAGACTACATGAGCAAATTAACTGGCCACAAAGTTCCACAGATTACTCTCGATGCAGCTGCACCTAAAAGCTTGTGGCAACAATATGGCATTCGAGCTGTTGCACTTGCAGGCTTATTGTTAACAACCTTTTACATGAACTGGCACTATCACCATCAGCATAATTCGTTTGAGAAACCGCCGAACAACGCCGTTTTATTTGCTGCAGACAAACAGCCATTACCACTTCAGCCCATCAAGCCAAAAGCACCTGCCGCAACCACACTAACAAAACTAGCAACACCAAAATACGCTGTCACAAAAAAACCCATCAACATGGCGCCTACAAACGTAACGCCAGTTCCCACCAAACCACAACCCTTCTACACGTTGCAACTCATGAGCGAAGCAAACCAGGCGGCACTGCAACACTTCGCCAGCGCACACAACCTGCGTCAAAATGCGCAAGTGTACCCCACCCACTACAAAGGCAAGCCATGGTATTTATTGGGTTACGGCCACTACTCCAATATCGCAAATGCCAAGCATGCCCTTGCACATCTACCCAACGACATCAAAATGTTAAAACCCTGGATTCGACCAATGCATGATCACCTGAAGGGAAGTGATATATAAATTAACACTTACCTTTAGTGGGTTAAATAAAGGGGTTTTTGGCCGTTGTGAGATATATCTCACATTCATATTGGCAAATATCTCATTGTGTATTCAGCCTCCAGTGGTATGATCAGAAATAGGGAAAGTGCATAAATCCAAAACAACGTATCATATTTCAAGAGAAACTTGGCTAAACAAATGGCATGCATCACGAAGTACCTATTATAACGCATAGAGGTGTGTAAGATGTTGAGATACTTAGCCGCACAGACAGGAACGCAAACTTCTCGCCGAAGAAGCTGCAGTCTATTCACACAATTGCACAGTTGTTGGAGTAGAATAAATGACTCATAGTCTGCACAACATATTTGAAGAAATAGCAGAGAAGCTGCCGGATGCAGAGGCACTGCAATTTTCTGATGACCCCCCACTTACCTACAAAGAGCTTAACGAGCGTGCTAACCGTCTCGCGAGAGCATTACAAAAAGAAAATGGTGTTAAGGATGGCGATTGCGTCATCATGTTTTGTCCTCGAAGTTCAGAACAAGTCATTATTTTTCTAGCCATATTAAAGTGTGGTGCTACCTACGTCCCGTTGGATACCCGTTGGCCAGTTGCACGGGTACAAGATGTCGTCGATGAGATTAAACCCAGATGCATCATCACAACCGAACCACTACAAAGTTCCTATGATATCAAAGGGTCCTTTAGCACTAGAACCGCATGTGACGATGCCGCTCTTCGGCTTTACGAGACCACCAACCTAGGCCCCACCAGCAACAAAGATGCCTACACTATGTATTCATCCGGCAGCACGGGAAAACCAAAAGGTTCCCCCTTAGGTCATAGCGGTGCATTCGCCTGGCTCCCCCGAATTGAAGCAATATTACAAAGAGCTGACTTAGTTGGGAAGCCAAGAAGGGTTTTACATGCTATCTCTCAAGGGTTCGACGCGCACATCTGGTGCTTCTTGAATGCCTGGTGTTTCAACGCATCGATACACATGGTGGACGATGAAACACTAACAGACCCGCGCCGTTTGAGAGATTTTATAACAGAACATAAGGTCACAGATCTCACGCTTACCCCAGCTACTTTGCTGAGTTTAGATTTAAAGGAATTCTTGCCTAATGCTCCTCATTTAAAAACCATTTGCTCCACAGGTGAAGCTTGCAGCCCTGAGGTCGTGCAGGCATGCGCCAAAAACGACGTAACCCTAATAAATGCCTATGGGCCCACCCAAGGCTATTTTGGATTTGATACTATTGTAGTCACCAAGGATTCTATGGATGCCGAAGGCAGAGTGGCGATTGGAAATGGGGAATCAATACCGGGTGTTAAAGGTTATATCCTTGATGAGTCTGGTGACATTATTGATGAAGATGGTGTGCTAGGAGAATTCTGCATGGCATCACCACACATGTCTCATGGCTATGTGAATCGCCCCCTGGAAACAGAAAAAGATTTCTGCTCAATAAAGGTTGGTCCCGATGAGGTTCGCGTCTTAAGGACAGGCGATCTGATGACCAGGGGGACACTACCAACTGGTGAGGCGGTATTCTACTGCCATGGGCGCATCGACCTAGATGCCGCTGTAAAAATAAATGGCGTCTTGGTGAACCCTTCTGAAGTTGAGACCACGCTTACGCGTGTCGAAGGCATACGCGATGCTCGTGTCATTGTCATCCAAAAAGGTAAAGGCAATAAAATACTGGTGGCATACATTCAATCGAGTGATCCTAGCTTGGATGAAGCCCGCATTAAACGTCATCTTACACAAACGCTATCAAAGGAAGCCGTGCCCGCAGCCTTTATCCGCATTGCCACAATGCCACTTACCGATAACGGGAAAGTAAACAAGAAAAAACTCGCTGCTCTCTATGAAGTAACCGAGCGCGATCTTGCCAATATGGTGCGCGAACTTCTTGACCTTGATGAAGACATTAAGCCAAGCGAAGACACCCTGACCAGACTGGGCGCGAACTCTCTGCAGATCACCACGCTCATTCATCGTATTCGAGATAAATATAGCGTCTCCATACCTGTGACGCTGTTTTATGAAGAGGGCTTTACGATTGAAGCGATGAAGCGTTTTATTCGCTATGGTGATAAGAAAATTGAAGAGAGCGCATACAGCCCTGTATTGCTTGCGAAGGGAAACCCCAACCTACCGCCAATTTTTCTTACACATGATATTACCGGGGGTGCTTCTGGTACTTATAGAGTTTTGGTGAACTCTCTGCTGAAAGAAATACCCGAAGAACAACGACCAAACATATGGGCACTGGATGCAGCTACATTAGAAGATGGCGCCACTATTGAAAAAATTGCGAAGCTCTATGTTGATGCCATGCTTCACACACAACCCGCGGATGAATACGTTCTTATAGGCTGGTCAATGGGCGAAATAGCTTGGGCAGCGGCACAACTGCTCGAGAAAAAAGGCAAAAAAGTAACGCTCATGGTCGTTGACACTATATGCCCACTGGTCATACAAGGCCTCTCGTTAGCCCAGTACGCTAAGAGATTATTAGCACTAGCTGAGCACCTCAATAAATTATACGGGCTTGATTGTAAAACCTTACCTTCCCAGCAAGTCCTATCTAAAAAGTTACAAGCTGACCAGATTATTATGGTTATTAATGCACTAAAGCGAGACTGCTCCGACAAGCGCGTTCTTCAAGAACTGGATGTCTGTCAAAAATTGCTCCCAGCCAGTTTGGCATTTACTCCTGGGGAACTAAAGACACGACCTCATATCATTTATTGCCATACAACATACTTGGAAGCGCAAGATGCCATGCCAAACAGCTGTGATGCAATTATACCCGCTTCCTTAGGCTGGTCAGAACCTCAGGGTGATGGCGGGGTTGAGTTGAGAAATAAATTTAAAGGAAACCATTTTGACTTTATAATGCAAGGCGGGACAGGAACGGTTGAAGGCCTGGCAAAATATATTGCGCAAAGAATGCCTACAGCCGCACATGTACCAGCACTTAAGGCGGCGGCACCACCGCCCGCAGCAGCACCAGCAGAGGACAGCGAGATGGCTGATATAAGAGCCCAGCTTGCTAAGGTCATGGCGATGGTGGACGCAAAAGCAACGCATACTAGACATGCAGCAGGCCCAGGCTCGGCAACCGCCCCAATTCAGCCATCGCCGCCACCACAAGCAGCAGCTGCTGCTGATGATGCTCAGCCGGTTGTCGCAACAAGACAACGTAGATCGCTTTCATCGCCTGGCTTTTTTTGCCCGGGCAGTCCAGAGAATAAGAAAGGCAAAGAAATCGAGGTTACCACTGGTGGAGACTCTAGGGCAGTGAGAATGGAACGCGGCATGGCTCTATTTAATAAGTGGGATGCAGCACTAAAAGAGGCAGAACTAGCAAGAAAACAAACCGGGCGACCACCCCGACCTCGTACAGCATCAGAAGCAGAAACCGGATCTGCGCCTGAGCAGCCCCTTCCAGGCTTACACTAGAATGGAAAGCCTAATCTCTAAATTCTTGGTATTTCTTGCCGAAAGGAGTCCTGATGTTTTTTGGATCCGCAGTGCTGATTACTCAAAACAAATCTATATTAACCCCGCCTTTACTACTGTGTGGCAAAGGGATGTTCAAGAGATGTATGACCACCCTGAAAGGTGGTCTGATTTTTTATACCCCGAAGATAAAATAAAATTACAAGAAAGTATCGAGAAAAGAAACCCAACCGTTCGTCCTGGCGATAGCTTCCTAGAAGAGTATCGCATTGTCAGACCCTCTGGAGAAATACGTTATATCAGAGACTACAGTTTCCCTATTTTTGACAAAGCAGAACATCATATTGGTTTTGCTGGCATCGCTATCGACATCACCCCAGAAAGAATTTACACCAAAGAACTTGAACAAGCGAAACTCGATGCGGAACAAGCCAGTCGAGCAAAATCAGAATTTATCGCGAATATTAGCCACGATATTCGTACGCCGATCACCGGAATTTTAGGTCTTGCGCATTCACTTGAAAATAATGCAGTCAACGAACAAAATCGCCAAGATGCAGGTCTCCTGATTGCTGCCACTCAAGAACTACTAGGACTACTCAATGAGGTTATCGAATTATCCAAACTGGATGGTGGGCACAATGATGCCGCTCAAGAAGTGTTTCTAATACAAGGGCTGGCAGAGCACAATATTAATTTATTCAAAGCTGCCACTAAACATAAAAACATCGCCCTGAATCTTGTCATCGACAAGAACGTACCCGAAGCGTTCTTAGGCAATCGCATTTATCTGGATCGCATCCTGCTAAACCTGATAGGTAACGCTGTGAAATTTACCAATGAAGGCGAGATTACACTCAGCATTAAAGTAGCTCGTGTACAATCTAACATTGCAAAAGTGGTGTTTTCTTTAAAAGATACGGGTATTGGCATTCCTGCCGATCAGTTTAATAATATATTCGAACAATTTAATCGCCTAACACCTTCTTACCAAGGAATCTATAAAGGCAGCGGCCTAGGACTTTCGGCGGTGAAAAAATGTTTAGACGCAATGAATGGCACCATTAAGCTTGAAAGCAAATTAAATGTTGGTAGCACTTTCACTGTTACCGTGCCCCTAGTCATCAGTAAACAGATATTTAAAAAAACCAACAGCAATCAAGAAAAAATGACCGCCCCAAGCGTCAAACTGACAAACCCCATTGCAACCGTTTTAATTGTGGATGACAATACATTGGCAGCACGCATGGCGGCACAGGTTTTTTATCAGTGGAATTGCAACTCTGAATTTGCAGCCGATGGTAGTGATGCATTAAAACTTTTAAAGATTAAAAAATTTGCGTTGGTGTTGCTAGACATTGGCCTTCCCGACATCGATGGTTTTGAGGTGGCAAAAAAAATACGTCAACACACTCCTGCAGAAGACCTGCCTATTATTGCACTTACGGGTCACATGGGAGATAACAAAAAGCAACAATGCCTCGATGCAGGCATGCAAGACATGCTAACCAAGCCCGTTACCTTACCCCTCGTTAATGCGCTGATTGAAAAATACATTCCCACAAAAAATAAAGAAGTGTTTGCGTTACTTGCTGCAAGCCTTCCGAGTGATTTAAAGCAACTGCAAATGCAATGTGACAACCAACAGTGGGAAGACATGCAGACATTAGTCCACAAAATCTATGGTGGTCTCTGCTACTGCGACACGCCGGAACTGCGCGATACTGCTTATCAATTAAAATCTGCTCTAGATGCAAAACAGCCCGATGAAATTGCGTTACAGCTTAACGTATTTATCGAAAAAGCCAGTGCATTAACCGGCGTCCTGTAATTAATGACGAAGCCCCAGAATACTACGATAAACCCAAGCAACTGCCACCGTTAACAAACACAAGGCCACCTCTATAAAATACAAATGCTTCAGTAACGCCAGGTGGCTAGTTAAGCTAACTAACACATAAGTCAATAAAATAATTAATCCAGAAACACTATTAAAGCAGGCCTGCACCCGACCCTGGTAATTTAAGTCTGTTATATCTTGACCAATAGTCAAAATGACCGGCCAAATAGCAAAGCCCAGTCCAATAACAAAATACAACATCTCTGCTATAAACAGGTTGCGATTAAATCCAAACCATAGAAATGCCGCCGTCGATAACACTGTCAACAACAATACCGTTTTCATAACTCCAATACGATCTGCTAACCATGGCACACTAAACCCACCAAAGACCACTGCCACTGACAAAGCTGTTTCAATATGACCAAAACTGATTACATCAGTATGCAATATATTTTTTGCAAACGGAACCAGCAATATTGGTGCCGTCATATACTGACACATCACTAACAACTGCAACGTATAAATAATCAAAATTTTCTTATTACTGTATATATAGCTTAAACCCTCTTTCATATCCTGCACTACACGTAACTTAGCTATTCGTGTTTCCGACTTAAAATGTAGCCAACGTTGCTTGATCAGCAACAATATCAAAGCGGACAATAACAATAAGGAGCCATTAATATATAACGTATCCATATAAGACGTTGCAGCAATGACAAGACCTGCTGCACCCATACCGGCAACATTCCCAACTTCATAAGCGATATCCACGCTTGCATTCGCATATAACAATTCATCTTCTGGAATAATCTCGCGTATAAATGCCATCGCTGCTGGCGCATAAACACTAAAAAAAACTCCTAAAAGAAGTGCTAAACCATCAAGCGCCGAACATGTATAGTGATTACCGTAGATTCCCGCAAAAACAAATAACACGATGACTCGCGTGATATTGGAAAAAAACAGCACCCACTTTCGCTCAAAGCGGTCTGCTATAACACCTACAAATGGACCTAAAATCACATTAGGTATCCAAAAACATGCCATCAGAATTACCAGCCCAGATACCGACGAATCGATTTGCACAATCATCCAGGCAATGGCAATATAGCTTAGACCACTCCCAAAAGTCGCCAGAAAGCAGCTGAGGGTATACCAAGCAAACGCGGGCCGCTCAAATAAACGCAACCTGTTGTGCAAATAAGACATAAAGTTTTTCTCGAAAAAGTTGGCCAGTCTATCAAAGTAGATCCCATCCTGTCAATGAAATCAAACTTAAGGCATTGGGCAGGTTAGGTCAGATTGCTGTGAAAGAATGGTATTTCTTGGCTAATAACTATAACATATCGTAATTAGTAAAAGGTGGGGATAAAAATGGAACAAAAATTGTGGCGTGCACGTCTCACTGTTTGCAGCATCATGCTGATCATGGCATTGATCGGCTTAATTCTCCTGGATACCCGTGCAAACGGATATTGGATCTATAGCCAGGTTATGGCCGTCGTTTATGCCCTACTCAGCATCTGGCTGTTCTATTACCTTAGTAAAAACGATCGCGAATCTTATCCTGCAACGATCTGGCATCAACTACTACACTGGCTTGGATTCTTTGGCATTCTCTATTTGCTCAATTTATTTGTGCGTACCGGCTTACTCGATGCAGCTCAAACTGGCATTATCTCACTGACGCTATTAGCCTTCTGTACTTTTCTATCAGGCGTCTACACCGATGCGTCGTTTATGTTTATTGGTATTGCATTAGCCTGTTTAGCAGGCGTTGCCGTACTGCTGTCATCTTATCTGACGGTGCTAATGATACCCACTCTCTTGGTTGTTGCTGTAATTGTCTATATAATAATTCATCGTGACCGCAAAAAACAACAACGCATGGAGTCTGAATGCACCGCTCAAAACGAAGTCTAAAATATTACTGTTTTGCACTGCTACTATCCTGTTGCATCCCTTGTGCAAACGCTAACAATAACCGATCAAACATCCACAATGGCATCAACAACATTATCTCTCGGACGCGACAAATAAATTTAAAAAACACTAATTATGCCATCGTCATCCAATCCGTAGCCGATGGTCGCATACTCTATTCCCACAACGGCGATCGTCTTTTCACGCCAGCCAGCGTACAAAAGCTTTTTACAGCGGCCGCAGGGCTTGCATATTTAAAGCCTCGCTATCAATTTAACACACGTATTTATTCAACTGGCACACTGCACGACGGCACACTTAACGGTGATCTCTATATTAAATTCTGCGGCGATCCTTTCTTAAAAACCAAACATCTTAATAAAATGTTTGAGCAACTGCACGAAAAGGGCGTGCATGCCATCAAAGGCCGCATCTACATTGACGCCTCGGATTACAACAACATTCCTTATCCACCGGGCTGGATCTGGGATGACTTAAGCTATGGCTTCGCCGCACCGTTAAATACGATTATCTTAAACCAGAACAAATTTGTATTACGTTTACAGCCTGCAGGCAAGGTTAGTGCGCTACCTAAAATTATCAGTCCTCTGCCTAAAGGCATCGCAGATTTCGAAAACCACATACGCACCACTAATCACAAAGTACCTCACTGCCCCATCACGATCTACAGTGATGATCAAAATCATTATCGTCTCAGCGGCTGTATCAATCAAAAATGGGGACGACAACGACGAACGCTTGCCATACGCAATGTCATGAAGTTTACAAAGTACTCTATTAATCAAGCATTGCAAAGCAATTATATTCGCTACACCGGTAGCATTGGCGAACACAGCGCACCGAAGCACAAGCACCTGCTAGTAGAGCACAAATCCAAGCCGCTAAGCAAAATAGTACGGCAGATGTTAAAAGATTCTGACAATTTAACAACAGATACGGTTTTCAAAAAACTTGGGCAACAGTATTATAAAACTCAAGGTAATTGGCAGAACAGCATCA
Source organism: Gammaproteobacteria bacterium (assembly GCA_022601255.1). Lineage (GTDB taxonomy): Bacteria > Pseudomonadota > Gammaproteobacteria > Coxiellales > Coxiellaceae > JAHZIV01. The sequence continues at coordinate 21,658 of JAHZIV010000038.1, forward strand.
GTGCCGTTGAAAATATCCTAGAGTTACCTGCTAATATCAATTTCAATAAAAACAAACTCAATGATGGTGCCGGACTATCCCGCTACGATCTTATCACACCCAATCAATTATTGAAGTTACTCTATTATGCTAATCACAACCCCACCATAAAAATGGCCTTTTTTAACGCGCTGCCAATTGCCGGCAAAGACGGAACACTTGTGGATCGCATGCTGGATCAAGCTAAGACGCAACGTATTCACGCTAAAACGGGTGGCATGACAGGCGTGACGTCACTTGCCGGTTATATTGAGTCACACCACCATGGCGAGCTGGCCTTTGTGGTCATGATTAATAATTATGTTGGTCCAGAAAAACCTTATTTAAAATTTGAAGACAAGATATCAGAATATCTTGCCTCAAGTTAACGCTTACCAGGAGCTTCACTATGGATCTTTATGGCGTCATCGGAAACCCTATTGAACACAGCCTTTCGCCACAGATACACCGACAGTTTGCCGAACAGACTGATCAAGACATGCGGTATATAAAAATTCAAGCGACTCATGAAAATTTCCGAGATACTGTGACGGACTTTATCAACCAAGGCGGGAAAGGCATGAATGTCACGGCACCTTTTAAAGTATCGGCCTTTGAACTTGCTAATGAGCACAGTGAGTACGCAGAACAAGCTCAAGCTGCCAACACATTGGCATTTAAAAAAGATCAGACTATTTTTTCAGACAATACAGATGGCATCGGTTTAGTACAAGACTTGCAACACAATCATCAATACACATTACGACAAAAAAATATTTTGATTTTGGGGGCAGGAGGCTCCACGCAATGTATTCTGGGCGCTCTACTGGAGCAAGCTCCGAATAAAGTAACGATCGCTAATCGCACGGAAGCAAAGGCACAACAAATTGCCAATCATTTTGCATTAAAAGGGTTGGTCGAATCTGCTGCATTAAATAAAATACCAGATATGCCTTACGACCTTATCATTAATGCCACCAGCCTCAGTCTTGAACAATCACCGACCATACCTAAAAGCTGTGTCACCACAGAGACTTGGTGTTATGATTTAAACTATGTCGAGACACACACACATTTTCTCACCTGGGCAAATACTCGCGGCGCAGGACATTGCATCAATGGGCTTGGCATGTTGGTGGAACAAGCTGCGGCAGCTTTTTATTTATGGCGTGGCATTTATCCAGTCACCAATGATATTTTACAAACATTAAAAGGAAGCGCTCATGTATCCTGATTTCAACTCAATCGAAACTGACAAGATTCCACATCAATTAGATGCTATTTTAGAACAAAACCTAAAGAGCATCGATGCATTACTCGATCAAAAACAGTTTGATTGGGACAACCTCATGCAGCCACTGGAGGAGTTCGATGATCGCCTTAATAAATTCTGGTCTCCCATTCGGCACTTGAACTCCGTCATGAATAGTGAGGCTTTACGCACAGCCTATAATGCCTGCCTACCTAAACTAACCGTTTACGGCACTTCGATCAGCCACAACAAGAAATTATTCCTGGCCATTCAGTCCATTGCCGACAGTGATACCTATACAAAACTGGATGTCGCACAAAAAAAAGTGGTTGATAATAATTTACGTGATTTTAAGTTATCCGGTGTTTCACTCGATGATGATAAGAAGAAGCGCTACACAGAACTCAGTACACAGTTAGCCAGCTTATCTGCTAAATTTGAAGAAAACGTACTTGATGCAACACAAGCCTGGACTAAACATATTACCGATGAATCGGAATTGTCGGGATTGCCTGACTCCGCCATTAAAGCAGCTAAGGCAGCCGCTAGACATAAGCAACTCGGAGGTTGGTTATTTACCCTAGAAATACCGAGTTATTTGGCTGTCATGACCTATGCTGACTCAGATGCCTTGCGCAAAGAAATGTATCACGCGTACTCTACACGCGCCTCCGACCAGGGGCCTAATGCTGGCAAGTTTGATAACTCGCAAGTGATGATTGATATTCTACAGTGTCGTTTAGCGCTCGCAAAATTATTAGACTTTAATAATCATGCCGAGCAATCGCTTGCAACCAAGATGGTAAAGAAAACTGACGATGTATTACATTTTTTGCAAAAATTAGTGAATGCATCAAAAGATAGTGCAGAACAAGAATTTGAAGATCTACTGGAATTTGCCAAAACGGATTGTAACATCGATGATATCCGCGCCTTTGATGTCGCTTATGTGAGCGAGAAAATGCGGCAACAACGCTATGACATTTCACAGGAACAATTGCGCCCATACTTCCCGGAGTCGCAGGTTATCCGCGGATTGTTTGCGATCGTTAAGAAACTTTTTTCGGTAAACATAAAGCCCGTCAACAATGTTGATGTTTGGCACTCTGATGTGCGTTGCTATGCTTTGACTGATGATGCAGGAACGCTGGTCAGTCATGTTTATTTTGATCTTTATGCACGTGAAAATAAACGCGGTGGCGCCTGGATGGATGAATACTGTGTGCGACGCCACTTAAAAAATGGCGAAACACAATTGCCGATTGCCTTTGTTACTTGCAACTTCAGCGGCCCAATTGGCAAAGACCCGGCCTTATTTAAACATGATGAGGTTGTCACCCTATTTCATGAATTCGGCCATGCGCTACAACACATGCTGACTAAAATTGAATATGCGGATGTCTCTGGTATCAATGGTATTCCCTGGGATGCCGTAGAGGTGGCCAGTCAGTTTTTAGAAAACTGGGCTTGGCAGAAAGAATCTTTAGCACTGATTGCAAAACATTACCAGACGGGTGAGTCGCTACCCGATGCATTGTTCGAAAAGATGTTGCAAGCTAAGAATTTCCAAGCTGCCACCATGATGATGCGCCAGTTAGAGTTCGCATTATTCGATTTCAAACTGCACTTGCTGTTTAATGAAAAACAAAAAAATCAAATTCAATCCATCCTCGATGAAGTGCGAGAACAGGTTTCAGTCATACCAACGCCTAAGTTTAATCGTTTCCAACACGGTTTTTCGCATATATTCGCGGGCGGCTATTCGGCAGGATATTACAGCTATAAATGGGCAGAGGTGATGGCTGCGGATGCATTTTCATTGTTCTTAGAGAATGGCATCTTCGATCCTCAAACCAGTAAGAGCTTCCTTGAATCATTTATGCAAAGCGGTGGCGCAGTAGATCCGGCAGAGTTGTTTAAGCAATTTCGCGGTCGTGCGCCACGGGTTGAATCATTATTACAACAGTCTGGGATCACATCATCATGAAATCAAAACAACAAGATAAATTGAAACAACAGGTCGCTGCTGCTGCTTTAGAGTTCGCCAAACAACATGACACAATTGGTGTCGGCACTGGCTCCACTGTTAATTATTTTATTGAAGCACTTAGCAGCATCAAGAACACAATTGATGTGACAATCGCGAGTTCAACTGCAACAGAAAAGCTACTAAAGAAGCATGGATTTGCTGTTGTGGATCTTAATACGGTTAGCAAGCTACCGATTTATATCGATGGTGCCGATGAATTTAATCAGCATCTCTGTTTGGTCAAGGGTGGTGGTGGTGCGTTAACGCGTGAGAAAATCATTGCAGCGAGCGCCGATCAGTTTGTCTGCATTACTGACAGTAGTAAGAAGGCTGATGTATTAGGGCGGCAGTTTGCGATTCCCATTGAGGTGATTCCGATGGCGCGTGGTTATGTTGCGCGCGAGATTGTGAAGCTAGGTGGTAGCCCTGAATATCGTGAAGGATTTAAAACGGACAATGGCAATATCATTTTAGATATTCATAATTTTGAAGTATTAAACCCTGTTGAAATGGAGCAGCGTTTGAATAACATCACGGGTGTTGTCACTAATGGTTTATTTGCGCAACGTAAAGCCGATGTTGTATTAATGGCTGATGCAACTGGTATACAAGAGCTGTCGTAGAGATTTCGTATCATTTGTATAGTCTCAAAAAAATGCTGCTATTTTTAGTTTCAGAAAACGCTCATGGTCAATCCTCAGTCTGCGCTTGCTTCGTAATATTGGGCCGTCGAATTCGGCTTCCTGCCTCATTTCTCCTTATTTTCACATCCTGTGAAAATGACCCAATCTTACGTGCGCTGCTCGACTTGCGGTTTCAAAATCGCGTTTTCTGAAGCTAAAAACAGTGGGCGCATTTTTTTATTTCGTTAACTTACATCTCACACCTGCTGTGCGGCGCTAATCACATTCTTATAGATTAAAAGACTGTAGCTGATAATTCCCTTTATTTGTTGCTCTGATAAAGGCTTACTAAATTTCTGTATTGCTTCTTGTAATGCCTTCTGCAATATCGCAACATCAATTTTCTGCTGAACCTTTAATGAATCCTCATCACTCTGTCGGTCCAGTATCAACCAATTTGCATCAACATTAAAACATTCACAATAGTATCGCACCATTCGCGGATTTAATGATCGCTTGCCTGTTTCGTGCTGTGAATACGTTGACTCCGGTATATTATAATGGCGCGCAAACGCACGCGCTGAGCGGAACCCAGCATCCTTCCGGGCTTTTTGTAAGCGTTTTCCGATTTGAAAGTCCAGTTCTTGCATACAACCACCTTATTTTTTACTAATTAACGTTGAATATATTCGTGAAATTACCACTACTTATTTAAATTTGCAACTGTGAATTTAAAAAAATTGCATAAAATTATGTCATTAGAGTATAATGATATGTCCTGATAGGAAATTTAACAACCAAATACTCTCTTCAGGGTGGTGACGTCCGACGGAACGGAACCATAACGGTGTCACCATTGAAGTAAAAGGAGTCTATTAGATATGCTAGTCCTAACCCGCTCTGTAGGTGAACGCCTCATTATCAATAATGGTGAAATTAAATTGAGTGTACTCGAAATCAAAGGCAATCAAGTTCGCATTGGTATCGAAGCACCTAAAAACATTGCCATCCACCGCGAAGAAATCTTCAATCGCATCAAGAAAGAAGAGAAAGAAGAAGCTTAACGTCTAGCTACTACAGTGCTCTCGAATGCCCTGGCACAAACCGACGCCCTTCTCCGGCTCCAGCAACAACAGCTGCAGGCGCTGCCGCGGCGGCTGCCATACCAGCGGCTGTCGGACTTACAGATCGACGGCAACCTCCGAACACCGCTGCACTCCAACCACCACTGCGCCTTTTAACCATAGCCTGATTATGAGACCAGAATTTATCCATACCACGTGGGAATCTAGCAACTGACCGCCCTAGTGGTTCTGGTTGCCCTGATCGTCGCAAAGGTGAAGGTGATGCAAAGAACCCAACACTGCTGAGGCTGTCTCTTCTAGGTGTACTGCTAGCGGCTGGTCCGACTGCTCTTGGCCTTGGAGGAGTTGCTGGCGGTGTACCCGCTACTGAAGAAAATTGGCTGACCGGTCTACTGCTCATGCTGCTAGCATCAGAGAAAAGCGAATCATTCAATACACTGTCCTCATCATCCGTCGTCATTACACCCGGCACATCAGCATCCACATCGACACCCTTGGCATAACAATGTTGCTTGAACTGCATCAGCTGCGGCATGAATTTATCATACAATGGATGAATAGCCGTTCTATGATAGCTTCCATAAAGACCATCGCTCTCGCGATCCTGGTGTGTCTGCATAAACGTATTCGCTTGTTCAATCGCCCGCTCCATATCGATCACAGCATCAAATAATTTTTGTCCGGCTTCACCTATTTTCTCTCTTATTCTGATTATCCGTGCTTTATCGGCTTGTCGCTCGCCATCTTCTCCACCACTGATATCTGCTGCCGCAATTGCAGCAGCGTCCACAGGGCCAACAGCAGCCGCTGCATCATAGGCTTGCGCCTTCTGATGCAAAATCCTAAGCATTGCCTGTAAATAGATGGATAGCATTAATTTCATCCGCCTACTCTGATCAGTCGACCTACCAGGAAGCATAACCTTAAATAAAGCGTCTGGATCAGATGAAATCAGCTTCGATAGCGTGGTATGTGTAAACCAATCATCAAATCCTAGTTTCCTACCAGCATTCAAATCATCAAAGACATGCTTATCAATTTCTGCCGCATAACTGGGATCATCAAGCGTTTTTGCAAACACACCGTTAGCACTCTGCCTTTTTACGTAGGCTTTATTAATCGCATCTATCTGTGCTTCAATCTGTACAACGAACCCTGCCATATAATTTGTCTGCACCGCTACAACTAGATTAGCAGCAAAAGCTGTAACCGCTGGCTCAAAAGGTGCTGGCGCTGCAACGTCTGCCACTGGCTCATCCGCAACAGCGTGCGCATTGAAACCTGCTACAATCCCCTCTATACGCGTCTTCACCTCGTCTCTTGAAGCACGATTAATCTTAATGTTTGTGTTGGGCTTTTCTATTGCCTCTAGTGCAGACATACCCCACCTTCCAATCAGAATCTGATCCCAAACCTTTTTAGGTACCGATAAATGTCCGCCAACCATTGATGGTGGTTCTGACAATAAGCTGACAAGATTATGCAGATTATCATCACTGACCGCATCAACGATAGCCTCAATCCACTCAACAAATCTTTGTGAACGAAGCGCCGACTCGCAACAAGACAAAGCTTCCTGCATTTCAGGCTTAGCATCTTTAAGTCCCTGCAAGTGTTTTGCCATGTATTCAAGTTCCTCTTTAGAGGCAAGACCCCAGGCATCTTTCGCAGCTCCTGTTATCTCAGGACGAATAATTCTCCTTATTTCTGTATTTGCATCTGCATGAGGCAAGAAACCATCACGTACCTGATCTTGTAAATGAACGGCCGTAGCTTTTATTGCTGCCTCTGTTGCAATACTACCATTTAGCAACCAACGCAACTGTAATAAAGCCAGACTAGCATCTGTATTTAGCTCACGATAAACAGCATCTGGATGATCGGCTCCAACGGCAACAGGCACAGTCTTAGATAAACGTATCGCACGGGCATGCTTCACACCGACTTCTTCAAGTCGCTGGCGCAACTGTTCTAACTGCCGCTTATCTTCAGGCGGACCCCCCGCTTGTGGCTGAGACATTTTTTGTATTTTTTCCGCAATAGCTTGCTGTTCGCTTAGAAGCGTTGCAGCTTCATCTCTTAAATAAAAATGCAAAATCTCTCGTGGCTTCATCGTACTAAGTACTATCAATGAATCCCTTACATCTGCCTCTTCGGCCTCGTCAGTACCAAGTATATCTCGCATACAAGAAATAATTTTAATATTTTCACATTGGTCTTCCACCACCTTAATATCACAATCAAAGCGTGCACGCTGGTCAACAAAAAACTTCGCCGCTTCTTTAACAAACATAAAACGCTTATCAAACAGTAGCAGACCTGCTGTATCCAAAGATAAATGTTTTAGCGAGACACTGTCTTGTCTTAATTTATTCATCACTGCAGTTATAACAGGTGCAGCTTGGACCATACCCTCTTTCACAGTCGCCTCAACCAAACTACGCAATTGTTCTGGTGTTGTGTAGCTCTCTAGCTCCCTTACTCTATCATGCTGGTCCTGTAGCTGCTGATATAATTCCTCTATCATCCGATCACTTAAGGGGTAACGATCTTTTAATCTGTCTTTTATACCTACTTGATCAAGCCGTGGATCATCGAGCAACGCTCTCAGTATGGCTGAATCAATTGGTGTCATAGCAACACCAGGTGCCTTGTCTATAATTTCCCGTATCTTTTCACCTTCTGGTGACACTAACCGCTCCTGAGCAGCCGTGACCGTTTTATCAAAGCGCCCTTCAAGCGCTTGCTCTGATTGTCTTAGGTCAACCCTAACTTGCTCTTTCTCAAATTTGAATAGACAAGCCTGCAAACTATCTTCTGTTGCCAGGTCTACTGTCAACGCCTGCTTCATTCGATTAAATGCAGCGTTAATATCCGCCGTCAACACATCACTCGATTCTTGCACCACATGAAGACGATAGGTTTCATTTGCCGCTGCCGATGGAACATCAGCATGCAAACCTTTAACATTGGCCTCTAATCCACTTCTGTCTGTGTTTCCTCTTACAACGGCAGGTACTAGGAAGTTGCGTACCGCTCTTTCAGCCTGATCTGCAGGCGCAAAGACTTCGTCATGATATTCTCTCACGCTATTGAGTTGATCGTGCGCAGCAGCTAAACACAACGCCCCCTCATAGTCTGGTGACTCTTTTGCGTCAACCAACATCTCGCGCAGCGATTGCAGTGCTTTCTTAAGTCTTGCGGGGATAGCGTTACCTAAACTAAGTACTCTTTCTATTTCTGTAATAAAGTCCTCTATTCTGGCACTGTCTTCCACCAACAAGTATGCAACCACCTCTTCTTCGATCAACAGACCGCCGCTCTCATATCCCTTTAAATCATCAAGCAATTGACCGACTCTTTGACTCAACGTCAATGGTTGATCAGGGTTCGACGTCATCAGTATTCGTGCCTTGTTAATAAGACGCTCTACCGACTGCAACTCTTTTGCAACACCGCTGAGGCGCTTACCTACCAGTGGATTGTCACGCCACGCTGTGGCCAGTGTGTCGAGTGTTATGCGACCATCATCTGACATTCTGATCTGCCTTAGTTGAGCCAACAGGTGTGTTGCCATATCGATGCCGTTGACATCGCGGCTTCTTGTAATCTGTTGGAAAATTCTGCGCTCATAAGTGGACACCATGCTTAAGAACATTTGCACTTCATGCTCTGCCTTCATGATCTCTGCTGGCAACGCTGCTTTTTCTGCATCTGTAATAGCAATATTTTCGCCACCACTGTTTGTACCGTGTAGTCCGTAATATGTTTGGGCCAACCCTATTGTTTTACCGTAGACTTTATCTATTTCACCGTTCCGATCACGCTGAAAATCTCTTAACTGTGTAGTAATTACATCTAAGCGCTCTAATTCATTTTGCTTTTTAGTCCTCGCCTGCTTAAACCATGCTCTTGTACGCGCTTCTTTTTTGCGCACTGCTCCTGCCGTACTAATACTTCTAGCATACTGATTAAGATCGTGATCCTTTTCCTTAAGATCTCGATAAGCCAACAAGTCTCGCTTAACCACTAAGCCTGCTAAGGCACTAAAGCGACCCTTTCTACCAGCGGTATTTACAAAAGTTTGTAATTGAGCAACATCCGCCGCAACATCACGAGTATTATAGTTCTGCGCAGCTTCACATGCGTCTAGAAACTCATTGTCAATAAGCAGTTTCCGCCGGACGATATCTTGCTGCTCTTGAGGTAGCTGATTAATTTCTCTAAACAAAATACCCTGATTGCTATTGCTTAAAATCTTCTTGGCAAGCTTTAGCAAGTTTTCTCGGCCACCCCAGTCACCTCGCTTTGCACACGTCTGCACCTGCTGCTTTAACATCGCAAATGCATAAAGTGCTTCCCGCGTAAAACCAGCTTGTGGTGGGGTTATATCAGTACGTTCAATCCAACCAAAAATTCTTTGTAGATCACCGAGCGAACTCACACGCGCATCAAGACGGATCTCAGCATCTACACGCAAATCTCCTGCCAATGCTCTATTAAATGTATCACATGTAGCTCTAACAGCACCTTTGTAAGTGACTTGTGGGTGCAAGCAAATACTCTTAATCCACTTTTCATGCCGTTTTATTAATGCCTGCTCTCCCACTATAGCGCCCACTTGGGTCTCACAGCCCAACCAGACCGTAGGTCGTTCTTGCATGCGGTCTCGAAGTTTTACATCATACTGATCTTTATCAACAGCATCATAAGCCGCATCATTTATCGCACGGGCATTAAACGCCTCACCCGTTGTGATAGCAGTCTCTATTATGTTCCAGGTTTTATTAGCTTCCCTATTGGCTGCATCCCACTGCAAATAGTCTGCAGTAAACGAAGCACGCTGATGGTTTTGTAAAATAAACGCAACCGCATCACAAATACGCGTTTTTGCTTCATCATTGCTTGTATCAGGAACGTCTCTCTTAGAAGTCCCTGCAGATAGGGACACCTTGGGACGATTCTGCTCTACCCATCTCGATACAAAAGCTTTATCATGCTCATTACCTAATGATTGCAGCAATGCGCGAACGATAGCCACAAAATCAGCGGTTGGGTCATCAGCGCCATCCGGATTTAAGCCCGGCATTTCATTTAACGCCCTTGTTAAATATCGCTGAATAAACTGTTGCTTCTGCTCCGGTTTGGCAACCGTTAAGAATAATTTTAAGCTAGGGTTTGCCAAGGTAATATTAGCAAAATCCAAGCCAGCTATAATGCCCGTAACATGAGTCACAACGTCTTCAAACTGAATATTATTTTCTACTTCAATTTTTCGCATTGTTTCACACATTGTGTTAATCAACTCCAACATGTGATCATACATACCGTCATCATTTTGATGTGCCCGTATATAAGCACTAAAGTTTTGAGCAAGCAGCTGAAGTTGTTGCTGACATGCACCTTCGTGAAGTAAACCTTGATACTCCGAGCCATGCAGTTCTTGCATCCATCTCAAAGCATTAATGCATTGCTGGTAGTCTGATAGTATAAACTGGCCTACAACAAAACCAGAACCTGCTAACGGTGATAAGTCGCCTGGACCTCTGCGTGTATCGAAAACAATACCATTAAGACGCTGCAACACCCCTAATAAAAAGACTCGATACTCTGCCTCTTTAGCCTGTTTTCTGCCCTCCAACTTCAACAATGTTAATAGGGGGCTGTCACCCGGGATAACATCCTGCAATACATTGGTGACAAAGGTGGTTTTGAACTCATCCTTGTGTGGGAAAATTAAATCAATCGCGCAAGCCAATTTGTAGTAGGGACTCTGTTTCTGTTTTGCAGAAACTCCTGCAAGCCCGCCAAATGCCGCTTTAATTGTTTTGCCATTACTTATCCAGGTCAAAAATTTATCCTGAGAAACCGTATCGCCAGCATTGAATGTCGCATAGACTGCAAGGTCACCGGACGCCAGACTTGTTAGCAACTGAATGGCTTCTGCTTCTTCAGGTTTCAGAGAGGAAATACCCTGGCAGCTTTGTTGCAAGTCATCTAAAAACCCTGCTTTAAGGCGGTGGGTTCCTGTGATTGCGGGCAACGCATTGTCATTGACTAGATGCTGTCTTTCTTGCAATATGTGTCTAAAATATTTAAGAATACTGAATTGTTCACCAGTCACATAATCAGCATGCATTCTTTTGTCAAGATAATATAAGCGCGACAACACGTAATTATAGCGTTTCGCATCAATAATTGTTTTTGCATCTAGACAAGCCTGATATTCATTGCGCAGCACCCTTTCATAGGCTCTTGCCATTTGTTGTATTTGACCTCTTACAGTATCATATCGAGTCGCTATTAATGTATTAAGCTCTTCCAATAATGGGTTATGGCCTGCTCGTAATACTTGGTCAATTTCCAATTGTATTGAATCTAAGGCCTCTTTTAGCTTGATAACTCGGGTAATATCTCTTTTAGCCACACCTCCGTTCCAGTGCACTGCATCGGTGGCTTCCCAATCATCTTCTACCAATACATCAGCAACACGGTATTGATCAACGTCGGGAATTGCCATCATCGCCGTGTGTGTTCGGGTCACATCAACCACATAAAAGCTAGCGCGCAAAAGCTCTGCCATATGACGAGAACTGAACTCCTCGTATTGATGCAAACATTCAGATCCATAATTTTGCAAGCGGCCCTGCAATTTCTGCCTTAGATCACGCACACCTTGCGGATCATCTGTCACCTGATTGCTCATATCGGCCTGCCAAGGAACAAAAAAACCACGCCTGCGCACCGTGCCGTCATAGAGATATTCCACGTCGCAATAATGCAACGCCACTCGCGGCGCACCCTGTACAAAGCCCAGCTCGATATTAAAACGCTTACGAAAACTTGCCAACTCACGGCCTGTTAAATCGGTTAAACTTATTGGGAACTGTATTAGCGTCTCTATCATGTGCCCCAAATGTGTTTTCTTAGTATCTTCTTCAGAAAGCACTGTTCTTCTTACTTCGTCAGGAGGAGACACTGCCACATCTGACAACACCCCGCCAGTGATGCTTTTCTCTGAAACCCCTAATGTTGCTAGTACATTAGTGCGAAGCTTGGCGAAGTCTGTCTCCATACTGGGTAAGTCGATACCCATATTGTGCTGGTGTCTAACCGCTTCATTAGACTTCAATGGCTCGTGGTAAATCACACTACCGGGACCTTGCTGCAGGATAACACCATAGGGATTGCTTGTTGATTTGGTATAGCTTAGTGCGTCTTTTCTCTGCTCCCGCAACACACTCACGAGATTCCGCGCCATTGCGGCAGACACCTGGCTCAACTCTGCTTCAAGCTTGTTTAACACAGGGACAACGCTAGCCTCCTCCATATCAGCCTGCTGTGCTTTAATGCTGCGATATAGTGGCAGCAGTAGGGCTGCCCTAATGGATAACGCTGACATGGTTTCACTGGCATACCCGCCCTGTTCACCGTGCATGCCTGCAAACATACGCAGGCGCCCCAAATAGCCCAGCAGTTCATCACGTGCTCCAACTTCAGTGTCAGTATTAGCGCCTAGCCTGCTGTGGGCATCTGCTTCAACCCTACTCCTTACATCAGACGCCTCTTCAGTTAAGCCAGCACAACGCTGCGGTTTATACTTAGCAGCAACCGCATCAAACACTCGCGGGATATAACCAAGCTGCTGTTGTAGTACAGCCAAACGATAACGCACAATCGCCACAGCATTGCGCCCACCTGTATTGGCATACTGCAGTGCACGTTGAACATAATCATGCAACGCTGCACTCTGACAATCAAACCAAATGCTGCTAGACATGCGGGCTTGCCACTCCGCGTGCGCGCGGATCACCTCTGGCATGCTCAAAAGGTCTGGGTATGTTCTATCTACAGGTTTAAACTTCCGAGCATAAACCTTCATCTGATCTTTCACCCAACCTAGTAGTACCTGTTGAACGTCTGGAGTCTTAACAAAACCCGAGATTTTTCCACTCTTCACATCTGCTGATTTGCCCATCACTACTGCGATGCGCGCCTCCAAATTTTGCTTCTGCCCATCATCCATAGGAAATCCTACGTCTGTAGGTTTCACAAAACGTGTGCCACGGCCTAAGAATACTTGCAATGCACAATAATATTGTGCGCAGGCCACATCTGCCTCGGGCCCAGTTTTACTCGAAAGCCTTTTATACCGCAGACGATACCCCTCAAGAAATGCCATATCAGCATCACCAGGCGTTGCAGAAGACTCTGCTCGATGCCGCTCAAACTCTTCTCGTATAAAATCCAGATCGACGGGATTGGTTTTAAAATATTGCAGACGTTGCGCATCTTGATACTGCGCTATCATAGCATCAAACTGGTCCTGGAGACCTTTATACCAATCCGTGCTGCCTTTTAAGCCTGGATTAAACTGTTCGGCAAATGTCCTTAGCGTTTGTTGTGCTGCCTCACCTTTTTTATAAAATTGTTCGGCCGCCACCCTCAAATTCAACACACACGAGTAACTTGTCTTATCGGGAAGACCTTGAGCATCAACCATCAAGTTTTGAAGCTGTGCTCCTGTCCGCCCTCCAACAAGCTGCTTTGCCCACTCGGCCATTTTTGCGAAAGCTGCTTGTCGCCTTCTTTCACGCTCAGTAATTTCCCCTACTTGCTTAGGCATGGGCTCTTTATACATAAGTGAAACCCCGGGCGCATCTGGTAATTCTTGGAACTCTCTTGTGCCAAGAACACTCTTCTGAGCATCACCCAAGTCACCATCCGTCATGCCAAACCTGCTGTCTACACTGCTATAACCTAATTCTTTCTTTTGTGTGTTGGCTTTATACGCTTCAACTCTCTTCGTATAGTCTGCAACTGCATCTTGAAAATCCTGATGATAATGCATTCTAGCAACCGAAGTTGCATAGAGTGCATAAGCAATATAGGCGTCACTTGGGCTTAGAGTCACACGACCTGGCGCTCTCCACTTTTCCCCCAATCGGTGCTGTTGCATCAACTCCATTTCGTGAGTCGCAGGAGATTTCGCCGCATTAGCCAATCGAGCAGCCACTTGCGTCAACTGATTGGCCTGTGTGATTTCACGACTCACACCGATGGCATGGTGTACATCTGGAGCTGCAGCTGCAAGCTGCAAACTGTCGGTCTGCTGAAGCGCTGCTTCTGCATCCCGGTATGCCCTCTGAGCTTCAATATCTCGCCAAGTAGCTGTATCATGTACCACTGCTTCGGCACGCCTCCGAAGCGCGACCTTCTGATTGTGCGCGTCACTTACTCCAGGCTTAAATTGGATCTGCTCGATTAGTTCTCTGTATGTGTCTCTGCTCATAACCACACTCCTCAATCATGGTGACCGCATACTTTTTACGCTTCCATGCACTGCGGTGGGGTCAAAGTTACTTTCATAGTACCCCATCTATGTTAAGAAAATATTAAAATTTATACACCCGTATAAATAGATTTTTTATTTAATAGAATCAAACGCATAATTGCAACCGTAAAACTACTTATAAACAACCTGTTTCGTGTAAATTTATATTTTAGTGATTTTTATGTACTTTTTACCAATTATGAACACTTCGTACAGCAATTACTAAAATATTGACTATAATTGACTTTACGGCAGATCATAAAAACCTTTGGGGAGAACATAATGCAAGTACCACTACAATTTACTATCCGCGATATCCCACACACAAAAGAACTCGAACAACACATACAACAAAAGGCCGAAAAACTAGATCAATTTTCAGAATGTATTATTTCTTGCCAAGTCAATATCGAACAAACCAAGAAGCATCAAAACCAAGGTAAACTCTATGACACACACATCAATTTAAACCTACCCGGCAAAGAACTTGCCTCCACTCACAATGAAAATGAAAATTTATACGTGTCTATCCGCGATGCATTCGATGACATGCACATGCAACTCGAATCCTACATGGAAAAGTCGCACAGCAAAATCAAGAATCATAGCAGTAAGTTATCCGGCAAAATAGTACGTCTCATCGATGGTGAAACATATGGTTTTATTGAGGGAACCGATGGCACAGAATATTATTTTAACGCTGACAGTGTGGCACATCCTCGATTTGAACATTTGAGTGTCGGTGATGCAGTATATTTTATCGAACATGTCGGCAAAGAGGGTTTACAAGCGCATCGTGTGAGCGCACACAAACATGAGTGCTTCTAGTGCTTATGTGATACAACGCCGCGCAACTTGGCATCCGCTATAATATGACCGATCATCGCGTCTTCGATCTGCTCGATCGATACTTCTTTTTCAAAGAACCTGAGTCTAGTGTCGAGTGCATACAATTTAATGGTGTACCGGTGTGTGCCTTGTGGTGGACAAGGCCCCTGATACTCTGCCTTCCCCCAGCTGTTCATGGCATAGTGTTCGTCTGGACCCTCTAACGCTTGTCC
The DNA here is from genome assembly GCA_022601255.1 of Gammaproteobacteria bacterium. Classification (GTDB taxonomy): domain Bacteria; phylum Pseudomonadota; class Gammaproteobacteria; order Coxiellales; family Coxiellaceae; genus JAHZIV01. The sequence goes on from JAHZIV010000038.1 coordinate 37,060, forward strand.
CACGCGCAATCTGTGTTTTTTCGCGGGGATATTATAAAGTCCCCAATGATACCGAACACCCTTTGGCGTGTCAGGGTCTTCCATGATCAACACAAATGATTTCGTACCCCGCGGCACTTTACTCCAGCTCAATGGGATCGACACATTTTTCCCCTTGCAAGTATATTCGATTGGGATATGATGGTTGTTTGCAAAGGCTGGGCTAGTGAGCTGCATACTGTGCAACGCATCACCTCCTTGAGTGCTACCAATAATGTAGCCTATTAATGCCATAGTCTTAAACATAAGCAGATCATCCTGATGTTTGTGGTTAGGAGCGACTGCAACGCTAAAAATTATATCAGAGGTTCTATGAACAATCGAGTCACGACAGCACCCACTGCCATGTTAGAGGCTGCTACAACTATGCTTAAAAACGCGTATGCGCCATACTCTAATTTTCAAGTAGGCTGCTGCATCAAAGGTGCAGACGGCAAACTCTATACGGGTTGCAATGTAGAGAATGCTTCTTATTCGCTAACGCAATGTGCCGAGAGCGTCGCTATCGGTAGCATGGTTGCAAATGGTTGCACTAAGATCACAGCGGTGCTCGTTACCACAAGTGGAGACTTACCCATTTGCCCCTGTGGCTCTTGTCGTCAACGCCTGTTGGAATTTTGCGAACCCGATACTCCCATCTACTCCTGTGCGACGCAAGCGATTTGCAATCAATACCGTTTTGATGAGATGATGCCGTTCACTTTCAGCAAAACCAACTTGGATCACAATAAAAATGACTGAACATGCACAACAAGCTGCTGCCTATATAGCTGCAAAAGCTCCTGGTTTTACACCGAAACTCGCTATCGTACTAGGCTCTGGTCTTGGCGTACTCGCGGAGCATATTGAAGACCCGATCGTCATTGCATACGAGCAACTGCCAGGCTTTCCAGGCTGCTCTGTATCGGGGCATGGTGGTAATTTATTCCTCGGAAAAATAAAAGGTGTGCCGGTTGCATGCATGCAGGGTCGCGCCCATTATTACGAAGGCGTCGATTACGATCAAATTAAAACACCGATGCGCACATTAAAATTATTAGGTTGCGATACTTTACTATCGACCAATGCTTCAGGCTCACTACGCAAAGAGGTGACTCCTGGTAGTTTGGTATTGATTAACGACCACATTAATTTTCAATTTAACAATCCATTGGTAGGGGCCAACCAAGACGAATTTGGCCCGCGTTTTATTGGTATGGAGGATATCTACGATAAAGGCTTGCGTGAAAAAATAAAAGCGATCGCTCAAAGTCTCGATATCAAAATAACGGAAGGCGTTTATTTCGGTGTATTAGGGCCCAGCTTTGAAACACCTGCAGAGATTCGCGCATTCCGCACGCTCGGTGGCGATGTGGTGGGCATGTCTACCATTCCTGAAGTTATTGCAGCACATCATTGTGGCATGAAAATAGCCGTGATTGCTGCAATTAGCAATATGGCTGCCGGCATGAGCGATGAAAAACTATCACATGATGTCACCTTAAGTGGTGCAGCAAAGGCGACGGACGATCTCACGAAGATTGCCTTAGCTTTTATCGAGCAGGTTTCATAATGCGTTTCATTCCTTTCATTGACCTCACGAGCCTCAGTAACAATGATGATGTAGACAGCACCGAGGCACTTTGCAAAAAGGCCGTTACGCCGAAAGGCGATGTGGCTGCTGTCTGTGTTTACCCACAGTTTGTTGCTACCGCCCGACAATGCTTAGAAGATACCGGCGTTAAAGTGGCAACTGTTGCTAACTTCCCATCGGGTCGCATGAGTGTAAAGCAAACCGTGCAACAAATTTCTACTGCCGTCAATGACGGCGCCGATGAAATTGACGTGGTGATGCCGTATTCACATTTCATGCAGGGGGACAAAAGTTACGTATTTGATTTTTTAGATCACTGCCGCAAAAGCTGTCTCAATAAAACATTAAAAGTTATTTTAGAAACCAGTGAACTCATTCACTATGATAATATTTTCGATGCTGCATCGATTGCTATTGAGAGCGGTGCCGATTTTATTAAAACATCAACAGGTAAATCCAAGTCAGGCATAACATTGGAAGCCGTCGAAGCCATGTTAGCTGCCATTCAGGTAAAACAAATTTCTGATAACCCCACGCGCTCCTCCGTAGGATTGAAAATTTCCGGGGGCATTCGCACCATCAGAGATGTTGATATTTACTTTACCCTGGTGGCACATACCATGGGACCAGAATGGCTGACGCCAACAAACTTTCGAATTGGCGCCAGCAAATTATTGGATGCCATCCTCACATAACCCATATATTTTCTCCTTAAATCAAAGAGTTCCAGAAACCGGGCGATGGTATTTGCATGGATTGTTTTATGTCTACATTGCCAGTATAATGTCTGGCACGCTAAGGTAATGCACGAATGGATCTGTCTTTTTTCTAGAGAGTTTCTGATAATCATTTCAATAGCATATTTTTATTAACTAAAACTTAAGAGGCTTTCTTAATGACAAACAAAATCTACGTAGGCAATCTATCCTACGACTCTGGTGAAGAAGATCTAGAATCATTATTCAGTAAATATGGCACTATCGAACAAACAAAATTAATCATGGATCGCGAGACAGGGCGTTCTCGATGTTTTGGGTTTATTACATTTGCAGAAGAGTCATCTGCTAAAGAGGCTGTAGAGGGTGAAAACGGTAATGAGTTCCAAGGTCGCAATATTAAAGTGAGCGAAGCAATCGAAAGTGATCGTCGTGGTGGCGGTGGCGGCCGTGGTGGTCGTGGCGGCCGTAATGGTGGCGGCGGCGGCGGTGGCCGCGGTGGTTTCGGCGGCGGTGGTAACCGTGGCGGTGGCGGCGGTGGTAACCGTGGCGGCAACAGCTGGTAATATTTTATTTATGCGAATCTTATTCGCATGATATCGATTAAAGGGGAGTGTGTGAGCACTCCCCTTTTTTACATCAGCTTGACAAAAATAATTGGAATAAGTATAGTGACTGCTAGTTAGGATGTTTTGTGTTTCTGTCACTAGGAGCATAAGTTGTCTTGATTTAAACGCCGATTTGACTAATAGCTTGCGGGCGTTTGAAGTGCAGCTAAAGCGTAACAAAACCACCTGAAAACGCAGGTGGTTTTTTTATTGGTGGGTATTATGGATTTCTTATCAACTGATAATTTGATGTTAAACAAAGATGGCAGCATCTACCATCTCAATTTACTTCCAGAAGAACTTGCAGGCACTGTTATTTTCGTAGGCGACCCTGAGCGGGTTAATCTTGTATCCAAGCATTTTGATGATATCGAATTAAAAAAAGAGAAACGTGAGTTTGTAACTCATACGGGGCATTACAAAGGCAAGCGCATTTCGGTTATTTCCACTGGTATTGGTATGGATAATATTGATATTGTCATGAATGAACTCGATGCACTGGTGAATATTGATTTGCAGACGCGTCAGGTGAAAACTGACTTAAAATCATTAGACATTATCAGGATAGGTACTTGTGGTGGTTTAACCGAATCTGTTTCTGTTGGCTCAACAGTTGCATCGAGCATGGCTATTTCTTTCGACACGTTGTTTCCATATTATCAATATACCCGTAATAAAAATGAAGCTGCATTTTATGCGGTTGCGAAAAAGCATTTTGATTGCTTATCGTTTATTGAGACGTTGCATACACGACAAGCTGATCCAACTTTGCTGGATTTATTTTCTGCTGATGCAAGTGTGGGTTACACGATCACCTGCACTGGGTTTTATGGGCCGCAATATCGGCATTTGCGCATTCCGATTATTAAGCACGATATTTTAACGTTGGCGCAGACGTTAGAGCATAGTGATCAACATGTTTTGAATTTTGAAATGGAAACAGCAGCGATTTATGGTTTTGGTCGTTTGATGGGGCATCGTTGTTGTTCGTTGAGCTGTGTGATGGCAAATAGAGTGACGGGTGACGTATTAAAACATTATGATCGAGCGATGAATGAATTGGTGGCTGCTAGTTTAGATAAAATAACTCAGTGAAAACACCTTAACTGTACATTTAAGCCAAGCTTTTATAAACTCTACTTATAGTGTATTATCCCTTTTTTATTTTCCACGAGCACCTAAACGATGTTAGATCTAAAGAAATTCTTATCCGCCCTTGAAACCAGTCGGCTAACCCACCTCTTCTCATACCTCGAGGGACGGGCCCCTGGTGACATAGAAGAGTTAGTTGGTTTATTACCTAAAATCTATGACACTGCAACAGGTGAATTTGATGCTGAGGGCTTGAAAGAATTTTATCGTATATTAGAGCGCTATTTCGGCAATGTACATAAACGGCTGCACGAACAGCCAAAAGAAGCATCAGCAACAGAATTCTTTACCACTTTATCAGAGATAATAACGCTTGCAAAAATGCTCCTGGATCTTAAGAAGGAAACAGTATCCGTTTTAGGCGATGTAGATTTATCCATTCTTAATATGATGGAAAAGGCCTTGCAAAAAGGTCTAACAGAATCACTGTCTCCAAAACTTTGTTATGACGCCCTTAAGTCTGTAACTAGAGCCCGTGCGGAATCAAATGATTTCTATCGAGCTTTGTTATTAGGGCTGACATTAAAACCTAAAGATAAAGACGATCGTTTTGAGTTAGGCGATTATAACTTTTCAGACCTCTTGCCAGTAGGCACAAGAGCAGTGAAACGCATGCAGCATGACGATGACTCCTCCAGCGATTCAGATGAAGATGACACTGCCCCCATTCCAGCCACCGTGTTTGACCCCGCACTCAACTTGTCTGCTGAAGAAGAGCTAGTGCTAATAGGGTTAGAAGCCACACTTTCTGCAGCTAGCAAGCACAGCAGGGAGTATTGTTTAGAGAAGCTACCAAGAAAGTTTCAGCCTGTTGCTTTAAAGCTATTAAATAGAGTAAGCCATAAGCCAGCAGAGCGGGAAGCTAAAAGGCACATACGATTATTAGGGGCTCTCTTTCTTAATAGCGGACAAATTACAAGTGCATTAAACGTTTTCCAAGTTCGGGGGGCAGGAGGTAACGGGGCAGACTTGGCTCAACAATGGCGGCAGCATTGTGAAACATCACTCAGAAAAATTTACGAACGAACTGCATCAGTCGAGCAAAACATTATGTGGTTCATTGCAGCCTATACGGCAGATAGCGACTTGAGTAGAGAGGCACTGATGGATGATGCCCACGCTTACAAACGGGTGGCTGACCAAATAATAGAATGGCGAAGCACTAATACGCCTGACACTGCACTTGATGACTCATTAGATGAAATAGATATATTCGATATTTGCGTTTTCCCATACTTATTGCTTGACGGCATCAGAAGAATGCAAACAACCCCAGAATATGTTTTTCCTAAGGATCTTTTTTGTTTAGCAATGCAATCATCGTATCGTTTAAGCTTGCATGCGGATGCAGAAGTCACTTTTTCTAGATTTCTCCCCATGGAAATTTCCTTAAATTCTGATTTACTCGAATTAATATTTACAAGAACGTTTCAAAGTAATTTTGACGCTTTGATGGCGTCTGTCATTCATGGCATGAACGCTTATCCTGATCGAGAAGATTCGTCAGAACTATTTGAAACAACCCAAGATTTACATGAAGCAAAAATGTTATTCCGCTTATTTTTCTCGACGGAAGGAAAGCGGTTAACTGTTTTTGATGCTTTTTTTGATCTTTTAGAAACGAGAAAACGCGAAATTCTATTAAGTAATTTAGAACAATTAAACGCTGGCCTGTCAGAATACAAAGAAAGCTTAGGCCGGGCTGGAGCTGATAGTGCTGCTGAAGCAACTAAGCTTGGAGCGTTAATTGCAGCACAAAGTGCGTTATGGACCGTTGCTAGTGGTTCAGATGAAGTGACTAATAATACTGACGTTGCTTTACCAGGGCCTGCTCCAAGTCAGTAGGGAAACGACTCGTTAACACATGCTGCTCATTGTCATTGCGAGCGCTAAGCCGTCATTGCGAGCGCAGCGAAGCAATCAATACAGTCAGACATCTACTCTCTAGATTGCTTCGCTACGCTCGCAATGACAGAGGTGCCACTGTTCGCAATGACGAAAAGCAGCACAGATAAAAAGATTGTAACGAGGGCGGATTAAAAGCAGATGTATTAGCATAGCCTGCTTTTTAGCTGTGATGACATTTTGGAGGATAATGTGAGCGAGCAGCGCAGTGTATACATCAATACATGAGCAGCACAGCAAGCATTATCATTCAAAAGAGCTTACAGATAAAAAGATTGTAACGAGGGCTCAAAAGTTAGATATAAAAAAGGGGTGATGTTACTCACCCCACTGCTAAGTTGGCAATCCATACCAAAGCCCTATCCGTAGACTTTCTCGATCCGTGAGAAAACCGGTTCCCTAGTGGCCTAATAAGTCCGTCCGAAAACGTACTCGCTTATCCATAAACTATGCGGGATACTCTAAGCACTTTTACTATCCCACACAACAATAAAATCCTTTATATAATAACAACTTACGTGATCAAAGCCGATGCAGCTAAATAATTTTTATATTATTATCAATAGGTTACGCTCGCGACCTCTGAGCTAGTTACTTTTGGAACACATTAAAGTTCATCTTCACTTACGCACATTAAGGAGATATCCTACATCTATCCTCTCTTTAAGGGTGTATTTAGGCTGTTTAAACCAGTTTTTAGTTTATACAAAATAATTAAGGGATTGTTATGAAGAAAATTGCGCTAATTTTATCAGGCTGCGGTGTGTTTGATGGCAGCGAAATTCACGAAACTGTGTCCGCAATGATTGCTATTACGCGCGAGGGTGCGCAGTATTATTGTCTTGCACCAAACATCTCACAATACAAAGTCACGAATCATGTGACACAAGAAGACATGAATGAAACTCGCAATGTATTGATCGAATCGGCACGCATTGCGCGCGGCGACATTAAAGATATTACAAAAGCCAATATCGATGATTACGATGCGGCTTTTTACCCTGGCGGTTTTGGTGCTGCAGTTAACTTAAGTGATTTTGCTGTTAAAGGCGCTGATATGACCGTACAAACAGATGTTCTAGCATTTGCAAAAGCGATGGCAGCTGCAGGTAAGCCACAAGGATTTTGTTGCATCGCCCCTGCTTTGGTTTCAAAAATATATGGTGCCGGTGTAACACATACGATCGGCAGTGACCCTGAAACAGCAGCAGTAATCGAAGCAATGGGCGGCAAACATAAAACATGCAGTGTCACAGAAGCTGTTGTCGATAAACAACATAAGGTCGTCACAACACCTGCCTACATGCTTGCACAAAACATTGGAGAAACTGCCGATGGTGTTGCAGCGGCAATTCATGAGTTGGTAGCAATCAGTTAAAACCAGGAAGCGTTAAAATGGCACGATCAGAGCGAAGAGCAGCAGAAAGAAAGCCTTTAGTAACACGACCGCCAAAGATTCTGCACGTCAGAGATATGGGTCAACAGGCACCGATTGGCGTTCAACCGGTTACAAGTAACTGGCACTCTTTTTGTTGGTTGGCAGCATGTTGTTGTTGGTGCCCACCATCTGTCTTTAAAAACTGGCCTACAGAACGCATACGCGCTATCTTTTGCCTGACCTTGAAACAAGTCGAGATAGACTTGGCTGCGACTAGAGAAAATGAAGCCTCACTAACACGCATGGGCCTTAGCCCCGAACGATACAATAAAACCATCACTGCTGGACAACCCGCCGCAACACTTGCGGGGCGACCTCCTTTCACGGTAACGTACGGCGGTCATGCCACAATAGAACTAAATATTGGTGGGCATATTATATTAATAGACCCTACCATTGGAAATGTTTCCGATTACGAGCGCAAAATACCCGAATACTTTACTGCTGAAAAAACAGCTGCCGTAGCACCTAACACCAAAGTAGTTCTTGCCTCACACAACCATGGTGATCATAATAATTATTTAGAGGACCCCACTATCAGAGCACAACAACCCACCATCATCGTGGGTGCTCAATCTCGGTGGCCTAAAGAATGGGGGTATCGAGACGTTCACACATTAAAATGGGGCCAGAAAAAACGCTTTGAAATAGCCGAAGGAGTCATACTATCCGTTACAGGCATTCCGGCACAACACTCTTCTGCGCGCAAAGGCTATGGCTGTGGTGGCTGCATACCAACAGCCGTCATCAACTTGGAGCTGTGGCTAGGATTTTTTGTAGAAATTGAATATAACGGGCAAAAATACAATATCTACTACACCGGTGATACTGGAGAAGGAAAATATTTTCAAAATGCCGATGGCGAAACAGTTACATTAAAAGATTATGTCGTCGAGTTTGCAAAACAATGCGGTGGTATTGATTTTATCTTTGCTCAGGTCGGTCCGCACGAACCCTTCGGCGATCATGGTGAATCGCCCATGCATATGGGGCCAGAAGAAATTGTGCGATTTTCATCGGAAATTATCGCTGCTATGGATGAGGCTGGAGAAAGAAAGTCCTATATTATCCCCGTACATCATTCGGCGTTCGCATATGAAAAACCACGCGGATACTACCTGCTGCAATTTTTATTGGAAGCAGCAAAACAAAGGTTAGACAGGGTAATACCGTTAGCTTTCAAGGGAACAATTGATCTTGGTGAAATTCTAGCGATGTCGCCAGATAAAATAAAGGTGGCGTTTGATCACACAGTAGCAAGCTTGCATCAACCTTATGGTATTTTTAGCAGACCTGATGTGCGAAACTTTTATGACATACCAGGAGATACTTCTACAATAAAATTATGCCGAACACCGTCTGTTGAAAACCTTGGTCATCAGCTTGCTGACTTTACGCGATAAAATCTAATATGCTTTTTAAAAACACATGAATGGGTATGATTTGAATATCATGATCTGTATATACGTCTTGGCCTCCATATAGCATAAAACATTTTGCTACAGGGTAATCTTTCTTAAAAAGCAACAAACCTTTTAAATCATTTTTATTAATCTTTTCACGTCGCTTAATTTCAAAGGCCAGGAGACCTTTTTCTCCATATAAAATAAAGTCAACCTCAACTTGATTCAACGTCCTCCAATAAAAAAACTGGTACCCCAATTCAAAGTAATCATTGATTGCCTTAACTTCTTGAAGAAATAACGTTTCGAGTGCAGGGCCGTCTATATCAGCATTACTATCAAGCGGGCCTTGTGGACGTATCGTACGATAAACGCCTACATCAAAATAATAAAATTTCGAATGTGAAATTAATTTTCGTTTTGCCTTCTTCGAGAAAACCGGTAGCCGACAACCAATTAATAAGTCTTCAATAATATCAAAATAATTTGTAACCGTATGGCGGTTACTACTAATTTCACGACTTATTTCAGTATAATTGATTACTTCTCCCTGTGAAAAACTAGCCGCCTCAAGAAAATGATTAAACTGAGCAATATTGCGTACCAAACTTTCTTCCAAGACCTCCTCTCGAAGATACGTCTTTATATAGGATTGCAAATACTTAACCGGCGTTGTCGATGTGTATGCAGTGGGCAGCTCACCAATCATTAAAGATTTTTTAAGATTAAATTCATCGCCAAGCTCCATTGCTGTCAATGGATGCATATTAAAAATTAAAGCACGCCCTGCTAATAAATTAGTGCCCTTACGTTTAAGTTTACGTGCACTGGAACCTGTCAGAATAAATTTTAATTTTCTGCTTTCAATCAACCGATGAACTTCATTCAACAGTTCAGGGATTTTTTGAATCTCGTCGATGATAACCCAGTCTTTGTAATCAGAAGGAATTAATGTCTCCAGCCTGCTTGGACGAGCAAGCAACATACGATAACTGTCATCATGTAGTAAATCAAAGTACAGTGCTTCAGCAAAATGTGCTTTTAACCACGAGGTCTTACCCGTACCCCTCGGGCCAAAAATGAAAACACTTTGCTGCAAATCTTCTGGGAGCTTGAATAATCGTTTAAACATGCCACTTATAACTCATTGAAAAATATCATTATATCACATATTTACTAAAAACGCTATCGATTATCTCGTTTTTATACTTAAAACGAGATAATCGATAGCGTTTTTAACAAATTAAGATAAAATTATTATAATTCAGTATGTTATAGGCCGTAGTGCGCGGCAACGCTTACAGGTCGCCCCAGCGGGATTGCAGTAGTGTCAATGCCGTCACGGCCGCGGTCTCGGTGCGTAGCACACGCGGACCTAAACTAAGCGGTAGTAGCCCTTGCTGCTTAGCAACCGCCTGCTCATCTTGCGTAAAACCACCCTCGGGCCCAACCAGCAATAAAACTTCTGCCGTAGCATTGATTGTCTCCTGTTGATAGGTTGCTATCGTATGATCACAACCAAGATCACAAATAAAACCAGTGTGATTGTTTTTTGATGTCAAAAAATCATTGAGCGTTTCTGGTGAACGTATCTCAGCAAGATGACAACGCCCCGATTGTTCACAAGCACTGATCATGATTTTTTGCCAATGCTGCAAACGATTTTTAACACGCTGCTCGTCTAATTTAACATTACAACGTTGTGCAAAAACGGGCGTGATACTTGCAACACCTAATTCAACTGCTTTTTGCACTACGTAATCCATGCGCTCGCCACGCGATATGGCTTGCAGCAGATGAATATTAAGTGGCGAGCGATTTTCCACAGCAACATATGAATGCAGTTGCAATAGTGCATTGCGCTTCTCTTGCGCAAGCAACTCAGCCTGATACTCTCCACATTCTTCACCATTAAAAACCCGCAACTGGCGGCCTGGCTTTAATCTCAAGACGCGCAATAAATAATGACTCTCCGCCTCATTCAAGCGAAGCTGTTGCCGTTCGGACAGTGGTCTATCCACATATAATCTAGGTGTTTGCATATATCCCCTTATGCTGTAATATTATCAGGTTCGACCAGGGAGGAATAGAATGATTCGGCTTGTTTCTGCATTTTTGACGCTCATCATTATTTTTGTTTATTCAAATACATTTGCGCAAGAACATCCTGAAAATCTATCATTTGTAAAGCAACGCCTCGTTCAATATCATGACTCCGGTCAATATTATTCTGATATCGCTAAAGTTGCCCGTCATACCCTCAGCTATTTGCGCTTTCGTGTCAACCAGAATAAACAGTATGCACACCACAAAAAACTCGCTATCGTATTTGATATCGATGAAACCGCGTTATCCAATTATCAAGATATGAAGGCGATGGACTTCGGTGGCACCGATCAAGATTACATTAATGCGGAACAGAAAGCCCATGACCCGGCAATACCCTCTGTTTTAACGCTGTACCAATATGCCAAAAATAATGGTGTTGCTGTGTTTTTTATAACGGGGCGTAAAGAGTCATTACGACCAGCAACAGCAAAAAACCTAAAAAACGCGGGCTATTCCGATTGGAAGCAACTTTATATGAAACCAAAAAACTACGATAATCCATCTGTCATCCCTTATAAGTCAGCAATACGTAAGGGAATTGAAAAACAAGGTTACGATATCGCCATCAGCATTGGCGATCAATACAGCGACCTCAAAGGCGGTTATGCTGACATGGTGTTCAAAGTGCCCGACCCGTATTACTTTACCGCTTAACTTAAAAGAAATTTATGGAGAAGCAAAATGAGCGTTAACTATAAACCAGAAGCCTATCATACTGTCACACCTTATGTGGTGGTAGAAGATCCTGCAAAATTAATTGCTTTTTTAGAAGCAACTTTTAATGCAGTTGTAACCGAATGTATTCGCAGTAAAGAAGGAGCAGTTAAACATGCTGAATTGAAAATCGGCGACTCCATCGTGATGACAGGCGCTAACCATGAAGACAAGCCAAGTGCTGCGATGTTGTATCTTTACGTGGAAGACACCGATGCTACCTATCAAAAAGCCTTGACTGCTGGTGCTAAATCCTTAATGGAACCTGCCGACCAATTTTACGGTGATCGCAATGCGGGTGTTGAGGATATGTTTGGCAATCGGTGGTGGATTGCCACTCACGTGGAAGACGTTGCACCAGAAGAGTTAGAAAAACGTTCGCAAGCGTTTCATGAGTCGCAAGGCAATTCGTCTCTATGAAAAGCACATTACAAAAACTCAACTTCACTGATATAAACCTTGATACTTTTCTACGAGATTACTGGCAAAAAAAACCAGTCGTACTAAAACAGGCAATGTCTGACTTTGCGAGCCCACTCAGCGCTGAAGAATTAGCAGGCCTATCACTCGAGCCTGAGGTTGAAAGCCGTATTGTTGTCGAACAACCAAATCAAACGCCTCCATGGATCATTCGAAAGGGCCCTTTTACTGATGATGAATATACATCATTACCAAAAACACATTGGACCCTACTGGTACAAGGTGTTGATCGACTACTCCCTGAAATACAAAATTTACTCGACTACTTTGACTTCATTCCTCAATGGCGCGTCGACGACGTGATGATCAGCTATGCGGCGTTGCATGGTAGTGTTGGGCCACATTACGATAACTATGATGTGTTTCTATTGCAAGCTCAAGGGCAACGTAAATGGATGCTAACCACACAAAATTGTCATGACAAAAATATCGTGAGCGATGTTGATTTACGTATTATGAATCAATTTATTATTGAACAAGAATATGTTTTAGAGCCCGGAGACATTCTTTATTTACCACCACATGTGGGTCATCATGGTGTATCGTTATCTGATGACTGCATGACTTATTCTTTTGGTTATCGTAGCTATCCTGGATTAGAGGTCATAAACAATTTTTGTGATTATCTAAACGAATTAGATTCATTTAAATCTTTATATAAAGATACAGACTGGCGTACAATTAATCATACCTCTGAATTACCAGAAGCTGCTTGGAAAAATGCTAAGGCATTAATCCATACTGCACTAGATGATGATAACATTTTAAAAAACTGGTTTGGTCAATTTGCTACGAATCTAGACCAAGAAGCTGAAATGCAATTGCCTTCGATTCTTGATAATGTTAGTGAGGATGATTTTGCCGCTCTGCTCTCTTCAAATAAAACGTTGCACCGCCACCCAATTTGTAAAATGGCTTATCAACTTGATGCTAATCAATCTGCCTATAAGCTTTATATTAATGGTGTTACTTGGAAAATTGATGGCGTAACACTTGATCTTATTGAAATGGTTGCCAATTATCGCACTATAGAATGTCAGCACTTGAATGATTTCATATCATTAAGTGTAAATATGGGATTCTTGTTTGAGTTGTGGCAATTACAATGGTTACAGTTTTCAGATGAAATACTTTAACCCATATTTTTATTTAACAAATGATCCACCAACGCCGACGGCAATGCCATCGACAAACGACTGAGCCAAGCAAGCGGTCCCGGGAAGCTAATCACAGGCTTATCTTTTGCAAGACCTCTTGCAATAATAACAGCCGCTTTCTCTGCTGAAACCATCATCGGTTTGGGTGTCGATAATTTATCGCTCATGGCTGTTTTAACAAAACCGGGGCAAATAACATTAACTTTGATGCCATCGGGTTTTAACCAAGCGCGTAATGCTTCGCCATAAGATTTAATCGCAGCCTTACTCGCACAGTAAGCCGGTGATTGTGGCAAGCCACGATAGGCTGCCAATGAACTCACTATCACAATTTGCCCACGACGGCGCTCACGCATACTCGTAACAATCGGCGTCACCGTATTGATAACACCATTGACATTGGTGTCTATCACCGCTCTTATCGTGTCTATTGTTTCGGGCCCTCTATTTGCAGCAATAAAAGAGGACACACCCGCGTTTGCTATTAATAAATCAATCGGGTGCTCAGTATCAATTGTCTTTATCCAATCTGAAAAATCCGGGTGATCTGTCACATCTGCTTGCTTTTGAATGACCACAGCACCCTTGCGTTCACAACGCTGCGCGACTGTGTTGAGTTTTTCTGGGTTGCGCCCTGTGATAATAATGCATGTATTCGCAGCTGCATAATACTCTGCTAATGCAGATCCGATGCCTCCCGTTGCACCGGTAATTAAAATCGTTTTCTCAGCAGCCATGGCTACTGGATCTCGGGGCTTTTCATCAGTAACATGCCATCATCGTGAGGCAATAATTCATGGCGCTTAACCTCTACATTCCGATCAACCTGAAAGCCTGCAAATTTCAGCGCCGTCACAACCGGTGTATTATCGGCCCAAACATGTGCGCTAAGGTATTTAAGATTTTTTTCTTTAGCGATACCTTCTAACAAATGACACATATCCAATGCGGCCGGTGTATTACGATACTCTGGCAATACGGCCAACGTGTGAATATACAAGCTATCATCAATGCGTGTTTCGTAGAAATTCTTCATGTGGTCCAAGCGTTCTTGCGGAATAAAGGCACGCATGATTTCCGGCACCAGATGCTGACTGGCAGGATAATAATTCGTTGCACCAATGATCTTATCATTTTCTACTGCTAATAATGTGTTGTTATAACACATTGGGTTATCTTCATCCAAAATAGCAAGCTTTAACATTTCTTCTGTAGTGGTATCAGGGAACAGGTCATTTAACATGAAATCACTGATGCCTCCCGCCGTCATCACTGTTAATTCAGCGATAATATCAGCGTCATCAGCATTAGCTTGACGGTAAGTGATACTCATAGTGCACTCCTCAGGAATATTGTGGTTTTAATTCATCATAACAAGCTTTTAGGCACTTAGCCGTTTTCTCTATTTGCTCTCGCGTATGCACCGAACACATAAAGAAGCGTAAACGCGCCTTGTTTTCAGATACGGCAGGATAAATTATCGGTTGCACGTTAATGCCATTTTCAAATAGTTTATTTGCTAACGAAATTGTGAAAATAGACCTGCCAATCACCACAGGAATAACTGCGTGACCTTCGCAAGTACTCAGATCAAACCCTTCGGCACGCAGCAAGTCAAACATCAATCGACTGTTGTCTTGCAATTGCTGTACTCGTTCAGGTTCAGCCAACATAAGCTCTAACGCTGCCAAGCTTGCTGCTGCTAATGGTGGCGACAACCCAACAGAATACAAAAATCCGGGAGCGGTATAACGTAAATATTCGATTAATTTGTGGCTACCTGCAATATAACCACCACAACTGGATAATGTTTTACTTAACGTTCCCATCCAAATATCAACGTCTCGTGTATCAACACCCAAATGCTCTGCAATACCCTGACCGGTCTTACCTAAAACACCGGTTGCATGTGCTTCATCTACCATCAAGAATGCGCGATAATGTTTTTTCAGGTCTACCATTTGTTGTAATGGTGGTGTATCACCCTCCATACTATAAAGACCTTCTGTCAGAATCAATGTGCGTTTATAATCCATGCGATTCTGTTCTAGCAATCGCTCTAAGTCCTTCATGTCATTATGCTTAAAAGAAAGGCTGCGCGCACCTGACAGCTTTGCGCCTTGCAATGCACTGTTATGACATAACTCATCATAAACAATTAAATCGTTACTATCGAACAGATGGCCAATGGTAGTGACATTAGTTGCATGCCCGCTCACAAATACCAGCGCATCATCTACTTGATAAAACTCCGCCAACTTTGTTTCTAAATCGCGTTGTATTGGGCGCTCACCCGACACAATACGACTGGATGATGCTGATGTACCATATTGATCAATGGCTTTTTTGGCGGCATCTGAAACTTTCTGTTGCCCGCATAAATCTAAGTAGTTATAGCAAGCAAAATTAATATACTGCTTACCGTCTACTTGTGTCGTGGCCGATGCCACACCCTCGTGTGGACGAAAATAAGGCGTTGCAATGCTAGCACGCTCCATCACCTTCTTCTGCATATCCACTTGGTAATAAGCGGGTAGCTTTTCAATATTGTAATGGCTCTCTGAAAGTTTTTTGGTATCGATTTCTGCCATCGCTGGCTTTGCTGGTTGCTCAACTTCTGTTTGTTGCATCGTCTCAAACAATTCGTCAGCCAAATCGTTGGCTGTGGTTTCTTCCGTTAATGACGATACAGGCAATTCAATGCCAATTTTATCTTTAATGAAAAAATTTAATTCGACAATAGCAATTGAGTTTAAGCCAATATCGATCAGTGGCGTATTGTTTTCTATACGATCTATTGGCAATCGGCTTAATGCACTGATCTTGCTTTTTAATAAATCGAGAATGGCAGCTGCCGAATCAAAAGACACGGTGCTCGACTGCGTCATAGCCGGCTCTGCTGTTTTTGTTGTCATGAATATACCTCTGCTGGTTCAAATACATACGCATCTTTATACATGGATTTAAGTTGATCTTTTTTATACTCGCGTTGGCATAATTTTCTTTGTAACTTTCCACTGGTGGTTTTAGGAAGCCGCCCTCTTGGCAACAACACGACCGCTGCAACCGTTAGCTGATGTCCACGCAATATCGCCGCTTGGATATCTTGCGCAACACGTTCAAATATTTTTTCATCCGTGCTGCGTTGCAACTCAGTCACCACAACCAACTCTTCCTGTTGCTCCATCTCATGTGAAAAGGCAATGGCGTTACACCCCTGTAAAGCAGCATCTGCCTGCAATGCACTCTCCTCAATATCTTGCGGATAGTGATTTTCGCCATTGATAATGATGGTTTCCTTGCTGCGGCCAGCGATATAAAGTTCATCCTGAAATATAAAACCCAGATCACCCGTGCGTAAATAAAAATGATCGGGCTGGTTATTAATGGTGGCTTGACACTCAGTCTTATTGATATCAGGCTTGTTCCAATAACCCTGACACACAGAAGGCCCTCCGATCCATACCTCACCGGTTTCACCCATAGCACATTCATCCAGCGTCTCTGGATTTACTATTTTTGTGGTTACTAGCGGCTTGCCGCAGCTTACCATTTCATGCTGCGGTGTATTATTTTGATGGGTAACGGCTTTACCCAATTTAAACTGTTCTGCATTAAAGTTTTCTATACGCAAGCCTTCACTGCAGCTGACAAACAATGTTGCCTCTGCCAATCCATACGAACAATGTAATTGTTCTGGCTTAAACCCACAGGCTGAAAAGCATTCAACAAAACGTCGCATCGTCGTTGGACGAATCGGTTCGGCGCCACAGATAGCAATATTCCAATGAGATAAATCTAATTGTGCACGCTGCTCTTCTGTAATGCGCTCACTGCAGAAACGATAAGCGAAATTAGGCGCAGTCGACGAAAAAGCCTTATAATCACTGATCGCCTGCAACCAACGAATCGGCTTAAATAGAAAGTTGATCGGCGACATCACAACACCGTGCCCACCAATGTATAACATCAGAAGTATCGTGCCGATCAACCCCATATCATGTGTCACTGGCAACCACGTTACCGTCACATTATTTTCATCCAGCTTATACGCCTGCTGCATCAACGCCATATTATCTATCAGGCTAGAGTGGCGCACCATCACACCTTTTGGTGAACCGGTCGAACCTGACGTGTATTGTAAAAACATCACATCGTTTGCATTAATGTTCGACATAAACGGTACTGTATATTCGATTGTTTCAACCAATTCTGTATTAATTGCATGACAACCTGAATGAATGCCTGTAAAAGAGTCCGCCAGTTTTTGTAAGAACGGCTGCTCTACCATATTAGGCTGTGCTAACAAACGTTCAATTTTTTTAGTGACTTTATTTTCTGATAACACCACTGAGGGCTCACAATCATCAAAAATACTGTGTAATTTTTTTATCAGGCTTTTGTTCGTTGGCGGTAATGTCGGCACCGCAATAGCACCAACATAGGCGCAAGCTAAAAAAGCAGGGATAAATAAATGCTCCGATGCATACAGTAATAACACGCGATCACCCGGCTGGGTAATTGGTAACAGTTGCTGCACAATACTCTGCACGATATGATCAAGTTCTCGATAGGTATATTCACAGTAGACTTTGTTATCATCTACTAAAAAGGTATACGCTTTTTTGTCTGGGTGCGTTTGCGAACGGCGCTGTAAAATGTCCGCAATATCTGTAAAATTTTTGTTCATTATTTGTTCGTCATGAGTTTGCACAAACCCTATAGAGTATCAAATGGTGGGAATATATCAAGGACGGATTATTTTGTGTTTTTTACATTATATTCAACAGGTTACGTGACATTTTCTTTCTGCCTTTGATACATCAGGACATACACTTGCTGAATCTATTGTTGCTGTCTTCCTCACGGATACCTTATAATGTTGTGCTGATAGGATAGAAAACACCATGAACCGTTTCAAAAATTTCATCTTTGGCAAACCCCAAAACCCTTTATCGGACAAAGCTTATAAATCTCTAGCGCTGCCTATTTTCTTTGCGTGGATTGGTTTAGGTGCTGATGGTTTGTCTTCTTCCTGTTATGGTCCAGAACAATCATTCTTGGCTTTAGGCCATCATCAAGAGCTGGCATTCTGGTTAGTGATTGCGACCTCGTTAACGGTGTTCGTGATTGCCTTTGCCTACAACCATGTGATTCGCCTGTTCCCAAATGGTGGTGGTGGTTATAAAGTCGCGACTTATTTACTCGGTCCGTATGCCGGTCTCGTTGCAGGTGTTGCATTGATCCTCGATTATATTTTGACGATTGCCATTTCAATTGCCAGTGCTTCGAATGCTATTTTTAGTATTTTCAGTTTTCATTCGTCGGGAATTAAACAGTTAGTGGATGCCATCGCTATTTTTATTTTAATCTTTATTAATATGCGTGGCATGAAAGAGTCCATCAAGGTGTTGATGGTAGTTTTTGTGGGTTTTGTAATAATTCATGCAGCGATAATTGCCTATGGCGTTACTTTACACGCAGGCAATTTCCCCAGCGTTTACCACAGTGCCACGGGCGCTTATTCTGGCTTGCTAAAGCAAGGAGGCATGCTGTTTGTATCGGCACTCATGCTACATGCCTATGCACAAGGTGGTGGTACTTATACGGGTCTTGAGGCTGTTTCTAATAATGTCAACACGCTTGCGGAGCCACGCATCAAGACGGGCAAATGGACGATGTTTTACATGGCATTATCTTTGAGCATCATGGCTGGCGGTATTTTATTTCTGTATCTGCTGTGGCATGTACACCCCGTCCAAGGGCAGACGTTGAATGCCGTGGTGTTTAGAGAAATCTTTCCTGCTTCTGCGACAGGCAATGCTGTTGTAACAATCGCATTATTGTTTGAGGCAGGGTTATTATTTGTGGCGGCAAACACCGGATTCTTGGGTGGGCCTGCCGTACTGTCCAACATGGCAATCGATCAATGGATACCAAAATCTTTTTTAAACATTTCTAGCCGACTGGTCAAGCAGAATGGTGTCTTGTTATTGGGTATTGCGGCATTAATGATTATCTTTATTACCAACGGCCACGTTAAAACACTCATTATCATTTATAGCTTGTGTGTATTTCTTGCCTTTACAGCAGCCCTAGCGGGTCTCGTACGGCATTATGCAATCGAGCTTAAGCAACATAAAATTACACACGCTAAGAAAATAATGAAAACACTCTTTGATATGGGGCTTATTATTTTAGGTGTTTTGATTTGTGCCGTAATTTTCTTGTTTATCCTGGTCAATAGTTTCTTCCATGGCGCCTGGATTGCAACCTTATTGATTGGCTTATTATTATATTTTTGTTGGTATGTTCATAAGTCTTACCACGAGAGTAATTGCATGATGGCGAAGCTGGATGAAGAACTCTGCCAGCCACTTTCGGGCAAGCCCATTGAAGACCTTATATGTGAACCGAATAAACCTACCGCAGTCATCTTCATTGGTAACTCGCCCGGTGTTGGCATGCACACGCTGCTAAACATTCGCCGCATGTTTAAGAATCACTATAAAAACTTTGTGTTTGTGAAAGTAGGAGTGATTGATTCCAAGTCTGCGATCGGCACCGACAAAATTAAGCGCATGCGCAACACCAGTGTTGATGATCTTGAGTATTTCACCGATTTTTGCAAACAACATAATATGCCTGCTGAATATTACTTTGAATTATCTGTCGATGTGATGGATGCTATTGAAAAAATTGTTAATGAAATTAATAAGCGCTACACAGACACCACTTATTTTGCCAGCCAACTTATCTTCCCAAGCAACAAATGGGCACAAAAAATATTACATAACAAGACAGCCCTATCAATTCAACGACAACTCTACTCGATGGGCTTTAATATGATGATACTACCCGTGAAGATACATGGTTAATATTAGTAAAGTATATACAAAAACAGGTGATGATGGTTCTACCAGCTTAGCCGCTAATCGGCGTGTACGAAAAGACTCCGATCGTATTGCCGTAATAGGCAATGTGGATGAGTTAAACTCTGCTGTCGGATTTGCAGCACAAGCGATGAAAGATCACAGCGAGCTTGGAGCACTGCACGATCAGTGTCTCGTGCGTCAACAACAACTTTTTAATTTAGGCGCGCAGTTGTGTGTGATGTTGGACGATCGACGTGAAGACACACCGTTGATTGTTGCTGAAAACATTAATGCACTTGAAACTGAAATTGATAGCATGAATAAATCATTGCCAAAATTAAAATCTTTTATTCTACCGGGCGGTGGCGAAGTTGCAGTGCGCTTGCATTTGGCGCGTGCCGTGTGCCGACGCGCAGAACGTTCGTGTGTAGCGCTAGGCCATGAAGAGCCTTTAGATGGTGTTGAAATACCGTACCTAAACCGCTTGAGCGACTGGCTGTTTGTGGCGGCGCGTTATGCGGCTCATATGGAAAGTGAGGGCGAACTGCTATGGGAACATCAATAAAACATTTATTTCGTTTACTGCCTTTGCTTCTGGTTGTCATGACCATTACTTTGGTATTTCACTTTGGCTTGGACCATTATTTAAGTTTTGAATCAATTAAAACACATAAGGCATTATTACACAGTTGGATTAACCAACATTATTTGTCTTTTGTTTTATTGTTTATGTTAACCTATATTGTCAGCGTAGCACTTTCTATTCCAGGCGCTGTTTTCCTAACGCTCACCGCTGGGTTTTTATTTGGCGCTGTATTGGGAACCGTGTATGTCGTGATTAGCGCAACCATTGGTGCAACGGGTATCTTTCTCATCGTACAATTTTCCATTGGCAAGTTTCTTGCAGAAAGAAGTGGTAAATGGGTTACTAAGATGCGGGAAGGATTTCAAGTTAATGCTTTGCAATATTTGCTGTTCTTGCGTTTAGTGCCTTTGTTTCCATTCCCTGTTGTTAATGTTGTCCCCGGTATTTTAAACGTCAGAACGTCTACTTATATTATTGGCACTTTTTTTGGCATTATACCCGGCTCCTTTGTCTACTGTTGGCTGGGGCATGGTTTAGGTTATGCCTTCTCTACAGGAACAGCGCCAAATTTATCAGTTATCTTTGAGCCACAAATATTATGGCCGATTCTTGGGTTAGCTGCACTGTCATTGATCCCCATTGCTTATAAGCGTTTAAAAAGGAGGTCTCAAACCAAATTAATATAATTTATCGTTTACAATATCCAAACAAATCTCATCATACTGATCCAAATCTTCATTTTCTTTTTTGATCATCTGCATTTTGCTAATGGCCTCACAGACTTCCTCTGGAAATTCATTGTTTGAAGCATCATCGCTTGACCAAGAAGCATCGCGCGTTATTTTGTCAGGCCAACGAGAATATGCCACCCACAAGTCATTTTCGCCTTTATGCAAACAAGAGCCAATGGCTCCTCTGTGTTTGATAAAATAGTCCGTGATAATATCCCAATATTCTTTATAAGCATTTTCTTGATGAGACTTTAATTTAAATCGATAAATAACTGCAAACATGTGTGCTCCTAATATTATCGCTCATTATTAATCTCATAAATCTGATGTAATAACCCATTAAAGTCAGCATCAAATGTATGTTTCACCCCTGATTCAATAGCAACTTTCTGTTGTGTTTCATAAGGCCATTATAGCCATAAAAACGGCATTTTTTACACTTTTATTGATTAAATAAGGCCTCGGGCTTGCCTGATATTTATCTTGGTCTCGGCCCAGCCGCATCATCGCCCCTAGCATAATATTGTGCAACTCTATTGTCTCCAATCAAGTCTCTCACACTAGGCACTTGGGCCCAAATACTATAAAGCAATGCTCTCGCTTCATTTACAACTTCGCGCAACGGCAGTGCTGCTGGCTCTACAACTGCAGCTTCTTGCTGAACAACCTCTACTGTAGGAGCACCCTCTGTGAAGTGTATCCTTCTACCATTGATGATAACTTCCTCGCCCACTCTAACAACTGTTTCATTCAAAGTCACAGGATGGTCGTAAACAGATACAAACTCACTATTAACTGCTTCAACCGCTCGCCTAAACTCTATCAACGTTCTTGGATTAACAACTTGCTCCATATGATCATAAAGCTCATTAAGCTGCGATGCATCTTGTAATGCTCGATACGTTCCACCTGTGGTTGCAGCAAACTGTTGACACAACTCAGGGGAATGGTGTGGCCCCAACCCTAATGTAAACATCTGTGGCGTGACGCGATTTCCCGCTCGCAATTGTCTCTCTAATGTGCCCTTATGCTCTTCAGTCCTTACATTGTCGCCACCATCTGTGGTCATGATTAAGCTCACATTATGCTGCGCAGGGTCATAACTAGAAAGTGTTGCATGCCGCAATAACTGAAGCATCGTTCCATAAATCATCGTATTTCCGCCATCACAACCAAGTGCGCTTATATAACTGGATATACCTGCTTCATCAGATAGGGAGAATGTAGCCAGCGTAAGGTCTTTCTCTTCAGAAAAAGGCACCAAAATAAGTCGGGCACCGTCACCACATTTTTCTCTTAATTCAGATACCATTTTTTTAAGTTCAGAAATATATTTGTCTCGCTGATTTTTCATACTACCACTATCATCAATCATCATAATGATTGTTGGAGAAATAGCCTGACTAAAAGGCGAAGGCAAAAGCACTGGGTTTGCTTCGTCTGTAGTGCCATCCACTAACTGCATCATAACTCCATCTGAGAACACCTGACGTAAATACGCAATCAAATGTTTTTTATCGATGCCTAAAACGCTCGTATCTCCAGGCTGAGTCTTCTCTAACGTGATTTCAGGCGGGCACAATAATTGGTGCATCAATTGATAGTCACAAAATAAGCGTGTCTCTCCACCCTCTTCAATAAAACCAAAACAACGCTTAAATAACTCTGGATCTACCGCATGTATTTTTGTTCCCTCACCCTGCTGTTGAGGTTCTTGCATAAAAGGCACGTCACTCAGATAAATCTCTCGCAGTTGATGTAGTGGCATTTGAGCAACTCGCTGTGCTGTTGCTTCAATCCAATCAACCCAGATAGTTTTTTCTGCTCCCGAAATGGAATTTGTAGAAAGCAACACTGGGCCCTCATTAAACTTTTCTTCCCAAGTGACACTGATGCCAGGCAATAAATCTAACCTTTCACCTAAAAATTGCTGCAATCTCGCCAAGCCTTCTCCCTCTCTGGGTGCTGGAGGCATTTCATCTGGATACTGTACACGGTACGTCTGTGCAGCCGCTCCGTCTTCTTCTGTGTGTAATGTCACCCCTAAAGATGCAAGCAAGTTTTCAGGAGTTTTCAACCCGTTTATTAACCGTTCTTTGGCCGCTTGAAGTTGGCCATGGTCTTCTGAAATAATAATGATTTCTTTATCAGTCACCTCAAAACGAGCATTGTCAAGTTCGGGTATCAAGTTTAAATGTCTGAGTATGTCGTGCCAGGCCTGTGAAGATGGCGAAGATTCTGTATCGAGTGGTGCTGGTGCAGCAGCAGCTGCTTCTAATTGTGGCATAATAATTCTCCCTTTATTGTCGTCCTAAGTTTGATGTGATTCTAACGGTATCTTTTACCATAAGTCAATTGCTAATGTTGACCTCAATACTTTTATCTACTAGTCTGTCAAAATATTATTCTAGGTTAGGAGACTCATATGACAGCTTCAAGACTCACTGAGAAGCAAAAGTTTATTTTAGGCGCCACGATGGTATTGTGTGTGTTTGCCTGTGCTTGTAGTGCTAACGATAAAGTGGTTATTGCAATAGACCCAAAACGTTGCAGAGAACTTGTTAGGAATTATATTGAGGGGACACCTTCCGCACTTCCCCTTCCTTCTGACTCGACTGGAATTAATGGTGACTGGTACCGATATTGTAAGCGCATTCCAGTCTCTCTCTATTTATCCAAGCGAGAAGAATGTCATGAAGACTGGGGGCAAGGCTGGCTCTGGCAACAACTGAAAAACCTCTGGGATCTTTTCAATTGTCAAAACTCTCATTACTCTGACAATCAAGTGGATGCTTCACACATCAGCACTTCTTTATTCGCATCGGTTTGTAACATCGTACCTGAATGGAAAGACATCGCTGAACATGTTGCGCAATTCAATGTAAAGTGTGCACCTTATCGTTAAGGCAACAAAGCCTGCCTGGCAATTTTATTTATGACCATCATCTTGAGAATGATTTAAATGCTTTTAATTTTGACCAGTTTGGGTATGTTAGTTCCCACAAACGATAAATTCTATCTCCGCGATATTGGGCAATTAAAATAACTTCTATTTTTGTAGCTGCTTGCCTAGGCTCTTTTGTTGTAATAAATAATCTGGCAGCTACTTTATTACCCTCTTGCACTAAAGTATTTTTATCAAATTTGAAACTATATTGAATAGGCGTTTTATAGATTTTTTTATGGCCCTGATAGTACTCCTGGTAATTCATTGTCTCGCCATTAGAATATAATTTGAATGTAGGATCATAATACTTCGACATCAATGAGATATTTTTCTCAACCACCATCTTATTAAACATGTTTTTTAAATCTTGAATATGATTACTAGCCATTGCAATATTCATTGAACAAAAACAACCGAGTGTTAATATTATTTTAATAAGCCTTTTCATTAGGATCACTCCTCAAGCTTGCGCCGTTTCTCAGCTTGCTTGGTAGGTTCTTTCCAGCTCTTGATTGCACGTTGCTCGAGATTAACCGACAATGTTAAACGATCCGCCGGTGCATCCTTAGTAATAATAGAACCCGAACCTATCGTTGCATTTTTACCTATTTTTACTGGTGCGATCAACGAGC
Source organism: Gammaproteobacteria bacterium (assembly GCA_022601255.1). Lineage (GTDB taxonomy): Bacteria > Pseudomonadota > Gammaproteobacteria > Coxiellales > Coxiellaceae > JAHZIV01. Next base: position 62,125 of record JAHZIV010000038.1, read on the forward strand.
AGTTAGACCCCACAAAAGCACCATCTGCAATCGTCGTCGGCCATTTATTCACACCATCATAATTACACGTAATCACACCCGCGCCAACGTTAACACTCTTACCGACCGTGCTATCACCCATGTAAGTTAAATGATTTACCTTAGAGCCTTTACCAATGCGCGTCTTTTTAATTTCAACAAAGTTACCAATCTGTGCTTGTTTCTCAAGCACCGTGCCGGGACGCAGCCTTGCAAACGGACCAACAACACAATCGTCTCCCACTTTTGCGCCTTCTAATACAGAGTTTGCTTTAATTTCTACATCACGACCGATCGTCACATCTTTCAACACAACACCCGGACCAATAATACAACCATTGCCAATCTCAACGTTGCCTTCCATCACAACATTGACATCTAAAATCACATCTTTACCAACCTTAACCTGACCGCGCACATCTAAACGCGCAGGATCCCGTACCGTCACACCCGAGTACGCCAATAGTTTTGCCTGCGTTTCTTGAAAATAACGCTCAAGATGCGCTTGCTCCCAACGATCATTGACGCCCTGCACTTCTTCATGACAATGTGCCATCACACCACCAACTGGATGACCATCATCTACGGCTAAGGCCACGATATCTGTTAAATAATATTCGCCTTGCTTGTTTTCTTTTTTAAGTTTTGGTAACCACTCTTTTAAGTGCTTGGCAGAGGTGGTTAAAATACCCGTATTAATTTCTTGGATCTTTCGCTGCGTCGGCGTTGCATCTTTATGCTCAACAATCGCCGTGATATTACCCATTTCATTACGAATAATTCGACCAAAGCCCGCTGGATCTTCTAACTCAGTAACCACCAGACCCAAACCATTGTGCGGTGTATCGCGTTTCAACTGACGTAGTGTACGAATCGAAATTAAAGGCACATCGCCGTACAACACCAATATTTGATCTTTCGCGTTACAAAATGGCAACGCCTTTGAAACTGCATGGCCAGTACCGAGCTGCTCATCTTGTTTTACCCAGTTAACGGGAAGATGTTGCAATGTTGTAGGAACTAATTCTCCACCGTTACCATAGATAACATGGATCGCTTCGGGCTTCATCGACTGCGCCGTCATCACAACACGTTCCAACATCGACACGCCGCCAATGCAATGTAATATCTTCGGCGCCTCCGATGCCATGCGTTTACCACTACCCGCTGCGAGTATAACGATGTGCAATCCCATGATGTGCTCCTTCCCTATTGGCGTATTTTTTTAATGGCACGTAACTGTGCCACCGCTTCGGCAAGTTCGGCAATCGCTTTCGAATATTCGACGCCTTCCTTTTGCTCTGATAAATGTTTTTCTGCACGTTCTTTAGCTGCAGCGGCCGCTGCTTCATCAAGATCTTCCGCACGTATTGCGGTATCTGATAACACCGTCACTACATCAGGTTGTACCTCTAACATACCCCCCGACAAATAAAATCCTTCTTCTTTACCATTTTCTAAAACAGTAAATAATTGCCCCGGCTTTAATGATGTTAATAAGGGTGTATGCCCCGGGTAGATACCAAGCTCACCTGCTGCTCCCGTAACGACAATATGTTTCACCTTGCCACTGAAAATCGAGGCTTCGGCACTCACGATGTCAAGCTGCATCAGTTTTGAATTTTGATCTAACACACTCATATGGACTTCGCTTTCTCCACTACTTCATCGATACTACCCACCATGTAAAATGCCTGCTCAGGTAGGTCGTCATAATCACCGTTAAGAATACCCTTGAATCCACGAATAGTATCTTTAAGCGAAACATATTTACCCGGCGCGCCGGTAAACACTTCTGCAACGAAGAAAGGTTGCGATAAGAAACGCTGGATCTTACGTGCGCGTTTTACCGTTTGTTTATCTTCTTCTGATAACTCATCCATGCCTAAGATCGCAATAATGTCTTTCAATTCTTTATAACGCTGTAATACTTCTTGCACGCCACGAGCGATTTGATAATGATCGTCGCCAATCACCAACGGGTCTAATTGTCGGCTAGTAGAATCTAGTGGGTCGATTGCCGGATAGATACCCAGCTCTGCAATCTGGCGTGACAACACCACGGTTGCATCCAAATGCGCAAAAGTCGTTGCAGGCGATGGATCGGTTAAGTCATCCGCCGGTACGTATACTGCTTGAATCGAGGTGATCGAACCTGTTTTTGTCGAAGTAATACGCTCTTGCAGATTACCCATTTCTTCTGCCAAGGTTGGTTGATAACCTACCGCCGATGGCATACGACCTAACAATGCAGATACCTCTACACCTGCTAGCGTATAACGATAAATATTATCGATAAATAACAGCACATCACGACCTTCGTCACGGAAACTCTCTGCTACGGTTAAGCCTGTCAATGCAACACGTAAACGGTTACCCGGTGGCTCGTTCATCTGTCCGTATACCAGTGATACTTTATCGAGTACATTAGATTCTTTCATTTCATAATAGAAATCGTTTCCTTCACGTGTACGCTCACCCACACCTGCGAATACAGAGTAGCCGCTATGCTCTACCGCAATATTACGAATTAACTCCATCATGTTAACTGTTTTACCAACACCCGCACCGCCGAAGAGACCGACCTTACCACCTTTAGCAAAAGGACATAATAAGTCGATTACCTTGATACCGGTTTCTAAAATTTCAGAGCTCGCCGCCTGTTCTAAGAAAGAAGGCGCCTTACGATGAATCGGCAGATGTTCCTCTGAACCAATGGGCCCCGCTTGGTCAATGGGCTCACCCAACACATTCATGATGCGGCCCAGTGTTTTCTTGCCAACAGGTACTTTAATCGGGTCGCCTGTGTTTTCAGCACTAACACCGCGTTTTAACCCTTCGGTTCCACCCATCGCAATCGTTCGCACGACACCGTCGCCCAGCTGCTGCTGCACTTCGAGCGTTAGGTTATTGTCGCCGATGTGCAATGCATCGTACACGCGTGGCACTTTGTCGTGTGGAAATTCTACATCCACTACCGCACCGATGACTTCTGTTACTTTACCATTCATATTATATCCTCTTTTCTTGCATCTCTTTATCGCTTCGCTGGCTTTGCAAACGATCGACAATTGAAGACTCGGCTCCGAGCTTATCCATCCATGGATGTCCCGATCACATCCATGTGATCTAGTCGCCTCGCTTTCAATTGTCGATCGCTTCCCGCTGCGCTCGCTTTACAGCGTCTTATTCTATCGCAGCAGCGCCGCCGCAAATTTCCGAAATCTCCTGCGTAATACTTGCCTGCCGCGCCTTATTATACATAAGCTGCAGATCCTTAATAATGTCACCTGCATTATCAGTTGCGCTTTTCATCGCAACCATACGCGCCCCCTGCTCACAAGCAATGTTTTCTACCACTGCTTGATAAACCTGTGATTCCACATAACGTACTAACAACATCGTCAGTAACTTCCTCGCATCATCAGGCTCGTAAATATAATCCCAATGGCCCTGCGATTCTTCCTTCTTGTCTGGCTCTAAAGGCAATAACTGCTGTATCGATGGTTTCTGCACCATGGTGTTAATAAATTCATTTGATGCGACATATACCGAATCGATCTCGCCCTCGTCAAACTTTTTCAACATGATTTGAATCACGCCCACAATGTCTTGTACAGCAGGTGCATCACCCAAATGCTCAGCAGCACCGACCACTGTGCCACCGAAACGCTTGAAAAACACACCGCCTTTACGGCCAATCAAACACAGGTCAATCTCGACACCCTTGTCAGACCATTGTTTCATGTCTTTCATCAATGCGCGAAACAAATTCACATTAAGGCCACCACACAAACCACGATCAGTCGTCACCACAATATATCCTACGCGCTTAATCTGCTCACGCTTTTGTAGATACGGGTGGTTAAACTCACTCGTAGCCGCTGCAAGATGACTGATGACTTTGCGAATCTTTATCGAATACGGTTTCGAGCGCGCCATCTGATCTTGTGCACGCCGCATCTTACTCGCAGCCACTAATTCCATTGCGCGCGTGATTTTCTGCGTACTCTTTACACTTGCTATCTTACCGCGTATTTCTCTAGTTTGTGCCATTAATGCCTATCCACCTAGTATGTTTGCGTTTCTTTAAATTCTTTAATCGCCTTAGACATTTTTTCTTTAGTCTCATCATCTAAGACAGGCTTGTTGTTGATTTCATCCAACAAAGCGCGCTGCTGATCACGCAACCAAGACAACATCTCTTTTTGGAAATCAACCACCTTTTTCAAATCAACATCGTCAACAAAACCTTTCTCCACTACAAACCAAGAAAATGCAATCTCAGCCACACTCAAAGGGTCGTATTGATTTTGTTTTAATGTTTCATAGATGCGCTGACCACGCTCTAACTGCTTACGTGTTGCCTCATCTAAATCAGAGGCAAATTGTGAGAATGCCTCCAGCTCGCGATACTGTGCTGCCGCAATACGCAAACCACCCGCCAACTTCTTAACGATCTTCGTCTGCGCCGCACCACCTACTCGAGACACAGACAAGCCTGTGTTAATCGCAGGGCGCACACCCGAATTAAACATGCCCACATCTAAAAATATCTGACCGTCTGTAATCGAAATCACGTTAGTCGGAATAAATGCCGATACATCACCCGCCTGTGTTTCAATAATCGGTAGCGACGTCAAAGAACCTGTCTTGCCTTTCACTTTACCGCCGGTCATGTGTTCAACGTATTTTGCGTTGACTCTAGAAGCGCGCTCTAATAAACGTGAATGCAAATAAAAAACATCACCAGGATATGCCTCACGACCCGGCGGGCGACGCAGCAACAATGAAATCTGACGATACGCCCAAGCTTGCTTGGTCAAGTCATCATAAATAATTAATGCATCTTCGCCGCGATCACGGAAATATTCTCCCATGCTGCAACCAGAGTACGGTGCAATATATTGCAGCGACGCAGCATCTGCCGCATTTGCCGCTACAATAATAGTATGTTTCATCGCATCGTGTTCTTCTAGTTTACGAACAACCGCCGCTACCGAAGATGCTTTCTGCCCGATGGCAACATAGATACATTTCACCCCGGTGTCTTTCTGATTAATAATCGCATCAATTGCAATCGCCGTCTTACCTGTTTGGCGGTCACCAATAATTAACTCACGTTGGCCACGGCCAATTGGCACCATCGCATCAATCGATTTAATACCTGTTTGCAAGGGCTGATCTACTGACTGTCGATCGATTACACCCGGTGCAATTTTTTCGATTGGGGATGTTTGCTGCGTATCTAAAGCACCTTTGCCATCAATGGGTTCGCCCAATGCATTAACGACTCGACCCAGCAAGGCCTCACCTACAGGCACCTCTAAAATACGACCGGTACAACGCGCCGTCATGCCTTCTTGTAAGTGCTCGTAAGGGCCCAGCACCACTGCGCCAACAGAGTCACGCTCCAAGTTAAATGCTAATGCAAACGTATTCTCAGGGAGCTCAATCATTTCTCCAAACATCACGTCACGCAGGCCATGTACACGCACAATACCGTCTTTTAAATTAACGATCGTGCCTTCATTTCGCACCTCAGCACCAACATCAAATTTTTCAATACGCTGTCTGATAAGATCTGATATTTCTGTTGGATTTAGTTGTGTTGTCATAATGTCCCCTCTAAAGAATCTGCCAGACGATTCAATGAGCCTTTCACCGAACCATCCATCACCCAATTACCTGCCCGAATAATTGCGCCACCAATTAAAGCCTGATCTTCTTTATAATCAACTTTAACCGCCTGAGCAAAGCGCTTTTTTAATGCTGTACTTATTGTTTCGCGTTGTGCATCCGTTAGCTTGAATGCTGACGTCACATCAATCTCAATGATGTCTTCATGTTCACGCAATAGTTGTTGGTATAAAATTGCAATATCGCCTGTAATCGCTAAACGCTTCTCTCGCACCAATAACTGAATTAAATTTTGCAAGTGCTGGCCAATAAGTGCAACCTGTTCCGACATCGCCTCTTGCGCTACCTCGAAACACAAAGACTCTAACTGTGTATCTGTAATGCCCGGGTTGTCAATCAAATGTTGCGCAGACAATACTTCGGTGATAACAACCATGCCTTGCAGAACTGCTAACCAAGGTTGTAGTTGCTGTGACTCACAAGCATCTGCAAAAATAGCACGTGCATAAGGTCTTGCGGCGGTGAAGTTATTTGCCATAGTTATATCTCTTTCGCCAATTCTTTCATCAGCCAATCATTGTTGTCAGAATTAATTTCGCGTTGCAAAATTTTCTCCGCACCCATCATTGCGACTTCTGAGGCATTTTTCATCAGGCTTTCACGTGCACTATTATATTCTTGCGCAATTTCATCTTGTGCAATCTTCAATAAGCGTTCGCCCTCATGACGTGCCTTACCCTTTGCTTCTTCTATAATAGTGTTAGAGCGCTGATTCGCTTTTTCAACGATCGATGCTGCCTGTGCCTTTGCCTCAATTAATTGCTCTTTCACCTTGTGTTGTGCAAGCTCCAATTCATCGTGGCCCTTTTCTGCAGCAGCCAAGCCATCGGCGATTTTCTTGCGTCGGTCGTCCATGATGCCCATCAACGGTGGCCACACAAATTTCATCGTAAACCACACAAACACCGCGAAGGTGATCATCTGGCCGATGAGTGTGATATTGATATCCATTAATGTACTACCTTAGTTGCATGTTGCATGATCGCAGCCAAGAATGGGTTTTTTGCGAAGAACAAAATAAAGCCCAACACGATACCGATTACGGCAAACGCATCCACGAGTCCTGCCATCAAAAACATGTTGGTCATCAACATACCCTTGAGTTCAGGTTGGCGTGCAACACCTTCCAAAAACTTGCCGCCCAAAATACCGAAACCAATCGCGGTACCCAGTGCTGCCAAGCCGACGAATAATGCTGCTGCGATAGCCGTTAGGCCCTGCACTTCAGCGATAAGTTTTGCAATTTCCATAGAGTCTCCTATTTATAGTTAAAGTAATTAATGTGTATCATGTGCCATCGCTAAATACACCACCGTCAGCATCATAAAAATAAATGCTTGGATGGTAATAATTAGAATATGAAAAATCGCCCAAATGCCGCCCGGGAACCATTGAAAATAAACCGGTATCAAAGCCGCAATTAAAATAAACACCAGCTCACCTGCAAATAAGTTTCCATACAATCGCAAGCCTAATGACAGTGGCTTGGTAACCTCTTCGATCACTCGAAAAATCACATTCACCGGTAATAGCCACCAACCAAATGGCCGTGACATGATCTCGATCAATAGGTTTTTAATGCCTTTCGATTTAAGGTTGTAATAGATAATTAGCAGGAAAACGGTAATCGATAATGCAAAAGTCATATTCAAGTCTGCCGTTGGCACCAATTTGAAATGCCCGACACCAAACCAAGACAAGATCCACGGCACCAAATCGACCGGAATCAAATCCATAAAATTCATTAAAAACACCCACACAAAGATAGTGATTGCCAACGGGCCTAACATGGGATTTACGTGATGGAATGTCTCTTTGACCATCCCATCAATTTTTTCAACCGACATCTCGATGAAGTTTTGAAATCGGCTAGGGTGATCTGCACTAGCTTTTTTGGCTACAAAAAAAAACGGCAGGATAAACAGCAAACCTAAAATGATCGAAACGGACAGCGTATCTATATTAAGTGTCCAGAAACCCGTGCTCGGCCCAAATTGATGTGTTTGAAAATTATACTGCAGGTGGCTCAGGTGGTGCTGTATGTATTCCGACGATGTCATTTTCTCAGCCACACTCATTGTCTCGCCCCCACAACGGAAAATGTTAGCATTGCCACTAAGAAGCTTAATAATACTGCTAACATGCTCACTTGCATCGTCATTATTACCAACACCATGATTGCCACGCTAAGCATGACTTTAATCAAACCGCCCATATAAAAACGCATCAGGATTTGCTCGGGGCGCCTCTGATGCAATTTATTAAATAAACCTACTGCAAACAGCAGGTTAGGTATTACGGCTGCGATGCCGCCTAAAACCACCGAGATACAATAAATTTTTCCGAACCATAATGCAACCACAGAAAGCACAATTACGGCTAAAAATTGCATGAACACCATTTTTAATGCTTTTTCTCGTGCTATCTGACGCATCGCGGCTCACCCCATAAAGCAACCCCGACCTGTGTCGGGGTTAATACCTTCTAATCAAACGCGATGATAATGGGTGTTTTAATGCTGGTCAAGCAACTCCGGGTTGTCTTGCTCCCCCAGAACCCATTGCCGCTGCTATACCTCTTGCAGATGCCCCATCAGAACAATCAGCCTCATGGTCTCCCCCCTCATCAGCTGAGCTCCACATCTTAATCTTATTGACATATCTGTAAATGCTATCTGACGCCGCAAACAACTCTGTAAGACCGAAGTTGACGCCGATGATTGCTAACACAGCTAAAGATGGGTGATTATTCTGTTGTTCAATCTCATCATACATTAACCATCCAAGCGCTATCGCTAGAACGGCAGCTTGTGCCACCCTTAACTTAAGTTGCATGTCAGAGCCTTCGGCCTCCGCCTCCGCCGCTTTCGGAATAAGGGCTTTTTCCTCATCGCCCTCCTTATCTTGCTCATCTCTGGACCTAAAAGCATAGGCAACATTAATAGTACATCCAAAAAGAAATGCCACTCCTGATGTCGCATTAGTCAAGGTAGTGTTTGCATCTGATGGATTTGAAAGATTAGCCAGCAAACCGCCGCCAATAAAAAAATTGACCACGCCCGTCATGAAATTCGCGGCCCATTTGACCGTTTCTGAATTTAGCGATGCGGCCGCATCGCCACCTTGTGATTGTATCGGTGGTGCCATATTGATTCTCCTCAAGTGTGTTGGGGTGCTCTAAAAGCACCCATTAAATTTACTGTGCTGCACCAGGTGATGGCCCTGTGCCGCTATCATCACTGGCACGCTTGCTTTTATCCGCATCAGCGGCAGAATCGGCAGAGGTTGACCACAAGCCGCCACACACTCTCGAACATGCTTTACTTCCAACAGTTATCAGCCCTGCAGCGGCCATGTTTACTCCCATTGTCATTAAAACCAGTAACACTGGTGCCTTAATATTTTCGGGTCGCACTGCCCCTGCCCATACAAGCACCCCAATTAGAGCAGCCATTTGAGCCGCCATAGCCACATCACCGACTCTAGACGACGCTCCCTCACGAGAAATCTTATAATGCAGTGCCAACGCACCGTGCAAGAGGCCGTATGCAAGCATTGTTGCTGCTACCGCGATACTCTGATTGATATCAAAATCCGCTTTTATAGCATTCGTAGACGCACCCGACCGCTTTTCCGCCAATTCGCTAGCCAAGACAACCATGCCGGTGAACCCATTAACAATAGCTAAAATAGCGAGCGACATTGCCTGCATGTCAGCTAGCTTTGCACCATCTTTTTTTGGTCTATTAGCTTCAACGTCGTTAGCTGCATCGTCGATTCTTTCGCCTGGTTGCAACAACGGCGCTGCTGCTTTTAGATCTGCTCCCATAATTATTCTCCTCGATTAGTATTGGTTTACACATATAGCCGTTCGGCCATAATAACATCAAATAACTTTTTATGGGTAGTATTTTGTTTCATACGTCGTGATGAAAGTTTGCTTTCAATTAAATTGTGCTCAACAAAACAACACTGCCAAACAAAGTTTGGCAGTGTTGTTTATATTTAATTCAAGCAAGCGTGCTATTATTTCCCTCTAACACCAAATCTTGGACAACAGCCCGCTTCTGCATCAGGTTCTCCCGTTCGTTTTTTGCAACACAAGCCCGCGCCCGACACTTTACTCACAACCATATCCGGTACTTTTGTTAAAAATGCATTAAACATCGTTGTCGCCAATGCAACCAAGGGTAAAATATCGAGATCACTGGCAGCTTTGACTTCCGTATTAGCAGCAATAGACCACACTGTTAGAGCAATGATCGCAGCCAATTGCATACCTCTCATAGTAGGCACAGCTTCAGTCTTTTTATTTTTTTTCTTCATAAACTGATCAGCGGCATACCCACAATGCAGCAGTATATAGATAGCACAGATTACTCCAGCAACTGTTGTTTCTTTTGGACGTGCCATGTCATTATTCTTTATTTCCAAATCACCCTTCGGACTCTTATGAACCTCTAATAATATCGCTGCTGCTGCAACATCAAGTAACCCAATAACACCGTGTCCCACAATGGCTATATTGCGCCATTTAGATCTTGTTTCAGCATCGGCTCCTGCTGGCAATAATGGTGAGCCGGCACCTCCATCTGCATCTCCTATTCCCATATTATTTCTCCTTTATTTTTGTTTAAAAATCGTTATGCGTAAGACCTTAATCATTTACTCTCATTAGCGTTTCGCCATATTATCATCAAAATACATTTATTACACCACGAAAAAATGGTAAATTATGCTCTGTACAATTTTATTTTTTAGAGGGAAGCTTTATGAAAATTTTCAGAACAACGGTGTTGGCTAGTATTGCGTTTTTTGTACTGGTTGTTTCTAATATTGCCTGTGCGGAAATCAATCGTGTGCGTGTTATTAATAACAGCAAGCAAACCATTTACATTCACAAAGGTGGTTATGCCTCTTCTGAAAAAATTCTTGCCGGAAAATGGAAAATTTTTTATTACCCCTTCAAAGTGGTGCCCCCTGGCTCTAACAAAGAATCAAGCTCTAGTTTGTTAGTCGCAACTGCCGGTGGCAAGTGGGTTACTTCTCCAGAGGGTTATACTCAATTGAAAAAACCTTCGATGACATTGTGCTTAGACTATCGCAGTGCACAACATCGCAAAAAAACCGGCAATCGCTTATGGACTATTAAACGTGTTGGTGGCTTTGATAAAAATTGTAAGGTGAAAGGCTACAAGCAACCATGGTATCAGGGCTCGAAGGATTAAAGTTCGCCGGACCAAAGAACGATCGCATCTGACATATTTTGCCGAATCCAGTAGCTCTTACCAACCTGGCGAGGCCCCCACAAAAATGCTGACTTAGTTGCTGGAAGCTCAATATTCAATAATCTGTCTAATATCTTCATTTATTTATTATGATAATTTACCCTGTCAAGTTGGAATTACAGGATATTGTGCCCTTATGGGGAAAATAATTCTAATTTTTACGCCTAACTGGCTGATTTTTTGTATTTAGTGCTCCTTAGGGGCCTTGCGTTGCGGGCGTCCAGTAGTAAACAGATCGGCGTCTAAACATACACGGTCTGTCGCTCACATGATATGTTATCATCCCCCACATGAGCTCAACCCCAGAAAACTTAGTTATTACGCCAATCGATGCCCCTGGCCTGATTGCCTCACTTAGCTCATTATCAAAAACGGGCAAAATTAAGTCGGAACAATCGGGGTTTATATTTGCCGAAATAGATAATGCATTTATTGATAAATCATTTCCGCTGTTGCAGATGGAGGGTATTCGAAAACCCAACATGGGTGCACACATTAGCCTGGCTTATCCGGAAGAACAGGTGGCGCTCAAAGACAACCCCATTAACTTTATTAACGACTTTATCATTACTGATGTTTTTTCAACTGTACTCGACAACAAAAAGTATTATGCTTTAAAGGTGGCGTCTCTGGAGATAAAAAAATTTCGAGAAAATTTAAGCCTACCCGAATTTTTAACATTAAAGGGGCACTCTATTTTTCCTCATATCACAATCGCTGTGAAAAGCCTATAAACATAGTCTATTCATCTTCTTTTTTTTCTGATGGCTTCTGCTCTGGTGTGGTATTTTTCTTCGCTGTTTGTTTTTCTTTTATTTTTGCTTTAGCGAAATGCACACCCGATTTTGCAGACTCATAGGCTTTTTTGCTTAAACGTCGCGTCACAGAGTTTTCATCATTCATCTGATGCGCTGCTTCTTTGCTGACGGTATCGTATGCTGTTTTAAGTTTCGGTTTTAGTTTGCCCCAAATTTCTTTAGACGTCGCTAACGCTTCGGTGCCCGCTTTTTTTGCTTGATCGAGTTTTGCATCGGCGCCACTCTTTGTGTCTTCCGCCTTTTTTGATTCTTCATTCACAACATCAGGCTTTACAGGTTCTGACTCTTTGTTTTCGTTAGGTTCTTCATTCATGATAATAACGCTCCTCACGCAGGGTAATTTTACAAGTTAGGTAATTATAGCGTATTTTGGGCGTTTTTCATGACCTTAACGAAGAATCAAAGGGTTGGCGTTATCATCCAAAATGCCGCATAGGTGGGCAGACTATAGTGAGAACTAAGAATCAGCCAAACTCAGGCTTTCAAGAATGCCATCGAGCTCATCGACACTGTGATAATTAATCACTAACTTACCCTTACCTTTTGCACTGTGCTGAATATTCACTTCCGCACCTAGCTTTTCAGACAAGCGTTGTTGTAATGATAGAATATCCGGGTCTGTTACTGTTCGTGCAGGCGTGCCCGGTTTGGTTTGATTGAGCTTGCGAATCAGTTGTTCTGTTTGACGCACCGATAATGATTTCTTTACGATCATCTCCGCAATGCCACTCTGCTCCGTACCCTCGAGTGCTAACAATGCACGTGCATGCCCCATATCCAATTCGCCTTTTTCCACTAATACACGTACATCAGGATTTAATTTTTGAAGTCGCAACAAATTCGTCACCACTGTTCGCGATTTACCAACCGCTTCGGCAACTTCCTGGTGCGTCATTTGAAATTCGATGATTAAACGGTTTAATGCATTCGCCTCTTCAATTGCATTTAAATCACGACGTTGAATGTTTTCAATCAACGACATAGCAATTGCAGCCTCGTCAGGTATATCGCGCACGATAACCGGCACATCCGATAACCCAGCTAACTGTGCTGCACGCCAACGACGCTCGCCGGCAATAATTTCATATTGATTATCACGCATTGGGCGTGCGACTAATGGTTGAATAATCCCTTGTGCCTTAATCGAATCTGCTAACTCTTGCAAACTTTCTTGAGAAAAATTCTTACGCGGTTGGTAACGACCTGGCTGCAATAAATCCACGCCTAACTTTTGCAGGCGCGAACCTGGCGCCTGTTGTTCGATAAGTTGTTCTTGTGGTGCTATATCAACAACCGGCGATAGTGCCGTTTCTGTAGCCTTCACTTCTGTTTGGATGTCGCCTAATAATTCGCTTAAGCCCATATCACCCAAGCCTTTTCCAAGTCCTCGCCGCTTGCTCATTGATTCACTCCTTGAGTAGATTCAGTATCATGATGTGTTTGTTTTTCTTGTTTTTCTTGTTGCGCTTGCTCATGTCGTCGCAACAACTCTCCTGCTAACGCCAGATAAGACGCTGCTCCTTGAGAACCTTTTTCATAGGCTATAATAGGGATTCCATGACTCGGTGCTTCTGCAAGACGCACGTTGCGTGGGATTACCGTGTGATAAACTTTATTTTCGAAATGGGCTAACAACTGCTCTGAAACCTCTTTCGTTAAACGATTACGGCCATCATACATCGTACGTACTAGCCCTTCTATTTGTAATTCTGGATTCACGGCCTTGCGAATCTTATCGATATTGCCAAGCAAACTCGTTAAACCTTCCAACGCATAATATTCACATTGGATCGGCACTAAAACACCGTCCGCTGCAACCAACGCATTCACCGTTAACATGTTCAGTGATGGTGGGCAATCAATTAAAATGTAATCGTAGCTGTGCATGATGGTATTTAAAGCTTTTTTCAAACATTGTTCGCGTTGCTCCATTTTCAGTAAACGCACTTCTGCAATGGTTAAACTACCATTTGATGGCAGCACATCATAACCCCACTCCGTTTCTATAACAGCTTCACTTGCAGCTATCTCGCCAAGCAAAACTTCATTGATCGATGCTTCAACGCTTTTTTTGTCGATGCCGCTGCCTGCCGTCGCATTACCTTGTGGGTCTAAATCGATTAACAAAATGCGCCGCTTGGTCGCAGCCAATGATGCCGATAAATTTACCGAGGTAGTGGTTTTGCCCACACCGCCCTTTTGGTTTGCAATGGCTATTATCCGTGTCATGCTTGTGCACCTCTAATAATGATCAAGTGTCGTTGTCCTTCAACACCTGGGACCTTTAGTTCTTCGATACGTTGTTCGTTATCGATCGCTGCTAATTCCTGCTGCGGGATAGCGCCTTTCATCAGCATCATCTCGCCACCTGGCTTGAGCAAATGTTGGCTACACGACATTAAAAGCGCCACACTGCCAACCGCTCGCGAAATGATAACATTAAAGCCGTGATTTGTCTGAAGGTTTTCAACACGATCTTGTACGGCCTGTACATTTTTAAGGCTTAATTGGCTGGTTACTTGTTTTAAAAAACGCGTCTTTTTGCCATTGCTATCAATTAAAGTAAATTGAATCTCGGGCAAAGCAATCGCCAATGGTATCCCCGGCAGCCCCGCACCTGTTCCCACATCGAGTACCGGCGATTGTTTTATAAACGGCGTTACTGATAGGCTGTCTAATAGATGATGCGTTAACAGCGTCTGCTCATCATGCGCGCCTACTAAGTTATAAGCTTTGTTCCATTTTATTAGAATGGCGAGGTAGTCCAATAGCTGCTGCTGTTGGTTTTCTGATAGTGTTAAGTTTAATGCCGTTAGGCTATTTTGTAGGGATATCATTTTTTAGTCCAATAATAAGTTACCGTGTTCAAGAATAGGCTTATGTGCCTTAATAGGAAAAACTCGCTGCTGCTTAAACGATAATTTGTGCAGGTCAATGGCCCTTATTCTAGGATCACTCAACGTGCGGTAATACATTTTTAATGATTGAGTATTATAAACAACACTCCAAACCGTTGGCCAGGTACTGCCCGGTGGCTCTGCTACATTCTGTAATGCAGCAAAACCATAACCGATCGACTGTATGTTCGATGTAGGTTCTGGCATACGCTTTAAAAAAGCAATGGCCCTGACATAACGTGCAGCCGAATGGTAACTTTCAGAGCTTTCGCTGGCACTACTGACATAATGATATTGATCCAAGAGCTTATTAGACTTTGAAAATTGTGTGTTGGTTAACACTCTAAAGGGAAGCGATTTTCCCTCAAAGACATGTTTTTTACCATCAATATATTCAACAACCGCACTATTACCTTTCGCATCTCGCAACACATAATGAATCGGGACAGCATTACCATACCACCATGTGGTGACAACATTTAAATGATTCAACGCCTTAATCGCTTGCGCTACAGACTGACAGGTATCAAGCCAATATTGAGTAAGGTAGGTATTATTAATGTTCGGTATCGTTTTACTCGGTTTTTGAAATTTAGCCTTTGAGAACTCTAACAATGAAACAACGAGACCTTTTTGGTTCATGCCGCCTTGAACAGCCGTTGGAATTAACTTGCCTTTTGGTGTTGTCATTACAAATGTGACAGAACCGTATTGTGAACGCCATATTAGTGGTTTTTCATTTTTTGCAAGTTGTGCAGTTTCGCGTTTTTTACCAATGGGATTAAAAACAACGTCCGTATCGTTATTTAACCAGTCAAAGTTGCGCCCTACTAGATACTGATCTTTGTATTTGTAAAGGATATTGGTGCATGGATAGACTTCTGTCGCACATAACAATGTCAACACTAACATCATTGCCCTCAATAAAAACATAACGCTCTCCTATGCATGAACGTGTTTCAAGTGGACCAACAACAAAGAAATAGACGCTGGTGTTACACCAGAAATTCGACCTGCTTGTGCAATCGAAATGGGTTTAATCTCTTTTAATTTCTGCCGCACTTCATTTGACAAACCTCGTACTTGATCGTAATCAATATGATCCGGGATCGTGGTTTTTTCATTACGCTGCAAGCGTTCAACTTCTTTTTGTTGACGTTCAATATAACCTTTATAACTCGCATTAATTTCCACTTGCTGTGATGCTTGTGTGTCTTCTAATGCTGCGCCCAACCCTTCTATTTTTATTAAATCATTATAGGTCACTTCTGGGCGACGTAATAATTCAAACGCATTGTACTCACGCTCTATCGGTGTTTTGTATTGTGCTTCAAATTGTGTTGCGATCTCACTGCCCGGCTGTACCCATAACTTTTGCAAACGTTGTTGCTCTGTTTCAATGCGTTCGCGTTTTTCAGAAAAAAGTTGCCATCTTGTTTTATCAACACAACCTAATTCATAACCCTTCTCGGTTAAACGCAAATCCGCATTGTCTTCTCGCAACAATAAACGGTACTCCGCGCGTGAGGTAAACATGCGGTAGGGCTCTTTGGTGCCGCGTGTAATTAAGTCATCAATTAATACACCGATATAAGCCTGATCTCGACGTGGCGTCCAGGATTCTTTTTGCTGAATTTGTAATGCCGCATTTAATCCTGCGATTAGGCCTTGCGCGCCCGCTTCTTCATAACCGGTTGTGCCATTTATTTGTCCCGCAAAATAAAGGCCCTTGATAAATTTTGTTTCGAGTGAATGTTTTAAATCACGCGGATCAAAAAAATCATATTCAATCGCATAACCTGGGCGAATGATATGGCTTTTTTCCAGGCCTTTTATGCTGTGCACAAAATCATATTGCATATCGTAGGGGAGGCTGGTTGAAATACCGTTCGGGTAAATTTCATGTGTTGTTAAACCTTCCGGTTCTAAAAATATTTGATGCGAATCGCGTTCTTTAAAACGAACCACTTTGTCTTCGATAGAAGGGCAGTAGCGTGGTCCTACACCTTCGATTTCACCGCTATACATCGGCGAGCGATCGAGGCCTTGTGCAATAATGTCATGCGTCTTTTGATTGGTGTGGGTAATAAAACAGGAAATCTGTTTTGGGTGATGTGACACATTGCCTAAATAAGACATCACAGGGCAGGGCGTATCGCCAGGCTGTTCTTGCAAACATGAAAAATCAATTGTGCGCGCATCGATACGTGGTGGTGTTCCTGTCTTTAGACGCTCAACGCGAAACGGCAATTCTCTTAAACGATTTGCAAGCGCAATAGCAGGGGGGTCGCCTGCGCGGCCACCCTTAAAGTTATTCTCCCCAATGTGTATCTTACCACCTAAAAAAGTACCGACCGTTAATACCACCGCCGGCGCATAAAACTTCAAACCCATTTGTGTGATAACACCGGTAATGGTTTCATTCTCGATAATCAGATCATCGACCGCTTGCTGAAAAATCGTAAGATTGAGCTGATTTTCCAGTGTTTGGCGGATAAAGGATTTATAGAGGACGCGATCTGCCTGTGCCCGTGTTGCCCGTACGGCCGGTCCTTTTCGAGAATTTAACACGCGAAACTGGATACCTGCATGATCGGCTGCTGCTGCCATCACGCCCCCCAGTGCGTCGATTTCTTTGACGAGATGACTTTTACCAATGCCACCGATAGCGGGGTTACACGACATTTGCCCCAAAGTTTCAATATTATGCGTTAGGAGTAGGGTGCGCACACCCATCCGAGCAGACACAAGTGCCGCCTCGGTGCCGGCATGGCCTCCCCCGACGATGATCACTTGGTACTGTTGATAACTGTTCATAGGGGGCAGACTGTATCATAATTAGGCTGGTTTTGCATGGCCTATGCCTTGTATTTTTTCTCTATTTCCCTACACAAAAACTGCCGAATATTTCACCCAGCAAATCGTCTGAACTAAATTCGCCGGTAATTTCGCTCAACACCTGTTGCGCCAATCGCAGATCTTCCGCCAATAATTCCCCTGCCTTATGTTGTTGCAACTGCTGATCACCATGCTGCAACAAACCCACCACGCGCTGCAATACATCAAGATGTCTCCTGCGAGCTGTAAAAAGCCCCTCTTGTCCTGGCGTATAACCCATCACCCTTTCTAGTCGTTGCTTTAATAAATCGATACCTTGGTTTTTTTTAGCAGAAATATAAAGTTCTTCTCTTTCTTCTCGTGGCCCCTGATTTACTAAATCAATTTTATTATTCACCACAATAATCGGAATACCATTCTCAACTGTATTTAGTATTTCAGGCCTTTGCTCGGTTTTATCGGTAATGTCTTTTATCCACAATACAGCATCGGCTTTCTCTATTTCTTGATGTGCACGCCGCATTCCTTCTTGCTCAATCTCATCACCACTTTCTCGCAACCCAGCGGTGTCAATAATATGAAGTGGCAATCCATCGATATGGATATATTCTCTTAAAACATCACGGGTCGTTCCCGCGACCTGCGTGACGATCGCACTATCTTTTCCAGTTAAACAATTTAATAAACTTGATTTACCGGCATTGGGTTTTCCGGCAATGACAATCGTCATGCCTTCGCGCAATAGCGCTCCCTGCTTTGCAGCATTAAATACCTGCTCTAGCTGCTGAATTAATTTTTGTAGATCTTGCTTAATCGTCGAGTCAGTTAAAAAATCAATTTCTTCTTCTGCAAAGTCTATTGCTGCTTCAACCATCTTACGCAGTTGCGTTAACTGTACCAACAACACATTTATTTTTTCTGAAAACACGCCCTGTAAAGAATGCAGTGCATTTTGTGCTGCTTGCTGTGTGCCGGCATCAATTAAATCTGCAATTGCTTCCGCTTGGGTTAAATCGATTTTATTATTTAAGAAAGCTCGTTTTGAAAATTCGCCGGGTTCCGCCAGTCTCGCCCCCAAGTTCAAACAACACTGTAATAGTTGATCCATCACCACCGGGCCACCATGGCCTTGCAACTCAACAACATCTTCGCCGGTAAAAGAGTGGGGTGCTACGAAATACAGTATCAAGCCTTCATCAATGATTTTATCATCGTTGTGAAATTTAACGAAATGCGCTGTCCGCGGTTGCGGTGTTAGATTACAGATCTGTTGTGCAATTGATAATGCATCGGTACCTGATAAACGCACAATGCCCACACCGCCTTTTCCCGGTGGCGTTGCAATCGCTGCTATGGTGTCACTCACTTATTTCTTCTTTTTCTTCTGGCGTTGCTTGTACTGTTCTTTTTTCGGATCAAATGTTTTCATGACATACCACTGATGCAGTGTCTGCACACAGTTATTGGTTAACCAATACAATACTAAACCTGCCGGGAATGACAAGAAAAACACGGTAAAGATAACCGGCAAGAACATCATCATCTTTGCTTGCGTTGGATCCGGTGGCGGTGGGTTCATCTTTTGTTGAACAAACATCGAGATCCCCATCAAAATCGGCAACACATAGTAAGGGTCTTTTACCGACAAATCGTGTATCCAAAAAATAAACGGCGCTTGACGCAATTGCACCGATTCAATCAGCACATAATACAAAGCAAAGAATACCGGTATCTGAATGATCATCGGCAAACAACCACTCATCGGATTCACTTTTTCTTTCTTGTAAATTTCCATGGTTGCTTTACCAATAGCCTGCTTATCATCGCCATGGCGCTCTTTTAGTGCGGCAAACTTTGGCTGCAGCAAACGCAGCTTCGCCATCGATTTTAAACTCTTTGCAGAAAAGGGATAAAAAATAATTTTGATGAAGACGGTAACCAATACAATCGACCAACCCCAGTTACCTACAATCGAATGAATGTACTTCATAATAACAAAAATCAACATCGAAATTGGCGCAAGCCAACCATAATTAATGGTTAAATTTAAATGTGGCGCAACAGCACTCAACTGAGATGCCAACTCTGGGCCCACGTATAACGTAGAGCGACTCTGGAAAGTGTGCATCGGCTGTAAACTGATTTGCGGCGAAACATAGCCTAAGCGGAATACATTATATTTGCCATCATCGCCATTACCCTCGGAGGTACTGTAAAAACGATTTACCTGTTGTGTTTGCGGCACCCAAGCACTGACAAAATAAGGTTGCTGCATCGCAATCCAACCTTTTTTAACGGTTTGATCGATATTTTGTTCAGCAAGCTTTTCAAAACTTACTTGATCGTAGGGCACATCGCTGGTTGAAATAGCGGCACCATCATAAGAACGTGAATGAAACGAACGTTTGATCGGCACATTACGGCGTGTAAACTGGTTGTATACACTACCATTCCAAACCTCACTGCCGACATTCTTAATATTGAAACTCACATTGATCGCGTAGCTGCCACGCACAAATGTCAGGATTTTTGTGATGCGCAAGCCATTGCTGGTGCTTCCTATCAACGCCACTCGTAACTGTTTTTGGCCGGACGCTAATTGATAGGTTTGTTTAACAGACCGATACACAACCGGTTTTGTGTGTTGGCGGCTGGTAATATCACTTTGTGCGACATAAATATTATCTTGATCTGGTGAAAAAATTTGTATCGGTGTGTTTTTCTGTTGTACTGAGATTGGATATTTCGGCAGCGCTGCACCCACGATGCTTCCACCTTGTGGATCAATCATTAAATTTAATACATCTGTTTTAACATTAATCCAATGACGTGAGTGGCTCATTGCTATGTTGGCATTCGGCACTGCCACTGATGTGTTGGTGCTGTTTGCCGACGGCTGGCTATTCGACTGCTGATTATTGACAAACGGTGCGGGCGCCGATGAATTCGTATTAACGCTGGTACTATTATTCGATGCTGTTGGCTGTGCGGTTGTTGCCGCCGTTTGCGGGTAGTCATGCTGCCACGCGCTCCAAAGTGCAACACCGATGATTGCGGCGATTAAATATAAAACAATTTTTCGAAAATTCATGGCTCTGTTTCTGCTGTTTAAAAAGAGGGTGAGTGTACCTTAAAATTTGTTATTGTTCCATTTTTGAAGTAGGGACGGGATCATGGCCCCCAGAATGAAATGGGTGGCACTTCAGGATGCGCCATGTGGCAAGGCAGCCGCCTTTTACACAACCGTGTTTTTGTATTGCTTGTTGCGCATATTCAGAACAGCTTGGGTAAAACCGACAGCGATTTGCAAAAAACGGGCTGACGCAAGTTCGATAAACGCCGATTAAGCCTATTAGGGCTTTCTTCTGCCCTCTAATAATTGTTTGAATAACTTTTCCAGGCATCGCCGTATCTCTTCGTTACAGGCTGCTGCTGCCGTTTGTTTGGCTATGACGATAATATCCTTGGGGCAACTCTTGAGACTGTGTTGACGAAACACCTCTCGTACTTGTCTGCGGATATTATTTCGCCTAACAGCGTGTTTTGCATTACGTTTACTGGTAACAAGGCCTATTCTCGCATGATCTAAATCGTTTCCACAATGGTATAGGATAAAGTAAGAGCTAAAGAGCTTCTTTCTTTGGCTAAAAACCCTTTGAAATTGAGCTTTGTTTAATAGTCGGTATTGCTTCGAGAAATTATTAGTATCAAGCACTTAAACGCTTACGACCTTTTGCCCTGCGGCGATTGATGACTGCTCGCCCACCCGCTGTCTTCATACGTGATCTAAAACCATGCGTACGTTTGCGCTTTATGTTACTGGGCTGAAATGTTCTTTTCATGATTTTTCCTAAGTCGATTTAGACCGGCCATTCTAGAGAAGCATAGAAAATGTGTCAAGCATGTTTTCTGTTTTACAGAACAAAGGGGTTATCAAT
>JAHZIV010000039.1 GCA_022601255.1 Gammaproteobacteria bacterium
CGAGATATTGATGTCCATCGCCATCGTACAATGCAGGGCAGCATTGGGAATTTGCGCGCCCTTAGTTAATATAGAAGTACACCTTTCCAAGGGTTTGCCCGCACTGCACATTGTTGGTCTACCAGCCACAGCCGTGCGTGAAAGTAAAGATCGTGTTCGCAGCGCCATCATCAACAGTGGTCTTGATTTTCCTGTTAAACGCATCACGATCAACTTAGCACCGGCAGATTTGCCAAAGGACAGCGGTCGTTTTGATTTACCGATAGCCGTTGGCATTCTTGCCGCATCAAAACAAATCGACACAGAAAATTTAAATGATTATGAGTTTGCAGGTGAGCTCGCATTAACTGGAATGCTGCGTACTATCACGGGTGTGTTACCACTTGCGATGGCAACTCAACAACATAAAAAAGCACTTATATTACCCGCCAATAACG
Organism: Gammaproteobacteria bacterium; assembly: GCA_022601255.1. Taxonomy (GTDB): domain Bacteria; phylum Pseudomonadota; class Gammaproteobacteria; order Coxiellales; family Coxiellaceae; genus JAHZIV01. The sequence continues at coordinate 438 of JAHZIV010000039.1, forward strand.
CCGATGAAGCATCTTTGATTTCCAATTTGCCCAACTTACCAGCAACACACTTAACCGAAGTGGTAGCACATCTTAACGGCTTAAAACTTATTAAACCTTATTTGTCTAAACAACGTGAAAACCAAGTTCACTATCATAACGACCTTAGCGAAATTAAAGGATTACAACAAGGTCGGCGAGTGTTAGAAATCGCTGCAGCAGGAGGGCACAGCATGCTGTTCTCTGGACCACCCGGCACTGGCAAAACCATGTTGGCATCTAGACTCGCAACCATTCTGCCACCGCTCACCGAGAAAGAAGCACTCGAAACGGCCGCAATATATTCAGTTGCCTCTCAAGCAGTAGCGTCATCCAGTTGGTTCCAACGACCGTTCCGCGCACCTCATCACAGTGCCTCAGCGGTTGCACTTGTGGGCGGCGGTAATCCACCACGACCTGGAGAAATTTCCTTATCACATAATGGTGTATTGTTTTTAGATGAACTACCCGAATTCAGTCGCCATGTATTAGAGTCCATACGCGAACCCTTAGAATCTGGATCTGTCATGGTAGTACGTGCCGCACGACAGGCAACATTTCCGGCGAGCTTCCAATTTGTTGCAGCGATGAACCCCTGCCCCTGCGGCTATCATGGCGCTGCCAAAGGAGACTGCCATTGCACGCAGGAACAAATACAGAGATACCAAGGACGATTGTCTGGCCCCTTATTGGATCGTATTGATTTATTTTTAAAGGTGCAGCCGTTACCGGCATCGGCATTACTTGATATTGATCACACGCAACAAGAGTGTAGCGAAATAGTGCGTCAACGCGTGCTTGCTGCGCGTATGATACAGTTACAACGTAATAGCTGTATCAATGCGCGTCTTAACAATCAACAGATACAACAGTTCTGCCATCTAGATAGATCCAGCAAGGTTTTATTTGAAAGGGCGATTCAGCACTTTAATTTATCACCGCGTGCATATCACCGTGTGTTAAAGGCTGCACGCACAATTGCAGATTTAGCAGGACATGATGCAATTGGGCAAGAAGATTTGCAAGAAGCTCTTGGCTATCGGCTGCACTGTTAGTAATGAGGCCTCATAACACCACCAGATGGCATTAAGTCATCCAACACCACACCGAGATTTATCGCAGCAACCTCCTGCTTTTTACTCTCATAAAACCTTTTCAGTGACTCGCCTCTTTCTGCAAGTTCCAAATAAAATGTCTCATAAGCTTCGATACATTGGTCCGTTGTTGGATAGAATCTCCCCTCATCAGAACGAACAGAGACTCGCCCACCATTAGAGCGTACTATCAAGGTCTGATACAAATTCTTTAATTGCGCCAAGCGCTGTGCTTCAGGACCCTCACCTAACGGCACCATCTCACCACCTTTTGCTTGATCTATGATTGCCTTAATTTTTTTTTCATGCGCCCCATTAGAGAATACAGAAAAACCAGAACCCATATCTTTTATCTCCTAAACCCCGCGGCACATGCCACAGAATGACTTACTTTTTCATGTCATAAGTTAGCAGAGAAATATTAAGATTTTATTAAATTTAAGGGTATGTACGTAATGGGGTGGGGACCCAGCGATTACTCCGTTGAATCCGGGTTAGGGAGCTGTAACTGTACAGGTCTTGGTAATGGACGCGCACCATCCTTTTCTAGCGCTGGCGCTGATCTTTTTAGTCTTGGTTTTGGCCTTGGCATTCGATAGGCACTGTGTTTTTTCGCAGCCAACTTGCCAGACACTGATGTTACCCACGGATCATTGATTCTGACATTCGAGGGCAATAACGTGATTGCCTTTTTGGCTGCAGCACGAGAAGCAAAATTGCCATAGAGTACTTTATACCATTTTTCTCGCTTAACAATTCTCATATTGGATAGGTAGGGATTGTTACGCGATACGAAGCGTTTTGCATCATTGATATTGCGCGCAGCATATATTTGAATAACATAACGTCCTGATGATTTTCTCAAACGGTGTTGAGGCCGTACCTTCTTAGTGCGAGAGCGAGTAGGTTGTGTGATGGGCTTATAGATATTTTTCTTTACATCGAAGTTAACCTGTCGTTTCAACCAAGAATCGATCTGTTGCAAATCGCTGAAACCTAATGTGCCCGCCTGCTCTTTAAGGTCAATGATACTTTCTATATAGGCATATTGATCATCTGCAAATGATTGCTGCGTCTTATACAAGGTGGTTAAATCATCCAGCACATTCACCATGGTACGCGTACCGACAACGTAACCTGCCTCAGTTGCTTTTAATGCTTTCTGTGAAGACTGAATAGACTGTTTATCTGCCTTAATACGACTGATACCAGAGGTAATACCTAAATAAGATTTACGCGTATCTTGTACAACGGTGCGGTGTGTTAATTCTAATTGACTCACACTCGACAAGTATTGGTAACGCGCCTGAGCGGTGTTAGCCCAGACTAACCCACCTTGGAACGGTTTGAAATCTAATGACAAACCTGCACTTGCCGCGGCTGATCCGGTCAAAATAGGACCCGTCACTTCATTGCGCGAAGATTTAGAATAGGAATAACTTCCAACTGCATCAATGGTGGGCAACGCTCCGGATGCTTGTTGTTTTATATTTTCACGCGCGGCAATAACCGTATAATTCTGAGCCTTCAAAGCATAATTTTGCATTTCAGCAGTGTGTACCCACTGATTGATATCTGTTGGCTTTGGCTGTACCAACGGCACTTCATTATCGATACCTTTCAAATTTAAATAATGCTGCCCTGTGATCGCTCGTAAATCTTCCAGTGCATTGTAGAGGCTATTACGATCTGAAATTTCATCTGCAACTGTTTGGTCATAACGAGACTGTGCATCATAAACACCTGTGATCGCAATCAAACCTACTTTAAACTGCTGCTCAGCTGTAACCAACTGACGATAAACCGCATTCTTATTCGCGATGGTATAACGTAATTTGTCGCTTGCTTGTAATACATCGAAATAATCATTTGCGGTACGCTCCATTAAATCTTGAATGGCAGCTAAATATGTTGCCGTGGCTGATTTCACTTGAGCATGCGCCCCTCGAATGGTCTCCCAGGCAACCATATCGAAGATTGGCTGTGTCAGAGTAGCAGTATAACCCGTAGTCCAATTGTATTTATCTGTCGCAGCTGCCCTTGGCATTGTCTTGGCATAATTACGTGAAAAAGTTCCAGTCAACTCCAGTAGTGGCAAATACGCGGCTCTGGCAATCGGCAAATTTTCACGCGTGGTATACCAGTCCGCCTCGGCCTTCTTAAAAGTGGGGTCATTGTGCACTGCCTGATTATAAACTTGAAGCAAATCGTCTGCCTGCACAGAGGCACTGATGCCCAAAGCGAATAAGCTCACCACAATAGAAGCGATCGTGTAACGTATTTTCATGTTAATCCTAGTAATGCCCGTTCATCTATTATCCTAAATTACCACTTAATGCGCAATACATTCCGTTGTAGATAATAATTTACATGTTATAGATCACGAAGGTGCTATTTCGATCATATAGTGCACAATATATCTTTAACATTCTCCCGCATCACAAAAACCGGCTCATTGGCTTGTGGAAACGATTCATAGAAATATACCAATGCTTTTTCATGTCTTGGCTCTTTACCATTCCATGTTACTTGATAAGGCGTTATTGATTGCCCATCTACTGTTATGAAATCCACCTCACCTTTATGTATTTCTTGCCAATAGTATACTTGATCATGATTTTGCTTAAGATATAAATACATTAGCAACTCCAAGCTCTTACCATAATCACGACCCGATGTATTGGTTACTGCATGACGCAACCCAGGATCAATAGGATAATATTTCTTTTGTTTAGATTGACGTTTTTTTTCTGAGAATGAAAAAAATGGGCATGAAAATAATAGATAGGCCTGCTCACAAGCTTCTAAATAACTTTTAACGGTATCAACAGATATGCCAGAAACTGCTGCAATTCTTCGATAACTAAGCTCAGATCCACAGGTCTCAAATGCCATCTTAACTACTTGCTTAACTGATTCTGCACTACGCGCTTTCACACGCTGCACAACATCACGCAAAATAATGTCATTAAAATACTCTTGCAATAACTGAAATGGATGCTCAAATGTCAGAGGACGTGGAAAACCACCTAAATGTAAATAATCCTCAACAGATTTTTTTGAAGAAAATAACTTAAATTCAGAAAATGAAAACGGAAATAATTCTAGGGTAAGGTGCCTGCCTGTTAATGATGTTCCAAACTCACCGCTTAAAAGAGAGGAGTTGGAGCCCGTCAGAACAAAATAGTTCTTTTTGGGTCGTTCGAGTTGTGCATGCAACCATTTCTCCCAATTCTTTACATTTTGAATTTCATCTAAAAAGAAGTAACAAGGCTTACTATCTGCAATCTCATTCCTAGCCAAAGATACAATCTGACTCAGTAGTTTATCATCCAAACTGTTTAATAATCTTGGGTCTTCAAAATTACAAAAGTAGCACTGTTGTAACGGCAAACCATAATGTTTTGGCAATTGGGTTAATAATGTTGACTTACCACAGCGACGAACCCCCTGAATAACAACAGCTAAATCCGGCTGCAAATTTGATGGGAGTGCTATTTCCCTAGGTAAAGTATCATGAGGGTGATGGTCCCAGAAACTCCAATCAGCTAAAATACTCTTAACTTCTTGATTTGTAAGCATAGGTCATGTCCACTGTACTAAACATAAGTGTCAAATATACTGGACAATACTGTTAGTGTCAAGTATGATTGACACTATAAGCGCCTACTTAATTTCGATTTAGACCCTGTAGCACCTCTCTTGATGCCCTTATCGTCTCTTCAATCGCCGCCTCATCATGCGCCAACGACACAAAACTCGCCTCAAAGGCCGATGGCGCTAAATAGACGCCGCGAGCTAACATGCCATTAAAGAAGTGATTAAAATGCTCTGTATTGCACGCCATCACTTTCTCATAACAATCCACTTGATCCTGTTCAGTAAAAAATAATCCAAACATGCCCGGCCGGTAATTCGCACACATGGCAACACCCGCATCTTTTGCAGCCACTAAAATACCTTCAACCAATTGTTGCGTGCGCGCCTTTAAAGTTTCATAAGAAGTATCATTTAAATGTTGCAAGGTTTCTAATCCCGCCGCCATCGCCAACGGATTACCCGACAACGTTCCCGCCTGATACACCGGACCAAGTGGTGCTAAACAATCCATTATGTCAACGCGACCACCAAATGCACCAACCGGCATACCGCCGCCAATGATTTTACCCAACGTCGTTAAGTCTGGCTTTACAGCTGTTAGACTCTGCACACCTTGTGGCGCCACGCGAAAACCACTCATCACTTCATCAAAAATTAAAACACTATTGTATCGATCACACAATTCACGCAAGCCTTCCAAAAATCCATCTTTAGGCAATAACATATTCATATTACCTGGAATGGGCTCTAGTATAATAGCCGCAACATCATCCCCATGCGCATCAAACAATGCCTCAACAGAATCCAAATCATTATAAGTTGCCGTCAACGTATCTTGTGTGCAACCCGTCGTCACGCCAGGTGAGCTCGGCACTCCAAACGTTAATGCACCCGACCCTGCCTTAACAAGCAACGCATCACTATGACCATGATAACAACCTTCGAACTTAATAATCTTCGCACGACCCGTAAAACCTCGTGCTAAACGAATCGCTGTCATCGTCGCCTCAGTCCCTGAATTTACAAATCGCACTTTATCAATTGAATCATAGCGTCGACACACCTCAGCTGCGAGCTGCACCTCGAGCTCACACGGCGCTCCAAAACTTAAACTGTTAGCCGCTGCTTGTTGCACTACTTGTACAACCGCAGGATGCGCATGACCCAAAATCATTGGCCCCCAAGAACCAACGAAATCAATATAGCGATTTCCATCCTCGTCATACACATGAGCCCCTTCAGCTTTTTTGATAAAAGGTGGTGTACCACCGACGGCCTTATAAGCTCTCACAGGAGAATTCACACCACCAGGGATTAACTTTTCAGCCCTAGAAAACAGCTCAAACGAACGCTCCAGCTGTAATTGCTCATAAACTTCTTGCATATTGACTGTCTCCGGTTAACATAGGGACCATTGAAATTTCAAAGGAGGTATTATGCCATACAAAAGATACACCTGTCTGCTCTGTGGGTTTGTATATGATGAAGAAAAAGGTTGGCCAGATGATGGCATAGAACCCGGCACCCGCTGGGAAGATGTCTCAGATGATTGGTGTTGTCCCGATTGCGGCGCCATGAAAGATGATTTCGAAATGGTTGAAACTTCTTAACAGCCGCTCAGCCACACAAGGCCATCAATGAGCCTTAAACATCCTTTTACTTCATGGCTCGCCTCCATCTCGTCGGCTGCGCTTTACTTACGTAAAAGGACGACTTAAGGCTCATCTTCTGATAGCCTTATGCGCCCGGTCTCAACACAGCCAACAAAACAATTGCAATCAACAACAGTGTTGGTACTTCATTAAAAAAGCGATAGAATTTTTCGCTAAAGGTATTAGCATCACACTTAAAGTTATAAAGCAACTTGCCGCAATAAATATGGTAAATCCATAACACCAGCACCAATATTAACTTCGCATGCATCCAATTCTGCTCTTGATAATACTGCCATCGAAAGCTTAACAGCCAATAACCAAAGATCGTTGTCAGAATGCCCGCCGGCGTCATAATATAATAAAAGAGTTTATGCTCCATCACCTTGAAACGATCCAAGCTAATCTGATCAGAACTTGCAGCATGATAGACATAGAGTCGAGGAAGATAAAATAAACCGGCAAACCATGCCACCATGAAAATAATGTGAAACGCTAAGACCAGCTGCATTTGGCACACCCTGCATCGTCCTGTCCTGTCACAAACTTATTCATTTTTTTAGTGTTAATTGTTTGTGAGCCACGATCCTTCGTATAGGGCAAATAGCCCCCGATATAGAGCAATCCCCATAGAAAAAAAGCACCTGCAATAAAGAATATAAATGTTTTCATGGGTCAGAATTCTAGCAAAAGTAGCTCCCGCTGACAAATAAATGCCCCAATAAATATGATTTAGGCTATAATCCCCAACATGAACACAGATAATAACCTCGTCTTCACCAATGCAGCTGCCAAAAAAGTCTGGCAACTCATTGAAGAAGAACAAAATCCTGACCTAAACCTACGGGTATTTATCACCGGCGGTGGCTGTTCGGGATTCCAATATGGCTTCACTTTTGATGTCGAAATCAAGCCCGATGACATCGTGATTGAAAAACAAATCGAAGAAGAAGGTGATGAGGGCGGCTCAGAAGGCGGCGGCCCAGTCGTGAATTTACTGTGTGACCCCTTGAGCTTTCAATATCTTAAAGGCGCCGAAATCGATTATCGAGAGGATATTAATGGTGCGCAGTTTATTATTCGTAATCCTAATGCCAAAACCACCTGCGGCTGCGGCTCTTCCTTCTCTATTTAATCTGCCCTCGTTTAAGTCTGCTCATCTATGTGTCCTTTTGAATGATAACGTTCGCTGCGCTGCTCGCTCGCATGACTTTTAATCTTTAACCGTCAACGTTGCATTTAAAACGGTTGTGTTTGGCACCAACGTATCATTACCTTCAGATACGATCTCCGTATATCGCAAACTGATGTTCGCCACCTTGCCTTCATATTTACTGTCGATATTAATCATATCCCCTACCCTGAAAGGATGGTAATACAACAACATCACTCCCGCGATCATGTTGCTCAACGGATCCTTCAAGGCAAGACCCAACGCAAAACCCGCCAAACCTAAACTCGTAATCAAAGCCGTCACATTAATGCCAAGCGTCCCCAAACCCATGATGATACCCATAATAAACAATAGCGTTTTTGCACTGTTCGCAAAAATATCAAAAAGATAAGGATTACGCTTGGTCTTCCTGCCAATATGCAAAATAATCGATTTCACAATAGCCGCCGCAATCCACATCAACACAAACGTGACCAATCCACCAATCAAATGCGGAATGAATTGAATGAAGTCTTTCCTGAATGTAGTGATGTATTTTTCCATGTCACCCATTATAGCGGAAAACATTTACAGCAGCGAACTGTACGTTTCGACCGGTTACAAGCTCACTATGAGAATAAATTGAACAAAAATCTTGACGGATAATATATTACTCAATACTATAGACCCCATAAGTAAGTAATATTATCCATTTTCAAATTGAATACAGGTTATTAAGATGAGTCAACAGAGAAAACTACAACTAACTGATCTATTCCATTCCACAAATAATAGAATATTAGCACTGGCTGCTGATCTCAAGCTCGTGTACGCTCATATAAAAAAACGTAAAGAATTAAAATTAAAATTAAAACTTATTGGCCATTGGTATAGCGTGCAAAAAATGATTGCCCCTCAAAAAAGTATGCTAAAAATAATAAATAATGAAATAGATCAATTAAGCCAACAAGTTACAACAAAAAGATCTGTACTAGAAGAAACTAAAACGCGCTTAAAACCCCTAGAAAAAAGTTGGTGGCTTCGATTTGTTTCACTCTTTGTAACTACATCTCTTACAGAGGAAAGGAAAAATAGAAATACATTATCCAGAGAGATTTCCGCACTCGAAGACACTGAAGCAAATAAAATAATTACACGAGACCAGCTACAAGAGGAAATAGCAAAAGCAGAAGCAGAAAAAAATAAATCACTGAGCCCAGGTGATCATGTTGTTTATCTTGCGCTTATAGACTCAGCAGATAGTACAGCGTATTTGAGTAATGTAGAATATGAGGACGACGATGTTGCAAGATCGGATGGTTTTGATGCATTAAAAGAGGATTATCGAAAAAAATTAACTAGACTGAAAGATTCGAACTTGATGACAAGAATCAAGCATACTTACGGAACAACAAAAGTTACTGAATTAGAACAACAAAAAGAAGTACTAGAAAAAGAACGAGATGCTGCACAGCGAGATTATCATCAATTAAGCGATGCTCCCACACCAACCACTGACTGCAGAAGATACGCACTCACAGGAGCAGACACGGCTGCTAAGCCTTCAACAACTGTTCCTGATAGTCTTCCATCGTTAGCAGAATTAACTGCTAGATAAAACAACACTGCTCAAGGGCTCGCGATCGCTCTCTTAGTGAATCGTTGAAGGTGAGACATCACATCATTAAAATCGCCAGCCATATAGTCAGGCTCTGCCGTTTTTAAAGTATCCACAGTATCAACACCGTAGGTAACAGCAATCGTGCATGACATACCTGCATTCTTGCCCATCAAAATATCATACGTCGTATCGCCTACCATGATACATTCTTCTGCCGTAACACCGAGCGCCTGCATGATCACATTACCCATCTCAGGATGAGGCTTTTTGTGAGTCACTTGATTAGCACAAACTACCTTTTCGAAATGATCAAAGATACCCGTTGCCTTCAATAATGCTTCCGTACTTGCAGAATGTCGATGAGTAGCAACCGCCAACCGGGCTCCAGCTTCTTTAAGTTCATTTAACCCCTGCACCACATCTGGAAATACAAGCTCTTTTGCGTTTGGTAAAACAATATCATCAAATATTTTTCGGTATTCTTTAACAGCAGCAGCCACTTCAGGATCTGACGACGAGACATCTAATAAGCTAGCAAAAGCTTCCTCGAGTGGTCTACCAATCGTCTGACGGATGGCCTCTGGCTTGATATCCGTTCTACCCCTATTTTTAAAAACAGCTAAGAACGTCCTCACAATACCTTCGGGCGTATCAATCAGCGTACCGTCTAAATCGAAAACAATTAACATGCTTCATCCTCCTGAATGCGCTGATACTACTTGATACACATCAAACCGTCCACTGAAAAAGCTAACCTAAAACCTTAAGTGTTTTTTACTAGGGTATGAGAGATTGATTTTCATGATGATAGACTGCAATTTCTTTCACAGGTTGCGAGAAGAATAAGGCGTGTCACTACGATGCCTCTCACTCTACGGCAAGTGGTCGCAACATTTTAACTTATTAGTCACAAAGGATTTTTATGTCAGAAATCATTATTTTTAAAGCTAAAGATGGGCATGTTGAATTAGATGTGAGCATTGCTCATGAGACACTATGGTTATCTCAACAACAAATAGCTGATTTATTTGGAACCAAACGCCAAGCTATCACTAAGCATTTGAAAAATATATTTCTTTCAGAAGAACTCAGCTCTGATTCAGTTAGTTCCAAAATGGAACATACTTCTACAGATGGAAAAAAATATCAAATATTATTCTATAATCTCGATGCTATTATTTCTGTCAGTTACAGGGTTAACTCAACTCAAGCAACCCAATTTCGAGTTTGGGCAACACAGGTATTAAAAGATCACCTTGTTCGTGGTTATACAGTATATGAAAAACGCCTTGCTGAACGTGGTGTTAAAGAACTGCAACAATCCATAGAATTACTACAAAAAACACTGACACGAAATGACTTGGTAAATGACATTGGCATTGAAACGATCCAATTAATCATGAGCTACACTAAAACATGGCATTTACTACTGGCCTATGATGAAGACACATTAACTTTGCCAACACAAGGTAAACCATCAGTCTCAGCATTAAGGCATGAAATAGCAGTTTATGCGATTGAAACATTGAAATCTGATCTTGCTGCCAGAAATGAAGCCACTGACCTCTTTGGCAATGAATATAACCAGGGGCTTAAAGGTATTTTAGGTAATATAGAGCAAACTTTTGGTGGAAAACTACTGTATAAAACGGCTGAAGAGCTTGCAGCACATTTGTTTTATTTCATTATAAAAGACCATCCGTTCAGTGATGGCAATAAACGCATCGGCTGTTTGATTTTTCTGCTCTATCTCAAATTACAAAACAGCACAATTAAAATAAATGATAATGGCCTGGTTGCACTCGCATTACTGGTTGCAGAAAGTGCTCCGCAACAAAAAGGCCTTATGATTAGACTTGTCGTCAATCTATTGATGGATTAAACAACATAAACATCAAAGCGACTGCTCTTACCCTTATACTGATGATCCGGGTTTTGATCTGCCAGAAAAGGCGCTAAACGCGGCCGCTTTACTACAACACGTCTCTTAGCTTTCTTTAGTGCCAACAACAGTAACGCATCAGCATCGTCATCATCACCGACCAATTCTCGCAAAATACGCATTTCTTTTTTTACCAACGCCGTTCTATTCGAGTGCGGATACATCGGGTCGATATAAATAACATCAAACTCATCTTTCGCAAGCGTCTTTAAATATTCAATCGATGATTGCTGAATCAATTCCATCTTTAACTCACAAAACCAATCTTCTTTCTGCGCACGCTGCAATCCATCTGCTAACAATGCCGCAACGATCTCCGAACGCTCCAGCAGAGTCATCTTGCAACCCAAACACGCTAATGCAAATGCATCCGCACCTAGGCCTGCCGTGACATCGAGTATTGTTGGATTTTTATATTTCTGCAAACCCACAGCTTTTGCGATCAACTGACCTTTACCACCACCGTATTGGTAACGATGCCAATTGGCACCTGCTGTGAAATCGACTCTTAACGGTTTAATGCGTTTGTTTTGCGTGTCTTGAAGCTCAAGACCTTGAGCAGTTTCAACTAAAATATAACGCTGCTGACTCATCTATCCACTGCAACGCGATCTTCTACGACATCTAATAGATCATCACAAATACTGAGATCAAATGCACGATCGAGATGCCTCACACCGGTCGGACTCGTTACATTAATTTCTGTCAAATAATCTCCAATCACATCCAAGCCTACAAATACCAGTCCTTTTTCACGTAACGTCGGACCCACTTGTTCACAAATCCATTGATCGCGATCGGTGAGCTCACGCCCTTCACCGCTTGCACCTGCAGCCAAGTTACCACGAAACTCTCCTTTCGCTGGCACACGTGCTAATGCATACGGCACCGGCACACCATCGATTAAGATAATGCGTTTATCACCCTCTGTAATCTCTGGAATGAACTTTTGAATCATGGTTAGGCTGCGGCCTTCCTGCGTCATATTTTCAATGATCACTGATAAATTTGCATCATTCTCACTAACACGGAAAATGGAATGCCCACCCATACCATCTAATGGCTTCATCACCCCCTCGCCGTGATTGGATACAAAATCATGAATCAGTTCTGCATCAGAAGTCACTAAAGTTTTTGGGCAACATTGTGGGAACCAAGCTGTATATAACTTTTCATTGGCATCTCTAAGACTCGCAGGTTTATTGACGACAACCAAACCCTTCGCCTCCGCTTGCTCTAATAGATACGTTAAATAAATATAATCCATATTGAATGGCGGATCTTTACGCATAAACAAACTATCAAGCTCAACCAATGGTTGCGAAATAACATCATCATACTCAAACCAATGCTCGGGATCGTCATACACTGTTACTCGACGCATACGCCCCCACACCAAACCATCCTGCAACCACAACCCATGCGGTTCAATAATATAATTTTCATAATCACGTTTCTGTGCTGCCAGTAAAATAGCAAGGCTGGTATCTTTTTCGACGTGGATCGATTCGATTGGATCCATGAGCACAGCACATTTCACTTGCTACTCCCTCGCTTTAAATGCAGCTAATTCACGCGCAGCAGCCAAAGCCGCCAAACGACCCATCACACCATACAAATAAAAGCGATTGTGTCCGTGACAACTTTCTGAAAATGCCAATGGTTTAAAGTTCATGCCCGGCGCATTTAAATTTTCATCCGCGCCACGCCCCTCATGCACACGATAAAAACCACCCACCACGTTACGACCAATCATATACACCACGGGCTCTGCTACGGATTTATCTGACTCCACCGTTTCAAAACTATAAACACCTTCTTGTATGATCGCACGTGTCACAGCAGTTCCGCCTTTTAATGTTGACATGCGCGTGCGTTGTTTACGATTTAGCGCTTCAAGCTCTTTTGGGTCTTTAATCATCATCACGGCCATACCATACGTGCCTTGATCTGCTTTAACTACCAAGAATGGTGGGCGATCAATTTTGTATTCTTGGTATTTTTTATGAATTCTTTTAAACAATGCTTCCGCGCGACTCATTAAACATTTTTGGCCCTCTGTTTGCATAAAGTCAACTTCTGGACATTGATCAAACCAGGGTGTAATCAACCACGGATCGATATCGATACGTTTTGCAAATGCTTCTGTTACCTTTTCATAATAACGAAAGTGTTCTGACTTCAAACGATTCACCCAACCCAATTGCTGTGGTGGTCGCACCATCTGCGAAATATTCTCAAGCATTGCCGGCACGCCTGCAGACATGTCATTATTCAAAATAATACAACACGGGAAAAAACCTGCTACACCAACCTTATCTTTTTCCCGCACTAACGGCTCAATATTAAGTGTACGGCCAGAGGCAAGCTTAACCTCTCGAGACTGTTTCAAGTCTTCTGCCATCGAGCCAATGCGCGCCTCATAGCCTGCAGCCATGATGATTTCCTGCAGGGTCGCCAAGCTTTCAAAATAAAATTGATTCCGTGAATGGCTCTCTGGAATGATGAGCAAACGAGTGACATTTGGACAAATCTCGGCTATAGTAGCCTGCATTGCTTGTATGCACAACGGCATGAAATCCGGGTTTAAATTGTTAAATCCGGCAGGAAACAAGTTGGTATCGACGGGCGCAATTTTGAACCCTGCATTACGCAGGTCCACCGAACTGTACAACGGCGGCGGTGTCAGTTGCCATTGCTCACGAAACCAAGCCTCGATATCGAATTGATGCGATAAGAAATGTTTTTCTATCGCTAAAAGAGGTCCTGTCATTGCTGTTGCTAAGTGCGGCACTTTTAAATCAATCATAGTGGTACCATAGTAAACGAAAACACAATGAACTGGAACGGAAAAATTATTGGGGCAATCATCGGCTTTGTTATCGCCAATATTCCTGGCGCATTGATAGGGCTATTATTTGGTCATTTGTTCGACAGGGGCGCCTTTAAAAATTTCTTTCAAGCCTTTGGCATACATTCAGGCGCACAATCTCAAACACGTCAATTATTTTTTAACTGTACTTTTGCTGTGATGGGCTATATCGCCAAATCAGACGGTCACGTATCAGAAAAAGAAATTCAAGCTGCACGTCACGTGATGCAGCAGATGGGTCTGCAAGGTGATGCAAAAAAACAAGCCATCAAGCAATTCTACTTTGGTAAAAGTAATGAGTTTAATTTAAGTCATGTCATGTATGATTTAAAACAAACCTGTCGTCACCGACCCATGCTGTTAAAAAGTTTTTTAGACATTCAAAATGCTATCGCACAGGCAGACGGCCACATGACACCACAAAAACAAGCGGTATTGCAACAAATTCGTGATGAGCTGGGCATCCCAAGTTTTAACTTTCATGGCTTTCAAGGATTTTACCAACAAGCCGGTGGCTCGCGCCAACAACAATACCAACGTTACCAAAGACCACAATACAGCACACAGAGTCAATTATCGGAGGCGTATGAAATGCTTGAAATTAAATCTTCTGCCACTGACGCCGAAGTTAAAAAAGCCTACCGTCGCATGATGAGTAAAAATCACCCCGACAAACTCATTGCAGAAGGACTGCCACCTGAGATGATTAAGATCGCCACCCAAAAAACGCAACAAATAAAGGATGCTTATGAGCTTATCAAACAATCCCGCGGAATCTAGTATTATCTCCGCATCAATTCTATCTGCCGACTTTGCTCACTTAGCCGATGATGTGCAACGTGCTATCGACGCAGGTATTCAACACATTCATTTCGATGTGATGGATCATCACTTTGTGCCTAACCTAACGTTTGGGGCTTGTGTTTGCAGCGCTTTGCGCAAAGCAGGCATCACGACACCCATCGATGTGCACTTAATGGTAGAACAACCTGAGCAATACATCGAGGCATTTGCTAAAGCCGGCGCGAATTGGATTACGTTTCATCCCGGCACTACTCAGAACGTGATGCAGACTGTCGATGCGATTATTGCTGCTGGCATGCAAGCAGGATTAGCATTTAATCCGGATGAAGCTGTGGTGATTGATGATGATGTATTAGAAAAATTAAAAACCGTATTGTTGATGTCGGTATTTCCTGGCTTTGCTGGTCAGAGTTTTATTGATTCGAGTATCGACAAGATTCGTGACATGCAAAAACAATATCAATTGAAACAACGTGGCATTTATTTAGGTGTTGATGGTGGTATTAAGGCAAATAACATTAAGTTTGTCGCAGATGCCGGTGCTGATTTTTTTGTTGTCGGTTCCGGGTTATTTCATACGGATGATTATACCGCCACCATGAGCAGTATAATAAATTATCTTAGCAGTAACTTATGATTGCCAAAAAAAAATATCCCGAAACCAAACTTAACTTCATAAGGCCATTTATGAGCCTTAAACATCCTTTTACTTCATGGCTCGCCTCCATCCCGTCGGCTGCGCTTTACTTCCGTAAAAGGACGATTTAAGGCTCAACCTCCAATGGCCTTATGTGATGTCAAACCAAATACGAGAATAAAATTAGGGAGCACTAACATGAAAAACAAAACACTTGGATTACGCCACGTAGCCTTATTCGTAAAAGATCTCGAAGCCTGTCGGGATTTTTACACTAATTTACTTAATATGGAAATCGAATGGCAGCCCGATGAAGATAATATTTATCTCACCTCAGGGAATGATAACCTTGCATTACACCGTGCAAAAGCAGATTTTAGTGACAAAGATTCACAGCGCCTCGACCATATTGGTTTTATTATTGAATCACCCGAAAAGGTGGATGAATGGCATACTTATCTCAGTGAAAACAATGTAAAGATATTAATGAAGCCAAAAACACACCGCGATGGTGCTCACAGTTTTTATTGTGAAGACCCTTCAGGTAATCATGTACAGATGATTTATCACCCGCCGATATCATGAATAGCATTAGGCAACATTAGACATAATAAGAAACAGTCGTCATCACCTTGGCATGCAACTTCATCAAAAACTTAACCGGTCCTGGTAAACTACTGGCACCTGCCTGTGAAGCACTCTGGCCATGCTGCACCTCATCGGTATGCATCTGTGCCACCACCGCACGGCTCTTATGGTCTTGCTCTGGCAACTCACCTAAATGCTTCTCAAGGTGTTTGGCCACCTGTGCCTCAGTTTCTTCAATAAAACCTAAACTCCACC
>JAHZIV010000002.1 GCA_022601255.1 Gammaproteobacteria bacterium
TATTTTTTTCGCAAAGATCAATTGGTAAGGAAATAATGTTTTTTTCATTAATGTTGTTGTCAAACCCAGAAATTTGTCAGGCAGTTGTGGTGATATGTGCGAATATGGTTTGCCATAATAGTTTTTTACATGGCGGCACCAATCATTATGAGCATCCTATGAAGCATTGTACCGATTTGAATCGCACCAATCATTGGAACTGTAGAGCAAGATAAGGAATAACAAGTATGCTAGGTTTGTGGTTAGAAGATAAAAAAATTCAACTACGTGATGATATTGCAAAGCCAGAGCCGCAAGCAGGAGAGTCCCTCGTCAAGGTATTGCAGGCAGGTATTTGCAATACTGATTTAGAGTTAATGCGAGGCTATTATCCGTATCGGGGTATATTAGGTCATGAATTTGTTGGGGTGGTGGAAAAAGGTCCTGGGCACCTTCAAGGTAAGCGCGTTGTCGGGGAGATCAATACGCATTGCGGTCGTTGTGCAAGCTGCGAGAGAGGTTATTTAACACACTGTGAAAATCGTACTGTTTTAGGTATTAAGGATCGCAATGGTGCATTCTCAGAATATATTGTTCTGCCCGATGAGAATTTGCTCGTAGTGCCGGATTCGGTCTCAACTACTGCTGCGACGTTTGCAGAACCATTAGCAGCAGCACTTGAAATCCAACAACAAATAGCGATAAAAGCCTCCGATAAAGTATTGGTGTTGGGTGCGGGCAAGTTGGGATGTTTAATTGCACAAACGTTGTTGCCAATTGGCTGTGAGTTGGTGGTAGGTATTCGCTCGGATAAAAAGAAAGTGCTACTGGATACACTGGGATTGCAGTCTATTTCAATTGAAGCATTAAAAGAGGCGGCTCTATATTATGATGTCGTGGTGGAATGCAGTGGTTCGCCACAGGCATTTGAGCTAGCACTTGAGGTTGTGCGTGCGCGTGGCATCATCATCATGAAGAGTACCTATGCAGATCATTTAAATATTAATGCAGCACCTATTGTGGTGAAGGAGTTGACTTTATTGGGTTCGCGTTGTGGTCCTTTTAATAGGGCGCTCGAGTTTCTTGAGAAAGGTTTGGTAAATATCGAGCCGCTAGTAGATGCGGTTTATCCATTGGGGCAATCGGTTAAGGCGATCGATCACGCAAGTAAGGCGGGAGTAATGAAAGTGCTTATTGAGATGACATCATGACATTAAAAACTAAAACATTAACACCCGAAGTGTATGCCATTGTCTGTGAACAGGATACAGAGCTACCCGATACGGGTAAATATAATTTACATGAAGGGCGTGGTACCTACCTATGTCGACAGTGCGGTGATGCGTTGTTTCGTTCAGATCAGAAATTTATTTCAAGTTGTGGCTGGCCAAGCTTTGATGATGAGCTGCCTGGCCGCATAAAACGCTTGCCAGACCCAGATGGCCGACGTACTGAAATTCGTTGTCAGCATTGTGATGGGCATTTAGGGCATGTATTTCACGGCGAAGGGCACACAGAAAAAAATCTACGGCATTGTGTTAATTCATTGTCGATTGACTTTGTTGCAAATGCAGAGGTAAATCATTCTGAGGAGGCTATTTTTGCAGGTGGTTGCTTTTGGGGTGTCGAGCATTTATTTAAGCAGACGCCAGGTGTTTTATTGACTGAAGTAGGGTACTCGGGCGGTCATTCAGGTGCTCCAAGTTATGAGCAAGTCTGTGCGGGTAGCACGGATCACTTGGAGGCAATTCGGGTGATTTATAATTCTGAGGTTACAAGTTATGAAGCTGTTGTAAAATACTTTTTAGAAATTCATGACCCCTCTCAAAAAAATGGTCAGGGTCCTGATATAGGGTCACAATACTTAAGCGCTATTTTTTATTTTGATGAAGAACAGAAGAACGTTGCAGAAAACTGTTTGCAGCAATTGCGTGATCAGGGGTTATCAGTAGCAACCAAATTAGTACCTGCTGCTGTATTTTGGCCTGCGGAAGAGTATCACCAACATTACTATGAGAAAACAGGAGAGTTACCGTATTGTCACGTTAGAACTAAGCGCTTCTCATAGGATAAATGGAATCAACGCTTTTCTGGGTTTGGGAAAGTCTTTGAAGTGTTCTCGATACCATTTGAGGTGACTGACGCTTCGAGGCAGTAGGTTTGCAATAGTAAACAAAACAAATAATGCGGCTGCTAGTGACCAACTTGCAATGGCAAAACCAGTCCACATAATAATTTCGCCAAGGTAATTAGGCGAACAGATATAGTTAAAGAGAAATCCTTGTGGTATTACATAGTCATCACTTCCGGGTTTGCGTAATTGAATCAGCATCTCATCAGATCGGTAATGAATAAAAAATCCAATAAAAAATATGATTGCACCGATGAAATATTTTATAAGATGTTGCCAGTTAAAATTATAATTTCCAATATTACAAATCCAGTAGGCATTGAGATAGGCGTTGAGGCAATTAAATATAACCGCTGAAATCACGATAATGACAGGCATTTTTTTATGTTTATTTCTAAGTTTAAGGGGATAAATAAATCCGCGGTAAAGATAATGAAATTGCCATAAAATAAAAAGTAAAAGCGGCCCCAGTAATATCGAATTATTACCTTGAATATAGATTATGATAAAAAATAATATCGCAGGACTCTCCATGATTATCCAGGCAAGACGATTGGGTAAATTAATGTTCCATAGTTTTGAGTTTTTATGGTAACGGCCATAAGGGGCACTAAAGAAACTTAAAAAGACGAACGTGACAATAGCGCTTATCAGCATTACGAGCAGTAATATATTATACATTTGAGTCATTTATCTCATCAGAATAAATTGGGTTTATGGTTATAGAGCTGTCGATTCTAGCAGATTTTTGCAGCCAAACAAATAAGTCGTAGAGTGCGGATTCAACTGGTTGTGGCTGATGACCTAATTGTTTGCGTGCTTTTGAGTCGTCAATTTGTCTATAGTCACTGAGTGTGTTTAGAGACTCTTGAGTATAGAGTGGTGCTGTTTGTAATAGACTCCACCAAATCCGTTGTATGGGTAAAAAGACTTTAGCCAACCAAATGGGGCATACAAAACTGGGTGCTGTTGATCCGGTTATTTTTTCTATCATCTCTGCGAGTGATTTTATAGAGTGCCATTGCCCCGCTATGATATAAGCTTCACCTGTTTCCCCTTTATGAGCAGCTGCAATTAACATATCCACTACATCAGATACATGTATCCAGTTAAAACCACCTGCTATGGTAACTTTCATCGCATTATTAAAAAAAGCAAGTAATGCTTGTGAGGTCAAAGAGCCAGCGTGATCCTTGGGTCCAATTACGCCTACCGGCCTAACGATGACGGCATCTAGACCATCCTTGATGACTTGTTGTAGATAGAGCTCGCCCTGTGCTTTAGAGCGATCGTATGCTGTGTGATGTTTGCTTATCGCAAGAGGTCTTTCTTCATTGACTATTTGGTCTTTAGGAAATGGTGTCACTGCATGTATCGAAGAGGTATGTACCATGCGTTTTACATTCTGTTTCAGGGCAGCTTCTGCTACATTTTTTGTGCCTACTGCATTGATGGCGTGTACTCTACCACCTTTATCGCCATCTATGGAAATAATCCCCGCTAAGTGAATGACAATATCACACCCCTTAAATGCATTATTTAGTGTCTCTGGGTTGCATACATCAATTTGCATGCACGCTACATTCCAGGGTTGTAATAGTTTTTTATGTTTTGGCTGATCGTAGAGTGCTCGAACTTCATGACCGAGTTCGGTTAATTTAGCAACAAGGTTAAGGCCAATATGCCCAGTAGCACCTGTTACTGCAATCTTCATAAGCTCTCCATGCTTTAGTATCGTTGACGCATTGTTTTAGTATTAAACACATTGGCACTAATTGCAAGGTTATTAGATTTGGCTATCTAGTTTTTCCCAGCGCTCGTACTTTTGTTGTAGTTCTGTTTGTAGCTGTTTGAGTTGCTTGGTTTTGTTATCGATGATATCAGTGTCTTGTTGATAGAAATCATTATGAGACATTTCACCCTCTAACAAGTTAATTTTATTTTCTAGTTTTTCAATCATGTTGGGTAGTTTATTAAGTTCTTTGCGTTGTTCGTGCGTTAGGCCGGTGTGCGTGTTTTTCTTAATGGATTTTTTTGTGGGTAATGATGGTTGTTTGCGCTGTCTGCTCCAGTCATCGTAACCGCCAATGTATTCTTGTAACTTCCCTTGTTCCTCGAATACGATGGTGCTGGTTGCAACATTATTTAATAAGCTGCGATCATGGCTCACCAAGATTAAGGTGCCAGGATAATTAACCAAGTATTCATCAAGAATATCCAGTGTCTCCATATCAAGATCATTGGTAGGCTCATCGAGCACCAGAACATTTGATGGTTTCGATAATATTTTTGCAAGTAGTAAACGATTACGCTCGCCTCCTGAAAAAGTCTTAACAAGACTTCTGGATTTTTGTGGGGTAAATAAAAATTCTTGAAGATAGCCGATAATGTGTTTCTTTTGATTATTTATCATTATCTCTTGACTGCCATTGCCGACATTATCAATTGCAGTTGCATCTAGATTTAATTGATCACGGTGTTGATCAAAATACACCACGTTAATTTGCGTGCCGTGTTTCACATGCCCAGAGCTCGGTTTTTCTTCGCCAAGAATGACTTTTATGAGACTGGTCTTGCCACAACCATTGGGACCTATTATTGCAACCTTGTCGCCCCGCATGATTGTTGCCGAAAAGTTTTTTACCAGCGATTGATTCTGGTGATCTATATTGATATTTTCAATCTCGAAGACTATTTTTCCAGCATAATCAGCCTTGGTTTGTTGTAATTGGATGGAGCCTTGGCGTTGTCGTCTCTGCGCACGTTGTTCGCGCATTTTTTCAAGTGCGCGTACGCGTCCTTCGTTGCGGGTTCTTCTCGCTTTAATGCCTTGGCGTATCCAGACCTCTTCTTCGGAAAGTTTTTTGTCAAATAGTTTTTGTTGTTGTGCTTCGGCATGAAGTTGTATTGCTTTGTTTTTTAAAAATCCTTGATAGTCTCCTTGCCAGCTCGTCAGTTTCCCTAAATCAATTTCAATGATGCGCGCGGCAATTTTCTGCATAAAGCTGCGGTCATGCGTAATAAAGATGAGTGTTTTTTGATAATTTACTAAGAAATTCTCAAGCCATTCAATAGAGTCAATATCGAGATGGTTGGTTGGCTCATCCAGTAATAATATATCGGGTTCGTTAACGAGTGCTGCTGCTAAGAGTACCCTGCGTATTTGCCCGCCTGAGGCATTTTTTAGGAGCAAGTCAGGATCCAGTCTTAGCTGAGTGATAATTTTATCAACTTGATAGGATTCCCAGTCGTGGTTGGACCTATGAGCCTGTGTAATAAAGTCGAGAACGCTACCTGTTAAATCTTGTGGCACATGTTGCGCCATGCTATAGATGCACAGTTGGGACTCTCGTTCGATATTACCACTATCGGCTGTGATGCTACCCTGGATCAATTTCAGTAGCGTAGATTTGCCGACGCCATTACGACCAATAATAGCAATATGCTCATTTTTTTCGATATTAAAGGACACTCTGTCGAGCAATGGTTGCTCGCCATAGTGTACGGAGATATTTTGGAACTTGATTTGAGGCATAATAGCTTGTATAACAAATAGATGAAATATTTGCAATCATTACTGCGAGATCGAGTATGAGTTATCAAGATGTCATTGATTATTGGTTTACAGTGCTAACACCGAAACAATGGTGGGTGAAAGATGAGGCGCTTGATAATCAAATTAAAGAAAAGTTTTTAAAGACGCACCAGAAGGCAGCGAGTGGTGGATTATCCGCATGGCGTTCTGAACCGATGGGGAGATTGGCAGAGATAATCGTCTTGGACCAGTTTTCTCGTAATATTTTCCGAGGATTGCCGGAGTCTTTTGCTTTTGATGAGATGGCGTTGGTGCTTGCGAGAGAGGCAGTTGAGGTGGGCTGTAACAAATTACTAGAGCCACGGTACAAGCAATTTTTATATTTACCGTTTATGCACAGTGAGTCAGTAGATGTCCATGAAGAGGCAATTAAGTTATTTTCTGAGCCAGGTTTGGAGCATAATTTGGATTTTGAATATCAGCATAAGAAGATCATTGATCAATTCGGCCGTTATCCGCATCGCAATGAAATATTGGGTCGTGAATCGACTGCTGAAGAATTGAGTTTCTTGCAACAACCCGGCTCTTCTTTTTAAGGGGAAATTGATATGACGGATGCGTTGCCAATTTTATACAGTTTTAGGCGTTGTCCCTATGCGATGAGAGCACGTATAGCGCTTGTGAATGCAAATATTCCGGTGATATTACGAGAAATTGATTTGCAAAATAAGCATCCTGCGTTCTTACAAGATTCTCCTAAGGGTACGGTGCCAGTATTGATGTTTCCAAATGGTGGTATGATCGATGAGAGTCTTGATGTTGTGGATTATGCGTTTTCAACATTGCAGCGAAATCAAAATGATGTTGGCTCTTTGTTGCAAAAATTGAATGGTTCTTTTATTGGGGCTGTCAATCGTTTTAAGTATTATGATCGATTAGATGGCGTCGATTTAAATGAAGAGCGCAAGAAGATTGAAGATTATTTAAAAGTATTGGATGAATTATTGGAAGGCAGTCAATATTTGTTATCTGACTCGTTGGGTAAGGCGGATGCGATTGTGTTGCCGCATGTGCGCCAACTCTACCGTTCTGATGAAGCGTATTTTAAAGCGTTGCCGTTTGAGCATGTGAAGCGGTGGTTGTTTGCAATAATCGAATCACCCATGTTTCAAGTTGTGATGATGCGCTGCCCTGTATGGCAGCCTGAGCAAGAGCCAATTGTGATGAAAACCCCCTGATTCTTGCCGAGATAAAGCGGCATAAAACATATCATATTATTCAGTGAGTTATATAGACTTGCTTTGATTGCTATAGTAAAAAATCCTGTATTGTCATGCCTATTTGATAAATAGTACACTTAGTGCTATATTTACAAGCAGGACAAAATAGTGAGAATTTTTAAAACGCGTTATTTTAATCGATGGGCAAAAGCAGAGGGCTTATTGGATGAAAGGTTGGTGTTTGCTGTTAGTGAATTATCATCTGGTTTGTACGAAGGAGATTTAGGTTCGGCTTGTTATAAAAAGCGTATTGGCATCATGGGGAGAGGTAAGCGGGGAGGAGTTAGGGTAATTATAGCTTATGAGTTTGACAATAAATCTTTTTTTATATATGGATATGCGAAAAATGTTAGGACTAATATTAATGAAAAAGAAAAAATACAATTTAGGAAGCTTTCAAAAACATTTTTAAGTTTGGGTGAGACCAAAATTAATAAACTATTAAAGTTAGGTGAGCTAATTGAGGTAGAAAAATGAAGTCTAATAAAAAAGTAAAAGATAAGAAAAAAACATTTAAGAAATTATCACCAACTGAGGCAGTGTTAGAAACTGCAAAGGGGCTTTATCAAGCGGGTGTAATTGATAGAGTCACAATGCACGAATTTGATATGTTATCGTTACAACCCGTTGAAGAAATGTCGCCAAAAGCAATTAAAGCATTACGTTTGCGCGAAAAAGTAAGTCAGCCTGTATTTGCGGCATATCTTAATGCCAGTGTTTCAACAATAAAGCAATGGGAGGTTGGCGCAAAACGACCTAGAGGTCCTTCATTAAAGTTATTAAATTTAGTTGCAAAAAATGGTTTAAAGATGTTTGTGTAGCGAATTAAAGCGCCAGAAATTGTTTTTTCTCAAACGAGTATGCAGAAATTTCACCTTTACTGATATCAAAGAACCATAAATGAATGGCTAGTTGGTTTTGTTCAACGCGCTGTTTAATCCATGGAAAGCTTAAACAATTTTTATAAGAGTGAAGCAGCGCTTTTTTTGAAAAAGTATCACAGTCGTCAAGATCTTTCGACTCTGTTTCAACGAGTGAAACCCAACTGGAAATAAAATCACTGTTTTCCATGTCGTCGTTGCTTAGCAAGGCTTGTATGCCGCCACATTGACTATGCCCGAGAATAATAAGGTGTTTCACGTTCAAGTGGCAGACTCCGTATTCAAGTGCTGCACTGGTGCCATGATGACTATTATCTTTCTCAAAAGGTGGAATGATATTGGCAATATTTCTTGCAGTGAAGAGATCACCTGGGTCGCATTGTAAAATCACGGCAGGGTCGACACGAGAATCGCAGCAAGCAACAATCATAGCGTCAGGTTGTTGACCATGACTTGCAAGTTTCTGCATTAATGTATCATCGCCGGCCGCATATTTTTCACGAAAGCGATGATAGCCAGACAGTATTTTTTCGAATGATTTTTCCATGTTGCAAGTATATCTGGATACACGGGGCTGTCAAATTATTTATTTTTAACAAACAAACCGACCAGTATTGCTAGAATAAAACAGGCTGGTATTAGAAGCAGCGCAATATGATACGCATGAATGCTATAGGCACGTGCACCATGCTCTGCACCCTTGTGGAAGCCACCTTTCCAATATAAATCTAAAATATAGCCTACTAGTGGCTGAAAAAAAGCACCGCCAATGACAATGGCCATATTATTAAAGCCCATCGCTGTGCTGGCGATTTGTGGCGAATTATTGTGTCGCACAAAACCAAACGTCAATGCTTGAGAGCCACAGGCACAGCCAAAAACAAATAATAATATGTAACCCACCCAGAATGGCATTGGCACATAAATAAGAATGCAGCTCGCTATTAATCCTGCAAGTGCTGCAAAAATTAAAATAGCATGTCGTTTTTTAATGTGGATTGAAAGCCAGCCCGATAACGGACCGCCTAATGCTGTACCAAACCATGCCATGGAGCAAATGCTTCCTGCAACAACATTATTAACGGCAAATTTCCGCATTAAAAAAGGCACACCCCATAGCGATGCAAATATAGGAATCGGCGACCAAATGCAAAGAGAAAATGCAGCAATTACCCAGGTTTGTTTTTCTCTTAAGATTGTCAATAACACTTTCTTGATTTGTATGCTCTGTAGTCTTTTTCTTTTGTGGTGCCGTATTTTTTTAGGTGCATCGCGTAGGAAAAGAAAAATAACCAAACCAATGATGGCGCCTATAATGGAAAGTCCAATCATAGATTCCCGCCAACCGATATGATTGATAACAGCAGCTAAGGGCGCCTGACCCGTTGCCGCACCAATTGAACCAATGGTTTGTGAAAGCCCTGCAAATAAGGCAAAATATTTTTTCGGAATCCAGCGCACACAAATAGACAGTACGCCTAAATAAGAACATGCCGAACCAATGCCCATTAAGAATCGAGAAATGCCTAGCATTGTGGGACTGGGTGCAAGTCCAAATAATAAGGCGCCCAATGCGCATATTAAAATAGCAGCTGTGATGACACGACGTGCGCCAAAGTGATCATACAAAAAACCACCAGGTACTTGCATTAACGTATAAGAATAATAGTAAGCGCCTGACAGTAATCCGAGTACGGTGCCATCGATGCCAAAATCATGCAGTAGGTTGCGAGCCATGATGGAAGGCGAGACTTGTAGCAGGAATTCATAGAAGTAAAAGGTCGCTGCCAGCGCAAACATGGCGATGGCGAGTCTTGATATTTTCCGTGGTGTTGCATCCTGCATTCAGTTATTATCCTTGAAAACGAGGTTTTACTCAATGATGTTTTATCATTATGAATCTTAAATCGTGAGCTTAAACGGCTGCGGGGATCCGGCTGCTCTGGCATCCCTCCGCTGCGCGGTCGGGAACCCTGCCTTCGCGCCACCTCCTCGCCGTTGCTCACTACTCATGCGTATAACACTTTACTTACTTGCTTTGCAAAAAGAAATATCATGGAGTAATTTAATAAGAACGCTCTTTTGTAAAATTGGTCAATTCCAATAGTGACGCTTTATATTCACTCTCAGGAAAAATTGTTAACGCAGCAAGTGCCTTATCAATATAGTGATTGGCTTTATCAATGCAATATTGAACGGCACCAGTATTTTTAATCGCATCTAATACAATATCCATGTGTTCGATCTTACCTTCGATCAAAGCGCTATGAATTTTCTTTGCAGTGGCATCATCAGTGTTGTTAATCGCATGAATCAGCGGTAATGTGGCTTTGCTATCGGCAAAATCATCACCTACATGTTTGCCAAGCGTGTCATCATCAGAGGTATAATCCAGTAGGTCATCAACAATCTGAAAAGCCATGCCGACATTTAAGCCATACTGCGCTGCTGCATCGCGTAATTGACGATCTTCAGTGGCAATCATAGCGCCAATCTCTGCTGCTGATTGAAAGAGACGCGCCGTTTTGCGCTCGATGACATCGAGATAGGATTGCTCTGAAAGCTGCGGATCATGTCGATTCATCAGCTGCAGCACCTCACCTTCTGCAATCGCATTGGTCGTGTCTGATAGGGCCTGCATAACATCAACATTGCTATTCCGGGTTAAAATCTGAAAAGCCCTGGAGTATAAAAAATCACCAACTAAGACGCTGGCCTGATTACCCCAGATGGCGTTCGCGGTATCTTGCCCACGCCTCAGGTTGGATTTATCGACTACATCATCGTGTAACAGCGTTGCCGTGTGTACAAATTCAATAATCACAGCCAGCTCGAGATGTTGTTTTGCATCCTGATAACCACAGGCACGGGCACACAAAATCACGATCAAAGGCCGCAGTCGCTTGCCTCCGCTGCTAATGATATGTTGCGTAATTTGCTGAATCAGGCTGATATCACTCACAAGCTCCTTCAAAATGAGCTGATCTGCTGCTTTTAGGTCGTGGGTGACTGGGTTTCGTATTTTCTCGAGGGCTAATGTTTGCATGTGGCCATGCTAGGCAGCTGCTTGAAAACTGTCAATAAATTTCTTGCCTAAGGGCTAATATTTCCGTAAAATGCACGATCTTCAAACTTTAGAAGCGGATGAGGCATTATCATGTATGCAATTGTAAAGACTGGTGGAAAGCAGTATAAAGTCGCTCCAGGCGATATAATCAAGCTTGAGAAACTTACCGGTGAAGCTGGGCAAGCTGTTGAATTCAATGAGATTCTAATGGTTTCTGACGATAACAACCAGATCAAGATGGGTAAACCATTCATCAAAGGCGCCAAGGTAAAAGGCGAGGTAGTTGAGCAGGGTCGTCTTAAAAAAGTACATATTTTAAAATTCAGACGTCGTAAACACCATATGAAGCGTATGGGGCATCGCCAATCGTTCACGGCGGTGAAAATTACAGATATCGCGGCATAAAGAGGAGTAGCGGATATGGCACATAAGAAAGCAGGTGGTAGTACTCGGAACGGACGCGATTCTAACCCTAAGTATCTTGGGGTAAAGCGCTATGGTGGTGAAATTGTCGAAGCGGGTAATATCATTATCCGTCAACGCGGTACTAACTGTCATCCAGGCGATGGTGTGGGTATGGGGCGTGATCATACTCTATATGCATTGGTGGATGGAAAGGTCGTATTCCGTATCAAAGGTGCTAACAAGCGTAAATTTGTCTCTGTTGAGCCAATCGAAGCGTAACATTCGCATCCACATGGGAGCTAATCCCGCATGAAATTCGTAGATGAAGCAGTCATTATTGTAGAAGCAGGCAACGGTGGTCACGGTTGTTTGAGTTTCCGTCGTGAAGCTAATATCCCCATGGGTGGTCCCGATGGTGGTGATGGTGGCGATGATGGTTGTGTCTATTTCGAAGCAGATTCACATATTAATACCTTAATCGATTTTCGTTATCAGCGTTATTTTAAAGCTGAGAATGGCCAGTCTGGTATGGGGCGTTCTAAGCGTGGTAAGAGTGGCGATGACCTCACGGTCAAAGTCCCTGTCGGTACCACGGTTTATCATGAAGAAACCGATGAGTTGATCGGTGATTTGGTTGAGGCGGGTCAGAAGTTGTGTGTTGCTAAGGGTGGTTTTCATGGTTTGGGTAATGAACGCTATAAAAGTAGTACCAATCGCGCACCGCGACAAACCAGTAAAGGTACACCGGGTGATCGTCGCTCTCTAAAGCTTGAGCTTAAAGTGTTAGCGGATGTGGGGCTGCTCGGTTTTCCGAATGCGGGCAAGTCTACTTTTATCAATCAAGTTTCGAATGCCAAACCTAAAATAGCCGATTATCCTTTCACGACTTTGCATCCCAACTTAGGAGTTGTACGTGTCGATGAATTACAAAGTTTTGTGATCGCGGATATTCCCGGTTTGATTGAAGGCGCGAGCGAAGGTGTCGGGCTTGGAATACAGTTTCTAAAGCATTTAAGTCGTACGGAAGTGTTATTGCATTTAGTCGATATTTATTCCGATGATCTCGTGAGCTCCATTCAAGCGATAGAAAAAGAGCTTGAAAAATTTAGTACGGAGCTAATGGATAAGCCGCGTTGGCTGGTATTTAATAAAGTGGATTTGTTAACAGAAGAAGACGCGGATGCACGCATCGAGGAAACAATAAAAACACTTCAATATAAAGGGCCAGTCTATAAAGTCTCTGCCGCAACGGGAGTAGGGTGTCAGCAGCTGTGTCAGGATTTAGTTGTTCAGATTTAATACTGCCTTAAGGATTCTATGCTATAGTCCTATAAAACAATAACATAGCTGGAAAATAAGATGCCCCTAGGCGTAGAAACATCAGATTTAGAAAGGTTGACTCGAGAGGCTGAAAAGCTTCAAGAAAGTAATGCCTTAATGCTAAAGAGGCTTGAGACACATCAAGAGCTCGAAACGGTAGTAGAATCACTCAGAAAAGATTGGCCCGAAGATAAGACAACGCTGAGACGGCGCGCTCTTCATACTTATAGGGCGAAAATCGTGATGGCATTAGATAGTCTTACTGCTGATGAAGCATTAGATCCATCTACGCTGCTCACAAATTTAGAAACATTACTCGCAAATAATTGGGATCTTGTCAAAGGTAGCCTTCTAAGTTACACCGCCATACCAACGGATGAAGTAACGGAGTTACTCTGTGATGTTGCTGAGTTTGTCTCAGAAAAAACAGGTAAGCCAGCGATACAATTGTTGATGCCGGGAGTGGCAATTGAGAGTGGCGAAGAGGAAATGCCTGATGGCGCGAAATATATTGATATCGATAAACTCGATTTAAAACAGGTTTTGAGAAAGCATGTAGAGGCATTTGACAGTCAGTATCTACTGCCTGTTGAGAGCTTATTATATGCCTATCCTGCAAGCCCTACGCAAAAGGTCAACAGGCAAAACCCTTATTGGGATACGGTGAGCTATGATACTGGTACAGATGAGCTAGACATAACAGACTCACAACTTGCAAGATTGGCGGCGCATTCAGAGACCACCAAAACCTATGTAAAACTGCATCAGAAACGTCAGGCCTTATCATCAGGAAAGAATAATTTATATGAACGCTTGGCCTCGATGTTACACAGTATGTATATGAATAGTAAGAATGCAGGTGGGTCTGAAGAAATAGCCGGTGAAGATTTCTATACCGAATTTAGAGAGTTCATTCAATTTTATGATGGTCTAGAGCTTGAAGCTGTTGAAGACGACGCATTAGAGCAAGGAGATGTTGAGCAAATACCAAAGTCAGTTGATGATGAGATACAGCATTTAAAAAGAGTGATGGGTAATCGTTATAAATCAGACGGATCTGCAGCTGCTCACTTCAGTGATGTTGATCTTTGTTTGGCTTCAAGGCATGAAAAATTACAGCCCCTGGTTGAGAAGCATAAATCTCACTTGCAGTTAATTGCTCTAGGTGATGAGGCTCAACAACAGTTGCTGCAGACATGCGAAGAGGAGTTTGCGGCGGCTCATAGGCAATTGATTGAAGAGCTTACTGCTGGAAAATACAGTGGTTCTGATAGTAGTTTAGGCTTAAGCCTTGGGCTTCTAACAAGTTTGGACTTAGAGTTGAAAATCACTAGCTTTGATGATGTCGTGCATTTTGTATCAATGCCGCAAGAAGATATGCAAACTTTTCTTGCTGAGAATAAGCATCAAGAAGCTATTTTCAATGCGATGCGTGATATGAGCGATTGGGTGATGTTGATGTATCACTTATCTGCTGAAAAAATGAAAATATTTTTTGCAGCAGTGGGTCAGTCATTTTTTGAAAAAGTTTTAACGCGGCAGGGCGAATTAGATAAAAAGTTAGGGGCACTATTAGTATCCTTGCCCATTGGAAAGGCAAAAATTATTCTAGATACGCTTCATGCAAACTTAACACGCAGGGTAACATCATTTTATGATCTAGATGAACTTTGTGGCTTGAGGTCTGAACAGTTGGCAATCTTTATTGGTAATATAGATGAAGAAGAGATAAGGCAGTGGAGCTTTGATTGTAATGATCCCAGTCGGAAACTTGTTGAGAAGAGGATTTTAAATACTCTAATATCTTTGCCGGGTCAAGGTGCAGCTGCCATACTGGATGCTTACCATAAACAAAAAATAGCAGCGATAACATCGTTTATAGAGTTTTTCGATAATTGCAAATTAAATTTGGCATTTTATTTGGAGAAATTAACTGAAGCAGATGTGCAAGACTGGATGTTTGATGATATTGTCTGGCAGTCATATAAGGATCTTGGAAATGATGGTCAGTGCTTAGATAATCTTTTTGCTTTGGTTAAAGACAAAGTGATTGCTGAATTGTATGTGTATAATTATAAATTTGACTCGACTAAAAAGAAGTTGATAGATGCTCATTGGCAACAAGTACTTGATGCCATTGTGGAAAACCCACTCGATTTTTTAGGTTTACAAGTATATAAGTTCTTCTTGATATATCAACAGTTAGATGCAGAGCAGAGGCAGAGGCTCATTCGTAACTCAAGTGACTTCTTTGTAAAGGTGCCTTTTACTCCTGGGGGCTATGAAGATTTTTTTGGAAAGCTCGATCCACATGATCAAGCACTATTTTTTAAGATTAGTCGAGAAGTGCGCCAAGCCTGTCAATTCAGTCAGACTGACTTTATAGAGATGTATAAGAAGTTTAGTGATCCGCAAAAAGAAGTATTGTTCAAGGAGAAAAGCGCTAGTGCTTTATTTCAGAAAGATTTCTGTCCTTATAGATTCAGTCAAGCCTATAATGATTTACTTCCACAACATCAAACAGATTATGTTAACTATGCGATTAATAAGTTACTAGCACAAATTGGAAAGAAGGATGATAATAGCTTTCAAAGATCAATGTCAAAAGTGCTTGAAACTGTTCAGGGTGATCATGTATCGATGGTGCAGAAACAAGTTGGTGAGCCATTCGAAGTGTATCTAGAGCAGAAAAAAGCTGATGCGTCTGCTGCCGCAGCGCCAGTGCATAGCAGACTTTCTTCAGTCAAGTCTGAAGCCATCAATCCTAAAGACTTAGTCGAAAATGCTTCTTACTTTTGTAGAGTATATAAAGAGGCAGAGAATGATGCAGCGCGAAGCAAATTACTCGATACATTATTGTCAGCTCCTGTTGCAGAGCAAGAAAAGTTTTTCATGAAGACGGGGGATAGTTGGATATCACTTTATTTAAAGTTAAACGATGGTGATAAAACTCAGTTGGTTAAGGAAATATTGGATTCGGTAGTGCATAAAACTTATGGCTGGCCATCTTGCAACCGTATCATGTCAATATTGAGCCGCGATCATCAGAAGCAATTTGCTCAGGCGATGCAGGCAGACATATTGAAGATGAAACCACTCTATAGCGCTGTCATCGAGGGGACGCGTTCAGTCCGTGCTTGTGTTCCGGCGTCGCAGGTATTTGATGTGGATGGTATAGAGCCGGAAGCATTCGTTAAGCGTTTTTTTGAATATTGTGATGCCAAGCCAAACTCTTTATTGAGTCAAGCATGGACGCTATATTCGACTGAGGTGAAGAACCGTGATTGCTCTCTTGGTGATGAAAATCAAAATCTTCAAACAGCATTGGAGCGGTGTGTGGAAAAAAATTCCTGGGGAGGCTCAAGTGCTTCATTTTGGGGGAGTAAACAAAAGCGGGACTCAGCTGCTGCAGCTGGTGATGTCTCTCGCCATCAAGGAATGATGCGGCACCTGGGGCCAACGGCTAGTTAAATGGCAGGTGAGATCTTTACTGGCAAGCCTTAACGCGGGCATTTAGGCGGCTCTTGATACGAGCTGCTTTATTCAATTTGATGATATTACGGCCAGCAAGACGGTCAATCAGTACAGTAGCTGCCTTAAAAGCTTCTTTAGCGATATCTGATTTTTTCTCATCGATCGCGGTCAGTACCTTCTTGATTGCACTACGCATTTCTGATTTTTGGCTGTGATTGTGTAGACGACGTTTTTGCATCTGACGATCACGTTTTCTTGCTTGGGCTGAATTGGCCACTGTAACTTCCTCTTATTACTGATTTGAAGATCGGCTAATATGCCGTTTTCCCGAGGGGTTGTCAAGCCAGATCGAAACTGCCAGGCAGGTCTTATTAGCTTTTGATTATAAATAGCCCAAAAGGCAATAAGGCTTGCCTGGCAATTTCAATTGCTGTTAGACTCCCCAAGTGACTGTAGAACAAGCAAAAACCGTTAAGAATGCACGCTTATTTCGCTCCACCTCGATCGTGGCAGCGATGACGATGCTCTCGCGTATCCTAGGATTTGTGCGAGACGTTGTCATCGCACAAACCTTTGGTGCCGATGCGGCACTGGATTCATTCTTGATCGCGTTTAAATTACCTAACTTCCTAAGACGTCTTTTTGGTGAGGGGGCGTTTTCACAAGCCTTTGTGCCGGTATTGGCAGAATTTCGTAGCAAGCAGACCGATGAGGCAACCAAAGATTTTGTTAATCGTATCTTTGGTACATTAGGCCTTATCGTGATGTTGGTGGTGGCGGTGGTGGAAGTCATTGCACCGGTG
The DNA here is from genome assembly GCA_022601255.1 of Gammaproteobacteria bacterium. Classification (GTDB taxonomy): domain Bacteria; phylum Pseudomonadota; class Gammaproteobacteria; order Coxiellales; family Coxiellaceae; genus JAHZIV01. Next base: position 16,876 of record JAHZIV010000002.1, read on the forward strand.
GTGGTGGTGATCTTTGCGCCAGGGTTTGCGAACGACCCCATTCGGCACGAACTGACCACCCACATGTTGCATATCATGTTTCCATATTTATTATTGATTGTGATGACAGCCTGTTCAGGGGCGGTGCTGAATACGCATAATCGTTTTGGCGTGCCGGCATTTACACCGGTGTTACTCAACGTTGCCATTATTATCGCAGCGGTTTTTTTCACGCATTTCTTTCATGAGCCGGTGTATGCACTAGCGTGGGGTGTGATATTTGGCGGTGTGATTCAGTTGGCATTGCAATTGCCTTTCTTGGCGAAGATTGGCTTATTGCCCATCCCTAAAATAGGCTTTAAGCATGAAGGCGTGCGACGAGTCATGAAGCTCATGGTGCCAGCTTTGTTTGGCGTGTCTGTGGCGCAGATCAGTTTATTGGTTGATAATTTCTTTGCATCATTCTTGCCGGCAGGCAGTATCTCTTGGTTGTATTATTCCGACCGTTTGACGTATTTACCACTGGGCGTGATCGGTGTGGCGTTAGCAACGGTTGTATTGCCAAATTTATCGCACCACCATGCCAATAAAAATCACGAGGTATTTTGTAAAACACTCGATTGGGCACTGCGCATGGTATTGTTTATTGGACTGCCAGCGGCAGTTGGTTTATTGTTTTTGGCGGGGCCTTTGATTTCAACACTCTTGCAACACGGTGCTTTTAATGCGTTTGATGTCATCATGACACGTAAGAGTTTAATGGCTTTCTCGGTGGGCTTGCCGGGTTTCATGTTAATTAAGGTGTTGGCATCGGGTTTTTATTCGCAACAAAATATTAAAACACCCGTGAAGATCGCTGCCGTTGCGATGGTGTTGAACTTGATTTTAAATGCTGCATTAATTATTCCATTGCGGCATGCTGGGCTTGCATTGGCGACATCAGTGGCGGCGTTGCTGAATGCAAGTTTGTTATGGCAATTTTTATTGCGTCGGGGCATTTATCAGCCACGACCCGGTTGGCCAATCTTTATGGCGCGCTTGCTGGTTGCGAATGTTTTGATGGCTATCGTGTTGTGGTTTTTGTCGGGTCACATCATTTCTTGGATGCATGCTGATACCACCTGGCGGGTATTGCATTTAGCGGGAATATTGGCTGCAGCGATGATTACTTATGTGGCCATGTTGTTTTTAACAGGCATGCGCATACATCACTTGAAGCCACCGGCATGAAACTCGTACGATACTTAACATCTTTTGAAGCACCTCGGCAAGGATCTGTCGTCACGATCGGTAGCTTCGATGGCTTGCACCTTGGGCATCAGCAATTGTTGAATAAAGTCATCAGTATTGCACAGCAGCAAAGCCTGGCTTCTGTTGTGATGACGTTTGAGCCGCAACCCTACGAATATTTTCACAAGAAGAGAAGGCCGCGCTTGATGCGACTGCGTGAGAAGTGGCTGACATTGTCGAGTATGCAGATTGATTTACTGCTGTGTTTGCATTTTAATGCGGCGATGGCGGTTTTGTCGGCAGAAGATTTTGTGACAGAAATTTTGTTAAAAAAATTGAATATGAAATGTATTGTCATCGGAGATGATTTTCGTTTTGGTGCCAAGCGTGCGGGAGATGTATCCTTGTTGCAAACAATGGCCGCGCAATACAATTTTACAGTTGAGCAATTACCCACGCATCCTTTGGAGCAAGAGCGAGTGAGCAGTACTCGTGTGCGTAATGCCTTAAAGGCAGGGGACATGCAAATGGCGGAAGCCTTGTTGGGTCGGCCGTATTATTTGGCGGGGAAAGTTTGCCACGGCGAGAAGCTGGGTCGTCAACTTGGCTTTCCGACGGCTAATCTTAATGTGCATCGCAATGCAGTGCCATTGCAGGGTATTTATGTGGTGCGTGTTGTGGGCCTGCCAGAGGGTCCCTTGTACGGTGCCGCCAATGTGGGTACGCGACCGACGGTGAATGGTGAGCGTACTTTGTTGGAAGTGTTTATTCTAGATTTTCAGCGCGACATCTATGCTGAAAATATTGAGGTAGAATTCTTGCATAAATTGCGCGATGAAGAACGCTATGACAGCCTGGACACGCTCAAACAAAAAATAGCAGAAGACGTGCAGAACACTAAAGAATACATTAAGCAGTTAATACTCCCTTAAGAATTTACAGGTATAATGAAGAAGATTAATAGAATCATAATGTTAAGAGGGTTACATGCCAGCACCAGCACCAATCGCAGAACAATTTTCAGGTCTTCTCGGTACGAGTTTCAGAAAGGAAATTGTATTCGGCCATCTCACCCATTTTCTGGAAAATGTCAAAAAAGCCTATGAGTTAAAGATCGCGGCGATTACTAACGCTCATGAGCGAGCACACATGCAGCATCGTTTCGAGCAGTTTGCGCGTGATTACCTCTACATTACTCAATATTTGGCGGTGCATTCCAATCCGAGTGATGCAGAATACGAAAAAATCGTGGGTAAATTTCATTACCATGGACTTTATTTGCTGAAAAAAATGGGTTATCCAGAGCTCAGTCCTCTGAAGTTACACCAGCTTATAGCGCCTCTGCGTGATATTAAGCCTGCATCGGCGCCTTGTGACCAGGGTGCTGTTGAGATTGGGTTGCTGAGTGGTGAGACACTTTCAGGTGCGCAGCAAGCTAGCATAAAACGATATATCGAGAGCCAGTTAAATCTTGCGGCGAATGCATTAAATAACGAGACCGTTCACTATGTCCCCAGTCATTTGATGACGGCGGGCATGCGAAATTTTCGCACCGTATCATCTAGGGATGTAGACTGCTATGGCAGTAGTTCGTTTGTACCCTATAAAATGAAAGACAAAGCGGCCAGGAAAGTATGCACGCTAGACAATGTGAAACAAGTGGCGGGATGCTTTGTAGGGGAAGGAGAAGAAGCTGCTATTAACGTTTCTATTATTACACCCACGCAGGGAGATTATCCTTGGGCAGGTGATTATAATGTGCGTTCGACTGGTGAGATGGTGCATGCCTTTACGCAGTTTAACAATGATCTTGCACGTGGAGCTAATCCTTTTCAGTTTTTTGATTTTTATTTTGGGGTGAATGTGGCACAAACGAACTGGTTTTTTCGTGGGCTTTCTAAGTTGGCAGGTGTTGTAGAAGGGTTGCGCCAAAGGCGTGCCCGTAGCGCTAATAATTATAAGCACCCGTTAGAGCGCAATAAAGATAATTTTGTTTCTTTAATCACGAAGCTTTCTAACGATGCTTTTTTTAATTGTCTGCAAACGGTAGGCGCTGCTGGATCTGTAGAGCGGCAATTGGCTGGCTTTTTTGATGCGTTTGCTGCGACGAATGATCATAAGGGTCGTAAAACTTGGTGGAAACAAAATAAAGATCGAGTAAAGACGCTTATTCAAAGTATCAATCAAGATAAGTCGCTGCAGGCGGTAGTTTCAGAAGAACAACAAAATGCAACGAAAGCATTGGTTGCACTATTCACTGCCTGTGAATTCTTTTATGAAGATAAATGGTCTCAGAAACAACATATATTTAAATTGCAAAGCAGCTTGTTGGCAGTGGCGCACTACACCGGCATGGCGCCGTTGACAAATTGCAAGAGTGGTCAAGATCGCACGCGTGACATGTTGGCTTACACCCATGCGTATATTCGCCTCACAAATGAGCTTTATAATGTTCAACGTACATTAGATTTAAATAACCCTAGCCAATTGAGTCGTTTGAAGTTGTATGAAGAGGAACAGCGCGCATCGATGCCGGCCATGGATCTCAACAAAGGTATAAATGCCACCAAGAAGCCAAAACTCAAGCATGTGAATAAAGTAGATGAAGTCGGTCTTGAGGAAGCTTTGCCTGATGCTATGCCGGGGTCTGTTGCCAGGTGGTCGATCAGACGTGCTGTTGAGAGTGAAGAAGGTTATTCATCAGTACCGCTGCAACAAGATGCCTTCATGAGTGATGGCAGTATTGTGACAGAGGAAACGGGTTTAGGTGGTATGCGGCTGACGCAGAAAAGATTTTCTATTTACCAAAAATTGCTGTCCTTCATACAAGGTAAACGCGATAAATTACAGAGCGCTGAATTAACAGCAGCGGTTCTTAATGCTGAAAGGACTATTGCAGCACTGCGAGATAATAACAACCCCGTTCAGATAAGTACTCAGGCTGGTGCCGCCGGTGCTAAAACAAATTCCTATATCGAATCGGCACAAACCGATGTAGCAGCACTTCTTGATGCTGACAAGACACGCGTGGGTATTTTATTGCAGTATACCTTACCGCAGCTTATGAAAGTGCCGAGTGCTTGGCTGGAGCTGCAAACAGAGTTAGATAAGTTTGGCATTCATTACACGGGTCAGACCGTTTTGTTTGCCAGTATTACTCAGTATGTAACAGGCTATGATAAAAAAGGCGGTTGGTTTTACAAGGGTGAAGACAAGACGGCAGCGCTTAAAGGGATTCTTCTTAACGTTGGAGTAGACTTTGGGGGCCAGTATAAAGACTTAACGCAGCGCGACCGTGTTTTATATTTGTTAAATCGCTTGCGTCCCGAGTTACGCAAGTGGCGTTATGCTTCGGGAGAAGGGAATACAACTTCATGGAAACAGATTATGGCTTTAGTGAAGCCGTTTCATATTTCTGATGCGCAGATTGAAAGTTTCGATGTTGAAGATGCTCTGGCTGCTGTGGCGCCACCTGCTCGACCACCAACACCTCCTCCTCTTCCAGCAGTTGCGCCTGCAGCGCCTGCTCCGGCAGCTGCAACTGCCGAGGGGGATGATGGCTTCAGTTTGGAAGCAGCTCGGCGAGCAAGCAGAGCTGTGGCTGCTGCAATGTTGAAAACGGCTGCTGCGACTGCTGCTGCTACTCAAAAACGGTGGGATGCTGGTTTTTTTGCTGGAGCAGCAACTGAACCTCCGGCTGCTGCTCCTGCTGCGGATCCCACTGCTGCCGCAGGTGCGGCTGGACCACGTCATTCAAGAGTTATTACTTGATACCTTGCGTATGCTCAGGTTTTTGTGCGTTCTTATTGCTTTTACTGCCTGCAGCATGTGTGCTCTTGGGATCTTGAGTATGCTTGGAGCTTTGAGCGTTTTTATTACTTTGATTGCCTGCAGCGTGTGCTTTAACAGATACTTTGCTGCTATCGTTGTCATGACCTGACCAGTGATTTGCTGCTGTATATTGGCTCTTCCCGGTGGGGGTAATAGATTTTTTAGCCGCGGCAGAGACGGTTAAGGCTTGTGTCTCATTGGATGTTGTATGTGCAGCTGCATTATGATTGGCAAGTGTAGCCGTTGTTTTTTGTGCGCTGGCTGTAGGTGCTGTAGCAGCAGGTTTTTGCTTTAGTGCAAAAATAGCGATGATTGCAAGTGCTGCAATGGCAAAAATAAGCCACCAAGGCTTGCTTGCTTTTTTTGTGTTCTCTGTCATGTTCATGTTCCTTATGGTTGGATTAAATTGATCATGTTACAGAGCCGACAGCAGAAAGTAAATACACTCGCTTGACATTCAACTATCGCGTTGATTAAATCGTGATGAATGAATTGCAATCATTAAGAGGAGTGTTGTAATGCCAGGCGAATTAAGCGAATCTAGAAGAGAAAGAGTCAGAGTACCAGCTGTAGCCGATGCATCTAATGGGGGCGACGAGCAGGCACTACTCGCTGAGAGAATCAAGGATTATGTTGGCTGTGAATTAACAGCTGATATGTGGGTGTTTTTAGAAGGTTGTGATATTTCCATTGACAATATTCTGGGTACGCCGCTAGATTATCTTCACCAGTTACTCGCGGCCTATGGGGCGTCGAAAGAAACAGCAGAAGACGTCCAGGGGTCTTGTGCTTCGGCGCAGAATTTGTTGTGGGCCATATTAAAAGAGCGCCCCAGTATTTATCAAGTTGGTTGTCTATCTCATTACTTAATTATTGCTGAGGACTGTGTCTCAAAAAAACGTAAAGATGTATTGCGCCAATGCCTCGATAGTGTTGAGAACCATTCAGAAGCACATCTAGTAGAGCGTCCAGTACAGGAGTGGGCAGATGCGTTACAAGAATTTGATACGTTTTTTACAAAGCATCATGGGCAAGAGAAAAGCTGCATGAGTGAGATGTTTGCTGCTTTAGAAGAAGAATACGAAGATGCTGCTATTACTCTGACAATGCTTGTCTTAACAATGATTGAGTTTAAAGATCGCATAAAACGCCCGACGGCGGCGGCTGAGGGCCCACCTCCGGAGCAGGAAAAAATAGCCAAACACGGCTGCAAGACGGCACAGTTATTGTTATATGAATTATTGAATAAGTGCCCTCAATCTTGGCTGAAGCTTGATGACAAGGCTTTGCACGAACAGGTGGCGCTATACTTTGCAATGGATGACCTTACTCTTGAGGAAATCTTAGTTAACCTCGATGTGGTAGTACGTGCGTCGGATTACAACCGATATGCTGAGGGTGAAGCGGTTATTTGCGAGACGATGATTGAGGATTTTTTGCCGATACTGTATCCGGAAAATGAGGATCCATTTGTGAGAGCGGCTATTGCCACTGCTTTCAGTCAGTATGTCAGAAAGCATCTAAGCGATACTGCCTTGCCCGATGCTGTGATCCAATTCGTGTTGCAACCAGAGCATGCCCTTGAGCTGCAGGAAGCCAGTATCGACTGTATTATTGATGCGTTAGTTGAAGCGGGTGATGATGCGACTTTCAAAACAAAGTTGTGCGCTTTTGCAACCGATCAAAGTGCTGATTTGTTGATGCTTGATGAGGGAACGCTGCGGGTAATGTGTATGACTGTTAGGTCGGATCAGCAGCCATTATCGGGGGCGGCTTCGGCAGGACCTGCTGCTAATGAAGGGGGCTTATCTGATCTTCAATCGTTGCGCGATGCACTGTCGGGTTCGTTACCACCTGTAACCTCTGCTAATGAAGGGGGCTTGTCTGATCTTCAATCGTTGCGCGATACACTGCCGGGTTCGTTACCACCTGTAACCTCTGCTCGTGTTACAGGGGCTGCCGCTGGTGGTTATGATCCTTTAGTAGATTCTCCGCCGCCCAATTTTGTTCCCCGCGGATTAGGAGCTCAGCCTCCAGGGGATGCTATAAGGTTAGTTGCTCTCATTGAAGGTGGTGGTGGAGTGACTTCTCCAGCAGGTCTGTTTGGCGGTGGTGGGTTGCCTGACCATGTGTTAGGTGATGATGATTTCGATTTGGACCCAGATTCAGATCCAGATTCAGATCGGCTAGGACAAGCTGGGCCTGGGCCTTGTGGGGCATAGTACACGATTACACCATATATTGGGGTTAATTTTATGTCCAACCCCCACATGTAGGGCAAAGCTTACACAAGTTGTTTGTCATGCCCATTTTTTCAAAGAGTTATGCATTCTATGCGGTGGCTTTTCACAGAGTTATTCACAGAATCTGTGGACAAAAGGAAGTTCAAGGGTCGCTGGGTGCTTGGTGGGGTGGAAGTTGGTTTTCTAGGATAATCGTTGATCCCGTGATATTCTATTTGCTTTTTAATATTAAGACGAAACGATGGCAGATTACAAAGACACACTCAACCTTCCTAAAACGGCTTTTCCAATGAAGGCAAACCTGGCGCAGCGTGAACCAGAGGTGTTGAAGCATTGGCAACAAATTAACCTTTACCAAAGCTTGCGTGAGCAGGGTAAAGATCGCCCCAAATTTATTCTGCATGATGGCCCTCCTTATGCGAATGGCTCGATTCATTTAGGCACCACCATGAACAAAGTGCTTAAGGACATCGTCACGAAATCACAAACCTTGAGTGGATTGGATGCACCCTATGTTCCAGGTTGGGATTGCCATGGATTGCCGATCGAACTGAAGGTCGAAAAGAAAGTCGGTAAGGCGGGTACAAAATTAAATGCGATGGAGTTTCGTCAAGCCTGTCGCGAGTTTGCAAAAAAACAAGTTGAGATTCAAAAACAAGATTTTATGCGCCTCGGCGTGGTGGGCGATTGGGAGAATCCTTATTTAACCATGAACCCAAAATATGAGGCGAATGCTGTGCGTGCTCTCGCGGAGATCGTTAACAACGGTCATCTCATGCGCGGTCAAAAACCAGTGCATTGGTGTACCGCTTGTGCCTCAGCACTGGCAGAAGCAGAAGTGGAATATCAAGATAAAACCTCAAAACAAATTGATGTTGCATTTAAGGTGATAGACACACAGGCAATGCTGCAAGCATTTTCTTGTGATAAAGATATTGCAACGGTCATAGTGCCGATTTGGACTACGACACCTTGGACTTTACCGGCTAACCAGGCCATTGCGATGCATCCTGAGTTGGATTATGTATTGGTACAATGCAAACTTGATGGTGATGAGGTTTGTCTTGTCGTGTTAAAAGAATTGTTAGATGCAGTCATGCAGCGTTATTCGATAGAGAATCATACTGTATTAGCAGAATCAAAAGGCGCTTCGTTTGAACATCTCAAATGCCAACATCCGTTTTTAGATCGACAGGTACCGATTATTTTGGGTGATCATGTGACGACCGATGCGGGTACGGGTAATGTGCATACAGCGCCAGCGCATGGTGCAGATGATTATACGGTTGCACAGCGTTATCAATTGCCAGTCGATAATCCTGTGGACTCGCGCAGTTGTTTTATTGATGATGTGCCGTTTGTGGGCGGGCAGCATGTTTTTAAGGCGAATGATATCGTCATTGAAACTTTAAAAGAAAAACAGGCATTGTTATCTGTGGGTGAGTTACAGCACAGCTACCCGCATTGTTGGCGACATAAGACACCGTTAATTTTCCGCGCAACACCACAATGGTTTATCAGTATGGATCAGAAGGGTTTGCGTAACATGGCGTTGCAAGCGATTCCTGATTGTGAATGGATTCCACGTGCGGGTGAAACGCGTTTAAGGACAATGATTGAATCGCGTCCTGACTGGTGCATCTCACGACAACGTACCTGGGGAATTCCGATTACTTTATTTGTGCATAAGGCGACGGGTGAATTGCACCCGAATACAGCTTACATTATGGAGCAAGTGGCAGATCGCGTTGAGAAAGAAGGCATTGATGCTTGGTATGCTTGTGATGCTAAAGATTTTATTGGCGACGATGCGGATGACTACGACAAAGTGACTGATGTGACTGATGTGTGGTTCGAGTCGGGTGTGTCACATTATTGTGTGTTGCAACAACGTCCGGAATTGCAGGTGCCAGCTGATTTGTATTTAGAAGGATCCGATCAACATCGTGGTTGGTTTCAATCGTCCTTGTTAAGCGCATTGGCGATTCGTGATGCAGCGCCTTTCAAAGCTGTGTTAACACATGGTTACGTGGTCGATGCTAAAGGTCATAAGATGTCAAAGTCAGTGGGCAATACTATTTTGCCGGCGGACGTTGTGAAAAAATCAGGTGCGGATATTTTACGTTTGTGGGCTGCGGCATGTGATCATACTGGCGATGTAAGTGCTTCTGATGAGATCTTAAAACGTAGTAGCGATGCGTATCGGCGTATTCGTAATACCGCACGTTTTTTGTTGTCGAATCTTTATGATTTTGATCCTGCAAAAGATCAGGTGGCAAACGAACAGTTGGTAGCATTGGATGCCTGGGTGATTCAGTATGCGCAACAACTACAAAAAACAGTGGTTGAAAATTATCATACGTATCAATTTCAAAAAATCTACCAGATCGTTCATAACTTTTGTTCGGTAGACTTGGGCAGTTATTATTTGGATATCATAAAGGATCGTTTATACACGGCGAAGGCGAACAGTCAGGCGCGTCGTTCTGCGCAAACGGCGATGTATCATATTATGGAAGCATTGGTACGCTGGATGGCGCCAATACTCAGTTTCACGGCAGAAGAAATATGGCGTTATATGCCGGGTGAACGTAAGCAGTCAGTATTCCTGGATGCCTGGTATCAAAGTTTCCCTGAAATTGAAGTGCATAAAAAAATTGACTGGGAATTGTTAAAGCAAGTACGGGATGAGGTTAATAAAGTGTTGGAGGCGCGTCGACAGGCGGGAGACATTGGTTCTGCCTTAGAGACCAATGTTATTTTGTATGCGACTCCAGAGCTCTATCGGCAGTTAAAGGAATTGGCCGACGAATTGCATTTTATGTTGATTACCTCGGGTACGGAAATCTATCCGATGAATGAAGCCAATGGTGAGGCGCATGAAACAGAATTGGCACAGGTCAAA
>JAHZIV010000040.1 GCA_022601255.1 Gammaproteobacteria bacterium
GCCCGCCGTTTAGCTATGCGAACAATTTGGGCGATGCCGTGAGCGAGCAGCACAGTGTATACGACAATACATGAGCAGCGTAGCGAACGGTATCGTTCAAAGTGTTCCTTAGATAAGCGGTTTTAAGCGAGGGCTCTAAATTAAGTAGCCTTTACTTCGGTTTGACCGGGCTGTATGACACTAATCTCCATACCCGTAATCGTACAAGTACACTTGTCTTTAACGGAAACAGGTATATCTGCATCAGCCACTAGATATTTTGTTACTTCAGGAACCCATGGGGCGCACACTGCTGAGCAAGGTTGCGGAGCTCCTTGAGCAGCTGCTACTTCGGGGTTACTTGCACTCGTGCACATGCCAAAAGTTGCGATATTAGGGGGTTTCGATGACTCTACGATAGCAACGGGTTTGCCATCGACAAGCGCATCTCGCGGCTGAACCACCAACGTTGCAGGTGCCGTACCACCTGCACATTGTAGCTTTGCTCCAGCACAAACAAGCTCCTTACCACTCTCAGCAGCGGCCGCACCTGCCTCCGCATTAGGCACTTGGTCACCAATAACACCCATAATGGCCCCGGTAGCTAACATCGAGACCAAGCCCGTTACTCCACCAGTCACATCAAGAATACCAGACACACCAGAATCCGCTAACCCACCGATAATACTCATCGCCATAACAGCAGTAGATGCCAAGGCTACAACATCCATCGCCGTCCCTGCCACATCCATCGCCGTTCCGCCTGCACCCATCGCTGCTCCCGATGCTAATTCGGTCGCACCAGCAGCACCTGCTGCTATACCTGCCGCAGTTGCCGCTGCTGCCGTTGCCATTTCTCCGACATTCGGTGGTGGTAACCCTGGGATACCGTCACCAGAACCCCCCGGCATTTTTGGCATTCCAGGAGACCCTGGTCCAGCGCCTGTATGGTGTCTTGTACTCATTTTTTCGCCCCTTTGGCAGCTACCTTAGCAAGCGCAGAAAAGCTACCTAATTGTGAATTGACCTGCGCCTTGATGGCTGCCTTTGCATCACCGCCCATTGCCATAACCATCGGCGCTATGACGGTACCCGCAGCCAATGCCATAAAAGATTTCGCAGACTGCAGATGTTTCAATGCTGGCAATAACGTCTTGACCTTGCCTAAATCACCCTGCATGTGTTTACTTAATTTATTAATATGTCCATCTAAGGCTGCCGTATGTTTTGAAAATGATCCTGCTTGTGTTTTTATTGCTTTAACTTTTAAATCTGATAGTTTTGATTCAACCGGCTTTACTGCTTTTTTGAAAACCGGGCTTTTCAGCATCTGCTTCTTTTTCGCAATTAACGCTTTCTGTGTCTTATCAATAGTATTTTGATGTTGCCGAAAGGTATTATATTTTTGTAGTTCTTTCGATTTTTTAGCGAGCGCTAAATTAGCCTTAGCCGGCTCATCATGTGCCACCATTTTTTTATGTGCTTGTTGCATGTGGTGTGACGTACTTCTCATGTGTTCTGACAACTTCTTTAGTGCCTGTTTTGATTCTGCAGTTAGCGGGATACTTGTCTTGCCCACAGTCGCTCCTACAGCCTTTGGTATTTTTATCTCTCCCGTATGCGCTAAATTCTCTGCAACGGCTGCATGCTTACTCAAACGCTGCATTATGGTTGGAATCTTACTTTGCAATAAATAAAACGGCGCTATCATCGCCACAGCATCTCCCATCAAAGGTGGTTTTTTAGAACCACTGGTCGCAGTAAATCCCTTTGCTATATCCTCATGCAATTTTGACGACTGTGTTAATAGTTTTGGAGTGGCTTCTGGGTGTGTTCCCAAACCATCGACTGTCTTGCCAATATCATCAATAGGTTTTGCAGCACCGTCCATTTTAGCAGGCGACATCTCTTTATCTAAACCCTCTAAATGCGTATGAATATTTTTTAAAGCTTTATCGCCTTTTGCACCTGGCAAAAAATCTTGGTCACTTTTAGATTGCTGAACAACTGCAGTAGATTTATGAATTTCCTCTATGTGATGTGTGACCGCATCTTGTTTCTCTTTTGGAATACTGGTCTTTAAAGACTCTAGTTTTTCAATCTTCGATTGATAGACTTTAGATTTGGGCACCATTTTATGCTGCTCATAGCTCGCCAATCGCGCATCCATCAGGCCCCGAAATTTTTGGCTCGCCGATATAAATTCTTTTGACATCTTTGGTATTTCTTTTGAAGCAGTCCCCAATAAAGCAAATGTCGGAATGGTTCCCAATAACAACAAAGGCGTCATCATCTTTTTTGACAATGCTATCAAGGGGTCTTTTTGATTGTCGGGTTTAATGTCATGTTTTTCTAAAACAGCATGTAGTTTTGTATAACTCTGCTTTACTTTCTGCATCGCCTCCTTTGATTCTTTAATTTCTTTATCATGCAAATGTCCACTCAAGGTATCCATGTTAGTTCCTAATTCATGCAAAGAAGGATAAACAGGCGCAGAACCACCTCGATCTCCCAGGTGACCGACAATTAAATGATACGTCACTGCTATTTTTTGCAACTGAATACTGGCCTGATTCGGCATATGAGACCACGACAACCATTGGCAGTGTTGACGTAGGTGTGCGGTGAGTTTTTCAGGGCTTAAATCCTTGAAGAGCTCCTCGCTAATGGGCTTAGGTTGGTGCTCTTCAAAGATCTTTTTGAGGTCAAGGCCCTCAAGCTTGGTAAATTCCTTTAAAAATACCTGCATGGCATCCGGCGGTGCCTCTGGCATTATCACTCCTTAGTAATGAACAACAGCCTGTTCATTCTAGCCTAATCTCCACAAGCTTACTAACTCTAAAATTAGTCCTTACCCTGAGTAAACTTGTTGCCTTTTAAGATTGGGTTGCCGAGCGTCATATCGTCTGGAAGGATATCGAACGATAAAGTACAGTGCGTTAACATACCCTTACCGTCTTGCTGCACAGATTGTGTTGTTACAGAAAGGTTGGTGCCTTTTTTAAACTCATGCTTGCAAAGTATTTGCCACTTCTTGTCGTTCGTGTTCTTACCTAATTGAACGTACTCAATCACAGGATCCTTTAACTTTCCCGAAGGACCGCAAGCAGCAAAATCTTCTGTTGACATATGTAAACCAGAAACAGAAACCCTGATTGATTTAGGAGATGATTTTTTTGCTCTCACCAACTGTTCACGGTACATATAGTCAAATGGTTGATCTGCTTTTAAACCTTTCTTTTCATCGTCAGTAGGCTGCATCTGAAGACCCTTTACTGTGTAATAATGGGTCCAGGTATCCACTACCGGTTGTACTTCTTTTGGCATGATTTACTCCTCATGTTATTAATATCCAACTGTTATTATAGCAATTGTTAACAAGATATGCCAAAAAATCAAACAGATAAAGTTTTATGTTATTGTTTATATAAGAAATTCGATCCTGTATAATCACCACTTTACAAGGTATTCAAGGATGGGAGCCATGAGCTGGTCTTGTTCAGCAGTGACGCATACTGGGCATAAGCGCGCTCAGAATGAAGATGCTTACCTTATTGACCCAGAACTCGGCCTGTGGGCCGTTGCCGATGGCATGGGGGGGCATCGTGATGGCAGGTTGGCAAGCCAGACCATTATCTCCAATCTTTCAAAGCTGAAACCCACACCTTCTTATAAAGCTATGCAGGAACAACTGCGACACTGTCTAACCGATGTTAATTACTCGCTGTACCATAAGGGGCTCACAACTCCCCCTTATGATGTTTCTGGTAGCACTGTTGCCCTCATGCTAACACAACACCAGCGCTGTCAATGTCTCTGGGCTGGAGACAGTCGCATTTATTTACTGCGAGATCGGAAACTTCGACAATTGAGTCGAGATCATAGTTATGTACAAAAACTTATAGACAACGGCAACATCTCTCTCAAAGAAGCGCGGAATCACCCCAAGGCAAATCTGATTACCAAGGCCATCGGCATTCATGCAACTGTCCATATCGATGCCGTCGCACTCAACGCTGAAGTAGGGGACCGGTTTCTGATATGCAGTGATGGACTTTATAATGAGCTTTCCGACAAGGAAATTGTTTCCTTCTTAAAACAACCTTCTATCGAAAAAGCCTGCAAGGAAATGTTACAATTAGCGCTGTCGAGAGATGCAAATGATAATATCACCATCGTTATCGTTGCGTTCGATTGATATAACCAAGAGGATCACATCAACATGGATGAAGCTGTATTAGAGATTAATACCACCAACATAGAAATTGGTACGGTATTGAAAGATCGTTTCGTACTCGAAGAGCTCGCCGGTGAAGGTGGCATGGGCACCGTATTCAAGGCGCGTGATCTCCGTAAGAGTGAGATGCAAGACAGTGATCCCTATGTCGCTCTGAAAATTCTGAGTGAAGATTTTAAGAAACATCCAAACGCGCTTATCTCTTTACAACGCGAAACTCGTAAAGCTCAGTATGTATCGCATCCTAATATAGTGCCCGTCTATGATTTTGATCGAGATGGGGATATTGTTTTTATGACCATGGAATATTTGTACGGCATCACATTGGATCAAATCATTAAAGACCCACTATTACACCCTCTTTCTCAAGAAGCAGTTTTTAAGATCATTGCTGACATTGGCAGTGTATTAGCCTTTGCACACAGCAAGGGCATTATTCATTCTGACGTGAAGCCCAGTAATATTTTCTGGACACGCGAGCATGAAGTTAAGGTGATAGATTTTGGTATTGCGCGTGCCATGAAATATCGAAAACTACAGTTTGATGATATCGATGTGTTAAGCCCAGATGAATTAAAAGCGCATACTCCTGCCTATGCCAGCTATGAAATGCTCAACGGTGAGGATGCCACTGAAACCGATGATATTTACGGGCTCGCATGTATTGCCTATGAGTTACTGGCACATAAGCACCCCTATGCGAAACAATCTGCCAAAGACGCATTTGAGAAAAAACGAATCCCAAAAAGAATTCCAAACTTAACCAAAACACAATGGGGTAGTTTACAGCGAGCCTTATCGATTCATTCGGGTAATCGATTTATCTCTGCCGCTGAGTTCATCCACGGCCTTAAGCAAAAATCAAAAACCAAACAAAGACTCTTATTTGGGTTATTGTGTTTATTTGCTGGAACAGGGTTGTTTGCTTTAGTAGATTTTCTAACCGGACACTTGTTCTTCAGGTAAAAGAGGGGCTATTATTCCTTGCTCCGCAAGACTTTACGCCTGGGGATTCTAAAGGGGAGCTGGCGTTAGCTCCCCTTAAGTCGCCGTCCGTGCGAACTTGCTTCGCACAGGCGAAATCTTATAAGGCAATAAATACTATGGGGCTTGCCCTGTAGTATTTATTTTATGGTTTCCGCATAAGCATCGCCGAATGCTTCATCGAAAATCATCTGCAAGTCACTCTCAATACCTTTATGATATTTCATGTAATCGCTACGTCCCCACTGAGCGCCTGTCATACGTTTAACGAGACTCGGTTTAGCAATTGTTTTTAAGCGCAAATCAATATATTCCGGGTCAAAACGTTTAATCATTGCATCAAATGTGCGTCGCGCTGCGGCAACGACTGCAGTTTGATGTTTACGCAAATCACCCAAGCCTTCATTAAAACTAGCATCAACATCCATATAACTATTACTAGGATCGATCAACATCTTATTTAATGCTTCTGTTACCGTTGCCGATAATTTCAGTGGATTATTCTCAGCTCGCTCAAATGTTGTTGAGCTGCCCGACAGTTGATTTTTCACAACCGAGCGGTCACGCAGTAAAATAATAAGCGCCTCAACCGCATCATTGATCACCTTAGATAGATCTGAAATGAAACGACGGTATTCCGATTTAGCTAATTTAATCGACTTAAGGCCCAGAGCATCTAATAACAAGTTAACTGCCATATCATCTGAAAATTCTTTCGGCACGTCAGGCCTCACATGCAGTTTATTATCCAACATCGCTTGTGCCTGCGGATCAATTCCTTGGCGCAACGAAACTTCGCCTTTCAATTCATCTTGTGCCATTGCCATGTGCTTTTCTTTATAATCAACACCACTACGCGTAATACCAAAATTTTTAGTCATAAAATTTGAGGTGTTTTGCATGGTGTCATTATTGATAAACTTATCTAGATCAAAAGGCTCAATGGCTGTTGTTGCCACTTCAGTTGATGAGCGCTCCTTGTCTCGTAAAGACAAACTCGAAACGACATTGGTTTCCTCTTTCTGACCGCTCATCGGTGCTGCTGTTGATTGTATATTGGAATCCTCTTTATCTACTGCATCATACTGTGCAACCAAATCATCGATTTGTTTTTGTCGCACTATTTTTTCTTGCTCAAGATCAACCATCACGGCACCTGTCGTTGCCGCTGCAACACCAGCCCCTGCTGCTGCACTGCCCGCATGTGTTGCTGCCTCTGCGGCTACTGGAACGTCTGGTTGTGAATGCACCGCTGCTTTAATATGATAAGATCCTAGTTGCAATATGTTGCCGCTTTTAATAACTTGGCTGTCACCTTTCTGCAAAGGTTTAGAATCAATCATCGTGCCATTGGTACTGACATCCGTTAGCGTGTATTGATTGTCTTTAAAAGCAATAATTGCATGAACCTTCGACACATGTAACTCTTTATCCGGCAGTACAAAATCACACTGCGATGCACGCCCAAGAGTGCCGCCAACTTCGTTGAATACTTTTGTTGTTTGAAGCCCCGGGACATCCGTCGGCGGGTTTTCCATTACTAATACCAAGGTCATGCGTTTATCCTTCTATTGAATAGACTCAGGCAACTCATACCCTTCTAAGATATTAGGATAGAATGGGTTTAATGTGCCTTTTGTTGCGACCGTAAATGTTGCTCTATGTCCACCAAAACTAGCCACCACGTTCACAGCAGAAGATGATGATGAACCCTGACTTGTTTTTAAGCTTGAAATCAACTTAAAGAATGCCCAAGGCCCTGTCTTAGTCTTCGCAACTTTCTGCCCGTTAATCGTTACAAAGCAAACCGATGACATCGGGTACGTATCGGTACTTGGCCATTCCATCGGTAATGCCTGAATCGGTCCATGTTGATATTTAACAACTTGATCATTCAATGAAATATCTACTTCCTGAGAAGTGCCGTCGAGTCCCGTTGGTGTCACTGTAAAGCTCAGCCGTGGTTTTTTACTTCCCTTTGGAAAGAAAGTATCTTGAATCGCTTTAGCATTTTGAAAAATAGAAAGCACGCTGCTCGGCATACCAACACTGTGACCCTCGATCTCTTTCCAAGTCCACTGATCACCTGTTTGATCTACAAAAGGTGCTAAATTCTTCTTAAAGAAACGATCCATGATTCCACCAGGCCCAAAAAATGCTGTAAAGTCACTGATATCAATCTGTGTTTTCGCTTTCGGGTCAACCGGATATTTATCAGCAATCATAGCCCGATACTGAGGATAAACATTTTGCGACCAATCAACTTGCACATACCCCATTGCATCTTCGAGCACAGCACCCCAAATATTACTAATAATTGAGTGTATCCAACGCTTCAACGGCTCCGGGTAACCTAAGGACATCTTATCTAGAGTAGCCAGCGGTGAGGCTGAACTCGCCTTCAAAGATTTTAGAGCAAATTCATATGCTGACTTACCAGGATCATCGGATTGTGATAATGCATGTATGTAATCATGAAGATTTGCAAATGCTTTTTGCAAACCATCATACGGCACAGTATCTTTACCTTTAGCGTCTTTAGAACCCTTAGCTGATTTTTTCTCCGATGCCTTTATTGGTGTGATAATATCATTCAGAGCATTAAATGCTTGCTCAACTTTAGACATGTCACCAAAAGATGCCGAAGTAGCATCTGTCGAGGTAACATCAGACACGACCTTAATGGGTTTTAATTTTGTGTTACCCGCTATAAGCTGAAGTATTTTTTTGATCGGCGAAGTATCACCAGACAAACTTTGTAATACAGTGTCCGCCTGCGCCACAGATCCAAACTTGACAACTCTTAATGCGTCTAATGCATTACGCCACTTATCAATGTAGTTTTCCATATACAATGAAACCATGCCATTTTCTATTTGAACCTTCTGCGCAGGTGATAAATATTTTGGCTTGTAAACCCCTAGCACCCACCAAGCTTGGCTTAAGTTATCTATAGAATTTTTGATATTAGGTTGAAATAAATCAATGTAGCCTTGCTTTGAGTAAAGTGTTTGGATGTTAAAGTTTTGGGCTGTGTGTCCAAATACAATAGCAAAATCAGCATTCAACATCATCTGCATTTTAATATTCATATCCATTTGATAACCAACATTGGTAATCAAATTATAATAACTTAATTGCGATAAGCTGACTGTACGTAAATGTTTTCTTGCTTTTCTAACAAGCGGCACGTCCATAGCCGAGCTCTCATTATTCAGTTGTAACAATGACACCAAATTTCCATACAAGGAGTTTCTATACAGTTGATCATAAGGGTATGCCTTTTCCCAGTAAGCTTGCAGCCAGTTCTCAACATAACCGGGCACTAAAAACTTAGGCATAGAAATCATTAAATAACTTTGTAAGTCATTAAACAATTTATACTGATTATCGCCATCATTATTTTTGATACTAGTTTGCAGCATTTCCTTTAGATAGGGTAATAAATAAACGCGCAGTTGACCCGCATATACTTTATCTAACTCCCCTAACGCCACACCACCTTCGAACAGTCCCCAGCTATTTGTGAAAGAATCATTCTTTGGATTCAAATCATAACGTACCTGGTTCAACATATTAAGAATCGGCATACGATTATTAAGGCTACCTTGATACTGAGATTTTTCACTAACACTCTTTATCTGAGCAATCATTCCGTTCACACGCGTCATCATGGCGGCTCCTCTAGAATGACTTTCCCACCAAAGAACTACCGCAGCAATGACCACCACACCGACCGCAGCAAATGCAAATGTTTTACGGATATCTAATTTTTTACGTGCATAATCGCTAAGTGTAATCGCATTTTTTTCAGTTACCACAAAGTGAGCTAATAAGTTTCGAGCAAACGTTGATGATTTACGCGCTGTCATTTCAGGCAGCGGTTGATTATCAAGCCCAAGCACGGGATTCAAAATACGTGACATATAATCTACTGGAACACCCCCTCGTGCAGAACTTAGAAAGTAAGTGCCTCGCAAAAATGTTTCGTCATAGTAACCGTTTTTCTGATACAACTGCTTAATAACATCCCATAAAATATTTCTCAAATATCCCATCTGTAACAAAAACCCATTGATCAAACCTGAACGCAGCTGATCCCATTCATTCAACTGCAAACGCTCAATCAATTTCTCCTTGATGGCACTGAGCATGCGGTCATATTCATTAATAAAATAACCCACAGCATCTTTTTCGCCATATTCGAATGTGATGCCCCATTCTTTTTGTCGCTCACTACTGCCAACAGAATCAAAATATTCATTAAAACCCGCAACCGTATCAAATTTATTAAACATGCAGTAGACAGGGCAATTAACTCCCAACTCTGAGTTTAAACCTTTTAAGAGCTGCCTAAATTGAAATGCAAAATATTGGCGCTGTTTCTCATTACTCAGCAACAGGCTTTTAACATCGATTGTTAAGATGATGCCGCTTAATGGTTTTTTTGAACGGTATTTTTTCAATAGAGAAAGGAGACTATACCAAACCTTGCGAGGCAACAATGCAGGATCATGTTCTTCAAAAACCTGGCCATCTACATCCACAAATACTGCATCTTTACTAAAACACCAAGAGCACAAAGGATCAATATCATTTTGCACAACATTGGTTTCATTATTATATTCTTGATAAATTTCGAGATTAACATTGTTTAACAATGTTGTCTTACCCGATCCCGGCGCGCCTAATACAAGATACCAAGGCAAGGCATAGTTTTTCCGGCCAAAGAGTCCCTTTGAGAATGAGCCATGATTAACAATGCTAATCGCTTTCAGAAAACGCACCTTGAGATTATCAAGAGTAGCCTTCTCTAATTTAGGGTCTGGTAGTTTGCCTTCAGTCAACCCTTTTTTCTGTGCTGCAAGTTCCTGCTCTTTTTTATCAGCACGGCGCTGCAAAATGATATTGACCACGCCCCAAATAAAAACCAATGCGGCAATGATCGACATGCGCAACCAACTTTCGAATGGCAGAGTGAACCACACGAGCAAAGAAAGTGATGCCAATATCAAAAAACTGCTGGCCCATGGTTTCTTTAACGCGGAAATAATTTTTTTTAACATAAAGTTCAACCCACCTCTTAAAAGCCGACACTATCACCAGATTCATCAAAACTATTTTGCTGACCCAGTTGTTGCACATAAAATTTTGTCGAGCTTGCTTTAGAATAAAGCGAAATCCAAAAACTAAAGTAGCCTATCGCAAGCAATCCTAACGTAATCAGTAACAATTTTCTCCATGGGATAGAAGGTAATTTATCTCGTGTGGGAAATTTACTGGCTGGCGTAATCGTTTGTGCATTGCTCGTTAAAAGGCAGCGTTGTTTTTTGATAATGCGATAGAGACTTTCTTTCAACATGCCAAGACGTTCAAGACCATGGTCCATCAACCGATACTTACCCTCAAAGCCTAAGCTAAGACAGATATACATCAATTCAATCAACTCAATATTTGAAGACGGGTCCTTGATGATTTTTTCCAGGATTGAAAAGAATTTTTCGCCGCCCACCGCATCTTCGAACAATATTGATGTAATGGGATCTTCATCCCAGTTGCTTTGCTTTGACCAAGCAGCATTCAGTACAAATTCATCCACCACAGTAGCCAAAATATAACGTGATAAAATCAGTGTTGTCGGAGAAATATCGATTCTCGACCCGCGTTGGTTAAATGAGCGTAATTCTTCTAGCAGGCGCCCTCTTAATTTTAAAATGTCGCAGGCTTCATGTTGACGCTTTAGTTCGATCAAGATGGCAATGATCGGCATCGACGCTGTTACCAACGGATTTAAACCAATCTTACTTGCAAAATCCAGTGAATCAATTTTCTTAAGCTCACTACTATTATCCAAAAACGATTCGACTTTAATATCCAATTCAGCGATCGCAGAAGGATCATCATCTGCTTTCTTTTTTGAATCAGAAAATACTACCGTTTTCTCAGTATCTTGCTTTTTATCTTCTTGCTCATCTTCACTCAAGGGGGATTACTCCTTTACCGCCCACAACTCGACTTCTAATCCTAAGAAGTCCCCACTAAAATGTACCGCAAACGCACTCGACGATTGCATCTCTTTCCATATCTGGCTGCTTTTATCCAGTTCAAAATAAACATTACCCGTGTGGTATGGAATTTCTCTTGGAATCACAGAAAGTTGTTTTAACTCGACACCCACCAACTGTAAATTAATCAGGCTGCGAATTTTCTCAACGGGGCCTACTTTGATTTGTGTGATTACTCGGTTGTTAAGTTCTTCCATTGGCATGTCCGCGTTAACTGCCAAAATAAAGCTGCAAGTTGTCAAAAGCTCAGGGTCTTTTATCAGTGACACCCAAATACCCTGTTTACTTTGTTGTAAATCCAACCGGTACGCAGGCTGATCCATAACGCTAGTGAGCATACTCCGCAAGCGCGCGATCAATGGAGAAAAGGAAGTGGTAAGATCAGAGTGCTTATAACTAAATTTTTCCTTTAAACGTTTGTTGTCGCTGTTATAAGTACACATCTCGCCACACAGCTGCAAACACGTATTAAAAACCTGCAAAGGTTGTGTGTCATCCATCACCGCTAAATTAGCAATATAGGCACTGTAACGATTCACTAACTGCAATAATAAGAAGTCCGTCACACTGTCGACATTCGAGCTCGTACCAATTCGACCTGCCAAATCGGTTGAGCGGTTACTCAATAAACTCTGCAGCTCTAATAGGAATTTCTGCAACACTTCCGATGCATTGCACGATACACAGGTAGGAATAAACTTATCATCCAAATCAATGGATCCATCCGGCTTTAACTCAAAGACACGCGCCACTGGAATACAAGAAAACTGACTCATATCATCAAAGTCCGTTAGCAAACGTAGTTGCAAACGGCTTACATAAATTTCTGCAGCATCATGGTCAGTCGAAACATCGCCTCGAACCTGACATTCCTTAGCAACGTAGCGCGCAAAGTTATTGTCTGTGTCTTTCGTCGTGCGCGTTTCTGTTAAATCAACTTGGCGTAGCGGGATAGCCAGATAGATAATACAATTGTGCGCTGTCACTGGCAGCGTGATCGCCATAGGCACATCAGTATCTGTATCACTATCAAATAGAGTACCGTCTGAAAATACCCCTGAACATTTTGTTAAAATAAACTTACCTGTTTTCAAACTCTCAGTATCGATCTTAAGACTGGACAGTCCCCAGCAACTGGCGTGATACATATTCATGATCTGCGATAAAAGATATTCGCGATTACGATCTAACTGCTGAAAATGTTGGTGCCGCAGGAACATCCCTTCAGACCAGACTACTTTGTTGACTACAGACATATTGCCTCTCTTAATTGTCTAAATGCATTCCCTTATCATCAAACTTCACGTGCACACGCACAATGCCCCAGTCACAATCTGAAGGAACAATAATGCGCCACTTCTGGTTGATGAAATCGGTATAAGCTGCCATCAGCCCAATTGCTGTGACTCCCTTCGGTAACTTCAACTTGATGTTGATAAATTTCTTGCCGGGTAGAATCATTAACTTCTTCTGTCCAGCCAAGGTAGAACCCAACACTTTCTTGGGCTTGTTATAAATTTGAATGAATTGAGCCTGCTGGAAATTATCCACCTTCTTGAGCAAGAAAATATATACGATCAACGGTGAGGAACGCCCCTGCTTGTCAGGGTTGAGTTTTTCGGGGACACTGAGCAACGCTAACAACGTATGCTTTGGCAGTGCAGACTTGATGGCGGCACAACCGCCCGCTGATAAAAGCGCCGTCATCGCCAATATGGCAACAGCCAATCGAAATCCCTTTTTCAACAGCATCAACATCTGTATCCTTCAACTCCTTTTAAGTATGATCTTAAATTATATCAATCCGTTCTAATGATAACCATAAAAATTTACTGAATAATCATAAAACTAACGCATATTTCAACAATGTCCTGTCTTATTTATATACAGATCGTTGTTTTTAGCTTATTTATCCTTGCCTACAGGCTGGCTGCCTGGCAATTGAACCCCAATTTTGCTATGATCGTTACCCTTCAAAAATACGTGAAAAACCGCTATGACTGGAACAGAATCAAGTAGTTACGACTCATCCACCATCAAAGTATTGAAAGGCCTCGA
>JAHZIV010000041.1 GCA_022601255.1 Gammaproteobacteria bacterium
CTCAATCAATTTTTTGAAACAGAATTAGAGTTTCGTTTTCGACCGTCTTATTTCCCGTTTACAGAACCGTCTGCAGAAGTGGATATTCGTCACAGTTTATCGGGTGAGCAAGCTTGGATGGAAATCTTAGGTTGTGGCATGGTGCATCCAAAAGTTTTGCAAAATGTGGGTATTGATCCGGAAGAATATAGTGGGTTTGCATTTGGTATTGGCTTGGATCGTTTGGCGATGTTGCGTTATCACATTCCAGATTTGCGCATGACATTTGAAAATGATTTACGTTTTTTAAGACAGTTTTAGAGGCACGGCATGAAGTTTAGTGAGCAATGGCTGCGAGAGTGGGAAAATCCAGATTTGGATACTGATGCGTTGGCGGAACAATTATCGATGCAGGGTTTAGAAGTTGATAGTGCCACACCCGCTGCAGCAAAGTTTACGCATGTTGTGGTTGGCGAGGTCGTCGAGCGTCATCAACACCCCAACGCTGATAAGTTAAGTTGTTGTCAGGTTAATGTCGGGGAAGGCGAGCCGCTATCGATTGTGTGTGGTGCGCAGAATGTGCGACAAGGTCTGAAAGTTGCTGTTGCTAAAGTGGGGGCGGTGCTAGGTGATGACTTTAAAATAAAAAAAGCCAAGCTGCGTGGTGAGCCATCATTTGGCATGATTTGTTCTGAAAAAGAATTGGGTTTAGCCGAGCAGAGCAATGGCATTATGGAGTTGCCTGCCGATGCGCCAATTGGAGTGGATGTTCGAGAGTATTTATCGTTAGACGACCACATTATTGATATTGACATTACACCTAATCGTGGCGATTGTTTAAGTATTCGCGGTATCGCGCGTGATAATGCGATGTTTAATCATTTGACCTTAAATACCCCGAAAATTGCCGACATCAAGGCTACAATCAAAGATGAAAAGAATATTACTTTACAAGCACCCGAAGCGTGTCCGCGATATGTGGGTCGTGTGATTCGCAATATTAACTCCAACGCTGTGACGCCACTTTGGATGCAGGAACGTTTGCGTCGCAGTGGGATTCGCTGTATTCACCCTGTGGTAGATGTAGGTAATTATGTCATGATTGAGTGGGGTCAGCCCATGCACGCCTTTGATCTGGATCGTTTGAGTGGTGACATTGTGGTGCGTCGTGCTAAAAAAGACGAGCCTATTGCCCTGCTGGATGAGCAAAATATCAAGTTGCATCCTGAAACCTTAGTGATAGCAGATGATCAGGGTGCGCAGGCGGTGGCGGGTATTATGGGTGGTAGTGCGAGCGCGGTGACAGAAGGTACGCAAAATATATTTTTAGAGTCGGCCTATTTTAATCCGGTCGATATCACCATGGCTGCACGTGCTCATGAGCTTCAGAGTGATTCTTCGTTTCGTTTTGAGCGAGGTGTTGATTATGAATTACAGCGTTGCGCAATTGAGCGTGCGAGTGAGTTGTTGATACAAATTGTTGGTGGTGAGGCAGGCCCAATGACTGAGGCTGTTGTGGCTGAACGTTTGCCGGAAGCGCCAAGCATTCATTTGCGTCGTGAACAAGTTTCGCGTCATTTGGGTGTGATTATGGATGATGCGCGTATAGAATCAATTTTAACCGCGTTAGGCATGTCATTTGAGTCGACCGACCAAGGTTGGCAGATGCGCGTGCCGAGTTTTCGTTCTGACATTCAGTTGGAGATTGATATTATTGAAGAATTGGCGCGTGTTTATGGTTATAACGCTATCGAAGCGCAGCCGATGCGTGCTGACCTGAAGGTTTCGGTACCGGCATCAACCCATATTTCGAAACAGCAGATTAAGATGCAGCTTGTTTCGCTGGGTTATCATGAGGTGGTGAGTTATAGCTTTGTCGATGCGTCTTGGCAGCGCTTGTTGGAGCCTGATTTTGAAGCGATCGAATTATCCAATCCGATTTCAAGTGATATGAGCGTGATGCGGGGCTCGTGTTGGCCGGGGTTGCTGCAAGCGATGCAGTATAATCAAAACCGCCAGTGCCATTATCAGCGTTTGTTTGAGTTGGGCCAATGTTTTCGAGTGGATGGTTCTGAATGGAGTCAGCAGGAGCGATTGGCGATGTTGGCCGTAGGGGATGCGTTACCTGAGCAATGGTCGGTGAAAAATAGGCCGTTAGATTTTTATGATCTCAAAGGTGATGTGGAGCAGCTATTACTTAGTGTAGGTGAAAACACAGGTTTTGAATGGCGTAACGTCGAAAATAATGTCCTGCACCCGGGGCAGTCGGCAGGATTATATAGAAAGGGTCAATTAGTTGGGTACTTAGGTGCATTACATCCAAAAATTGCTCAACAAATGGATCTAAATCAGGTACCATTTTTATTTGAGGTTGATGTATCTGCAATTGACCAGACGGATTTGGTGAAGTTTAGTCAAATTTCTAAATTCCCAGCCATACGCCGTGATTTGGCCATTTTGGTGGATCAATCTCAAGAAGTAGGCACTATCTTGCAGGTAATTGCTGAGAATGCGACTAATATATTGAATAAAATAGAAATTTTTGATATATATCAAGGTCAAGGCATTACCCAAGGCAAGAAAAGTGTGGCGTTAGGCTTGACCTTTCAGGATCCTGCGCGCACTCTTGTGGATAGTGAAATTAATGATGTTATTCAGAAAGTTGTAATGACACTGGAACGTCAGTTTAACGCAACATTGAGGGCGTAAGCGATGGCACTCACGAAAGCAGACTTAGCGGAACATTTGTTTAACGTTTTGGGGTTAAATAAGCGCGAAGCGAAGGAATTAGTAGAGCTCTTCTTTGAAGAGATACGGTTATCATTAGAGAGTGGCGAGATTGTAAAATTATCCGGTTTTGGTAATTTTAATCTTCGAGACAAGAGCGAACGTCCGGGAAGAAATCCGAAAACGGGTGAAGAGATTCCGATTACGGCGCGGCGTGTCGTCACGTTTAGGGCGGGGCACAAGTTGAAGTCTCGTGTGGAGCAATACAAGAAGGATGAACAGCAGCGAGGAGGCATGAATGAGTAACATGGATTTACCAACGATTCCAGATAAATTATATTTTACGATTGGTGAAGTGGGCAAGTTATGTGACTTGCGTCCGCATGTGTTACGTTATTGGGAGCAGGAGTTTCCGCAGTTGAGTCCATCCAAGCGTCGTGGTAATCGCCGTTATTATCAGCGTAAAGATGTGTTGTTGATTCGTCAGATTAAGGATTTACTATACAACCAAGGTTTCACGATTGAGGGAGCGCGTCAGCAGCTTTCGGGTGAGGGTGCTAATAAGGCTAATATTGAAAAGCAGAAGACGCAGTCGTCGATCACGGGGGCGATCACGGGGCTTGAGAAGGTTGCGCGTGATTTAGAAGATACGGCTTAATAAATCTCTGAGGATATGGATATGAAAATTTTCACAAAGGCAATGTTGGTATTGGCGTTAACTTTCTTGGGTTGCAGTCAGGTTTATGCGGTTAATAAGAAGGGGTGTGTTACCGGAGCTGGAGCTGGTAAAGCCTCTAAAATTTCAGTCTACGCAAAAGGACATTGTGGAAACAGGCGAGGCTCAGTTGTAAAGGGTAAGGGGCATAAAAAATCGTATCTTACGCTTCGTTACTGCCCGACATGTCATCACTCAATGGCAGGTTGCGAGACTTCAGCCGCTGCATGTATAGCAGCTTATAGGGCAAATGCAGAGCGCTATATTAATTCAGCTACAGGACGGGCGGCAATAGCAAGAGCGAGGGCAGAGATTAATGCTGGTCCATGCAGGAGCGGGTGTAGTGCGGCAGTAATAGCGAGAATGATACAAGATCAGAATAGATTTGGCGAGTCGTCCCTTACTGCGTGGGGTACTCGATATCATGAAGATGGAATTTATCAAGGTATGGGCCCTGGTCGTATCCTTCCAGTCCTTGCTTATGCTTTACCCTATACAAAGGCGCGTATCATGGCAATCGCTTATGGCCAGATTACACCTCGTGAGCCGACCTCAGCATCATCTGGAGCCGGTGGTGTAACGCCTAATAATGTCCCTGAGACCACGGCTACTCGACCCAGGATGCGATCTTCTAGTCGAGGTCGGTTGCAGCAGCAGATACAGCGTTGTAAGGCTATGAGTTCGGCTGATAAGCGTAATGCTTGTTTGAAGCGCATTAAATAGTTCACGCGGTAAGTGCCTTCCTCGCGTCACTTAAATTTCTATTCCATTTTTGGCTGCATTTGATAGAATCCGGAGTCTGCATGCAGAAACGTTCAGCTATGTGGGTAGTTTGGATGATAAGGGGAGCGAGCAGCCGCAGTGTATACTGAAATACATGAGCAGCGCAGCGAGCGTTATCATGCAAAGTAGCCCATAGATGGGCGTTTAATCATCGAGGGCAACTTAGTCGGGGCGTGGCGCAGCCTGGTAGCGCACTTGCATGGGGTGCAAGGGGTCGCAGGTTCAAATCCTGCCGTCCCGACCAATCTTAATTTGGAACACACTAATCTCTTTAGCTTTCTTGGCGCAACAATCACGACAGTAGTGGTCTAGTCTATTGTTTATACGTAGATTTTAGTGATATAATAATTTTTTTATGGAATCAGAGGGAAATGGATATGAAAATAGCTATTAAAGCAATTTTGGTCTTAGCTATAACCTTATTAGGTTGCAGTCAAGTATACGCTGTTAATAAAAAGGGAAGTTGCGGTGCAGGTACTGGTAATAATAAAACCTCCAAAATCTCAGCAAAAGCGAAATCGCATTCTTGTACCAATAAACGAGGCACAGTTGTAAAGGGTCATAAAAAAACCACGCATATTGCTACTCTATATCACTTTCGCTGTAGTTCTCTTCAGACCTGTAAAGCGGCTGTGCATAATCTGGTTTTGCACTATTCTGGCGCTAAAGGTTTTACGTGCAGCACTCGTGCTTGCATGGATGCATGGGTAGCAGCTTACAGAGCATCTCATGCCTACTGGGAGCATTATTCAGGACGCTTTCATTTCGGCGATCCGACGGGAGTCAGGCTTGCGAATGAGTTTAATGAAGCCTTCAATAAATTCTATAGTCTTGTGAAATTTCAGGGAGTGCCTGGTGGTTCTCAACCTGGTGGCGGTAGTGGTGGTGTGACACCAAATACGACGCCCGTCACTCCTAGCAATACGCAAACACGCCCACGTTCAGGACGAAGTGTTCGTGGCCAGAGCCGGAGACTGAAGCAACAGATACAACGTTGTCGAGCAATCGGTTCGCTTAGCCGGCAAAAAGCCTGCTTGAGGCGTATTCAGTAACGCTGGAGTAAAAGTATTAACGAAAAACCCACACAGTGACTGTGTGGGTTTTTTTGTGGCTAGAAATACTTGTGTTACTATTATGTTTTAGGGAATCAAAAAGGATATGGACATGAAAATAGCTATTAAAGCAATTTTGGTCTTAGCTATAACCCTATTGGGTTGCAGTCAGGTTTATGCAGTTAATAAGAAAGGAAGTTGCGGTGCTGGATCTGGTGCTAAAACTTCTAGAATCTCAGCAAAAGCAAAATCGCATTCTTGTACCAATAAGCGAGGCTCAGTTTTAAAAGGTTCAAGTAAAAGAATAAGCAATATACACCTCACCTTTTGTACAAATCAGGCTGATTGTGAGGCTCGTGTTCATAGTAATGCTCTAACTCATCTGGGGTTGCATGGTGCGGGAGGAAGGACTATTACGTGTGTAAGTAATAGCTGTGCTGATCGTGTACGTGCTCAAATATCTCGACTGAATGGTCGAATTAGTGTGGCCTTAAGAGATGCGGCAGCTGCTATGCTGGCATCGAACAGAGCTTTTTTCAGTGGAGATACCAATCTGATGAATACAACAGGCCGAGAGGCGATTCGTACTCGCCAAGCTTATATTGCGCTCTTGAGACAGCGCATTACTCTGCAGTATGCGCCCGGATCTTCAGGCGGCAGCGGCGGTGTAACGCCGAATACAACGTCTGTGACGCCTTCTAATACGCAGACACGCCCACGTTCAGGGCGAAGTGTTCGCGGCCAGAGCCGGAGCGTGAAGCAACAGATACAACGTTGTCGCGCAATCAGTTCGCTTAGCCAGCGTAAGGCCTGCTTGAAGCGTATTCAGTAACGCTGGAGTAAAAGTATTAGCGAAAAACCCACGCAGTTAAACTGTGTGGGTTTTTTTTGTGCTGATGCCATGAGGTCGTATAAAATGCTTGGACTGACCCTATAAAATAGGTTAAATTGTTTATTTGAGTTTGGGATATTTATCGATGGACCAGAGATTATTAGAAATATTGGCTTGTCCACTTTGCAAGGGCAAACTTCAGTATGATCGCAAAAAACTGCAGTTGATTTGTAATTTTGATAAATTGGTTTATCCCATACGAGAAAACGTTCCAATCATGCTGCCAGAGCAAGCTGCTCCATTAGCGTCACAGAACTAAAAAGAGGGGAATTATGGAATTTCATGTCATCATTCCAGTGCGTTATAATGCAACCCGTTTCCCGGGTAAGCCACTGGTCGACATTGCTGGCAAGCCGATGGTGCAGCACGTCTATGAGAATGCAAAAGAAAGCGGTGCTGAGTCCGTTGTGATTGCAACAGACAGTGATGAAATTGCTAAGGTTGCAGAAGGTTTTGGCGCGCCATTTTGCATGACATCCGAAGACCATCAATCTGGGACAGAACGCCTTGCTGAGGCGGTGTCGGCATTAGATTATGAAGACGATGAGATAGTTGTAAACCTGCAGGGTGATGAGCCACTAATGCCGCCACAGGTGATTAAACAAGTGGCTGAGGCGCTTGATGAGCACGATAATGTGAAAGTTTCTTCCGTCTGTGAACAGCTTGATAATAGCGACGAACTGCTTGACCCCAATGCCGTTAAAGTTGCATTGAGCCGCCGCCATTTCGCGCTTTATTTTTCTCGATCGATTGTTCCTTGGCAGAAAGGCCTTATAGACAAGAACCAGGAGATGGACTTTAGCCACTATTATCGCCATATCGGTCTGTATGCCTCAAGGGTGAGTTTCTTGAAGGAGTATGTGGGCATGCCGGCTTGCCCGTTTGAATCCTTAGAGTCTCTAGAGCAATTGCGTATTTTGTGGAATGGCTTTAAGATTTTTATGACGATTTCTGAGAATAAAATTCCTCCAGGTGTCGATACCCAGGAAGATTTACAGAAGGTGCTGGATTACCTTAAAAAATGATGCAGATGTTGGAGGGAAATTAATGAAAATAAGATCTTGGGCTTTGATGGCGTTAGCCAGCGCAACGATATTGACAGGCTGTATGCCGGGCAAAAAGGTTCCGGTGAATGGCGTCTATGGTCGGCGAGTATGGTATAAGCCGATGACGGATTCATTAGGAAACTATCATCCAGGGCATTGGCGCTATTATTCGCAACCCTGGGGTTATGAGCATTACTACGGTAACTGGTACCGCGATGATCCAAAATGGAATAAAGGTCAATGGAAGGACGGTTATCACCGTTATGCTAAAAAGTCTGACAAGACTCGTGCTGATAGAGAGCTGATAGCGCCCTACAAATAACCGTTATCTTTCGATTTCCTCGATGCATAAAGCTAGCTTCTCAACTTTTTCGGGCGTAACTTCTGTGCTTAGTCTTGATTCGATAAATTCACATGCTAGTTTTACGTTAATGGGGTGAAGACGTGCAGAATTAACAACTTTTAGTATGGGTTTTGCAGCATTTGACATAATTGATACCTCGTTCATGTGAATTTTGTATATATGCTCAAGTAAACACAGGACCCATGACTCTAACGTAATACCTAGAACAATATAATGGGAATAATTCCCATTTAGTGAAGGCGATTAACTGTATGTACTTTTAGCAAGGAGCCTGGTACCCTGTTGAGCATTATGGCCTATGGAGTGGCTCTTAAGATGATCAAAACGTTTATCTTCTGTATCATTGGCTCAACACTAGAGTGGTATGATTTTTCTGTCTTCGGTGTGTTGGCTCCGATATTATCCAGAATATTTTTTCCGCATCATGATAAAACGGTTGCCTTATTGATGACCTTTGCCATTTTTGCCACAGGATTTATCATGCGGCCATTAGGCGGAATTTTCTTCGGCCATATTGGCGATCGATTTGGACGCAAAAAAGCAATCGTTAGTTCTGTTTTCTTAATGACCATCGCCACAGTTTGCATTGGTTTGCTACCGGTAAAACATTTTTCAGCACACGTATTATTAATTTCCTTATTTGCATTAAGGTTGTTGCAAGGCTTTGCAGTAAGTGGCGAATATTCGGGTATGTTTACCTTTATTAGTGAAATAGTGCCGCGTAAGAACTTTTTCTTTTATCAGAGTTTCGTCTGTTTTGGTGCGGTCGGTGGTTTGTTGTTGGGTACGATCGTTGGCAGTGTTGCTTTATCTTTTTATCACGGTGATTTTACGAGTAATGCATGGCGAATACCATTCTTGTTGAGTATTTTCCTAGGTGTTTTAGGCTTGTATTTGCGTTTAAAAATCGAAGAATCGCCGATCTTTTCCAAGTTGAAGCAGAGTGACAAACAAATTAAGCTGCCAATCAAGCATGTTGTTGTGAATTATTACCGGGTTATTATATTTTTGTTATTTATGACCATGGTTGAGGCGATTGGATTTTATTTTGTGGTGGTGTTTTATCCGTCGTTTATCAATAAATTGGGTATCAGTGCGCACCATTACTTGCATATTGTGACGATTGGTTTAGTTTTATTATTTATTATGACGCCTATTGTCGGTGTGCTTGCCGATAA
>JAHZIV010000042.1 GCA_022601255.1 Gammaproteobacteria bacterium
CCATCGAGGTGGATTTACGTCGTGCAATCCAGCCTATCACACCACCAATGATAAACGGCGTCGTAATTTCGGGTGGCAGATACACACCTAAACCAACAGCCAACACAGGCAAACAAAAATTACGCTTTTTAAACAATTCATCCACAATGATAACGCCAACAGCAAATACAGCACCCACTATAATCATAGTCCAATCAAGATTATGTGAACGTAACCCTGTTGCTATCGCTGCCATCAATCCCGCCTGTGGCGCTGGCAACATGTTTCTTGGGTCCATGCCTGGATGGGGGAATACGCCGCCTATGCCGTAGGCATTAAACAATAACTCCAGCACTGGTCCAACCACAAACGCCGAAGTAATAACACCTAACACCAAGATAAGTTGCTGCTTCCAAGGTGTCGCGCCAACCATTTTTCCTGCTTTCAAGTCTTGCATGTTCTCGTTGGAGATTGCCGCTATCGTCGCAACCACTGTCACAACCAAAATCATTAAACCGGCAGCGTGCTTATTGATGACCGACAAATGTGTTGGAAGTAACACCAAGTAGACCAAGCCTAATAAAATAAGCGCGATGATGAGCATCCCGGATAGCGGGTTATTAGTGGAGCCAACTAAACCCGTAAAATAAGCACAAATCATCGCAAGCAAAAAGCCCACAATCAACAAGTAAACAACCGTCACGCCTGCCACAAAAATGGTATACGAATGCGATGTATGCAATGGCATCACCGATGTAAAGTGCATCATGAGGCCGTAGAGTAATATCGCAATAAATAATGTTCCAAACAACACCCACGCAAATGGAAAGTCACGCTCAGTACGCAGTATCTTAATTTTCTTACCGTCTTGATAGCCTTTCAACGACCCAAAAGAAACCTTAATACCAGTAACAACAGGCCCCAATAATCGCAACAAGGTCCACACGCCTCCCAGCAACATGATACCCACACCGACAAAACGTAACTTCGAAGACCAGAGACTCATCGCATAATCATAGGCAGCGCCATTAAACACGCCTAAGTGCTGTGATGCTAGTATTGGCAAAATAATCACCCAACCACCAATCAAACCAACAAACAAGCTTACAGATGCCTCAAGCCCTATGATATACCCTGCAGCCAACATTGCCGGTGATAAACCTAAGCCCATACCTAAAACACTATTGCGACCAACACGCGCCCAAGCATGCAAACTACCTGATACAAATTGAAGACCATTCTCAGCCAATGACAATAATGCACCTGCGATACCGCCCTGTAATAGTAGTTTCAATTGCGTACCGCTCTCAGTCGATGCTCGCAATACATTACCAATAGCCGTCCCCTCAGGAAATTTCAATGCTGGTAAATTAAGCATAACTCGACGTAATGGAATTGAAAAAATAACACCTAATACGCCACCCAAAATTGTGATAAGCACCACCTCCCAATAAGGGAAAGACTTCCAAATATGCATAATGATCATAGCTGGCAAAATAAAGCTAATGGCAGCTGCAATCCCTTCACCGCCCGATGCCGCAGTTTGTATGATATTACTTTCTAGCACATTAGAGTTTTTAAACAGTCGCAGAATACTAATTGCTAATACAGATGCTGGAATGGAGGCAGAAATGGTATTACCAATTTTCAAGGCCAGGTAAGCATTGGCTGCAGCTAGAAATGCCGCCAACAAGATAGAAAGAATGATCACTTTAAACGTGAGCTCAGGCAAATTTACCGACGCCGGTATCAGCGGCTCATCATCAGGCAGTCTCTCAGTCACGTATCCCCCTAGTGTTACGTATTAGTAGTATTGGGCAGAACCGCACAGTATACACTACTCTACGTTTTTTTCTACAGCCGATAAAAAACCGCGCAATATGTTAAGCTCATTAACTTCTAAATGGCTACGATTGTACAAACGCTGCAACCTTTGCATGAGTCGTTTTGGCTGACGTGGATTCAGCATCCCAAGTTTCTTCATAATCTTACTTAAATGTTCGTAATAACCATTTAACTGTTTAGCGGTTGCCAGCTCCGAATCACGCTCTAAAGGCCTTGAAAAAGAGATTTTTTGCAATAATTTCATTCTAATTTCATAACAAACGAGCAAAATAGCAGAAGCCAAGTTAAGAGAGCTGAAGGATTCCACCGTGGGAATGTGGATATGATACTGGCAAAGCGAGAGCTCTTGATTCGTAAGACCACTATTTTCACGGCCAAACAAGACTGCTGTTTGCTTAAATTTTGATCCATCTAGCAGCTCTGCTGCTTCAGATGGATTGAGGAGTGGCCATGGGATGGCCCTGCTTCGAGCACTTGTGCCCATAATACAGTCACAATCAGCGATTGCCTCCTGCACAGATTCGACCACTTTCGCATTTGCCAGCAAATCATCTGCACCAGAAGCCCGTACAGTTGCTTCAACGTCAGGGAATTTAACTGGGTTTACCAGGCACAACTGACTTAAGCCCATGTTTTTCATAGCCCTTGCAGCCGCGCCTATATTGCCAGGATGACTGGGTTCCAATAGAACTATTTTAATCTGCTCAAACATTTGTTATTCTCCCCTGTATGCATCCCATGTTAAACATCGCCATTCAAGCAGCACGAAACGCAAGTAAAGTTATTCTTCAATACGTTGATCGAATGGACATGGTTGAAGTGCAAGACAAAAATACCAATGATCTCGTCACACAAGTCGACAGGCAGTCTGAAGAATGCATTATCGAACATATCCGTAAATCTTATCCGGACCATGCTATCCTAGCAGAGGAATCGGGTCAATCTGACGGGAAGGACGATTATTGCTGGATTATCGATCCCATTGATGGAACGAGGAACTTTGCCCATGGTGTACCACATTATGCGATTTCAATTGCATTAAAATATAAGGACCGCCTCGAAATCGGCGTCGTTTATGACCCGATTAAGCAGGAGTTATTTGCTGCCAGCCGTGGTGAAGGCGCCACACTTAACGATCGCAAGATTCGAGTCAGACAGAATAAAAAGCTTGAAAACAGCTTGATTGCAACAGGGTTTCCTTTTAAAAACCCAGAACAAATTAAATCCTACTTAAATATTTTTGAAAAAGTATTCAGCCACTGTGGCGGCATGCGCCGTGCTGGCTCTGCTGCACTGGACATGGCCTATGTTGCTGCTGGTCGCTTTGACGGTTATTGGGAGGCAAACGTGTCCCCCTGGGATATTGCTGCTGGCGCCCTTTTAGTGACTGAAGCTGGCGGTGCCGTCAGTGATTACCATGATCGTAAAGCTTATTTAGACAACGGTACCGTTATCTGTGGTAATACGCGTATTCAGAAAATGTTACAGACCCTGATCGCTCAAAGTAATAAAGAAGCTTAAACGACTGTGATTCATGCAACACCTATCTCATACGTGGAGACACTCGCTCGCAACTTCCCAGACTTTAAATATATTTAAACGATAAAAATCAATTGGTTAAATTAAAGTGACGCTATTTTGTTGTTAAATTATGCAATTTAGACTATATTATCTCATATGGACGGAGGGAATAAGATGGACAGTCAACCACATCACAAAAAGCTAAATCGCTATATTCATGTTGCCAAAGCTGTTGAGGGCTTATTTAGCCCCCACGTCGAAGTTGTTATTCACGACGCAATTGGCCATCAAATCTATGCCATTTTCAACAACATATCTAACAGAGAGTCTGCTGAGCCATCAAACTACAATGAGCATGAGCATCCTGACAGTGCCCATGTTGTATCGAATACATACCTAAAACATAATTGGAATGGACATAAGATGAAATCGGTTAGCACAAAGCTAATGGATGAAGACGAACACCTCATCGGTATTATGAGTTTTCATTTTGATATTTCACCCTTTGATGAATTTCAACAAACCATTAACAACATGATGCGTTTTGGGCAAAAAAGTGAAATCCAAACAG
>JAHZIV010000043.1 GCA_022601255.1 Gammaproteobacteria bacterium
CTTCATTCTTTT
The DNA here is from genome assembly GCA_022601255.1 of Gammaproteobacteria bacterium. GTDB lineage: Bacteria > Pseudomonadota > Gammaproteobacteria > Coxiellales > Coxiellaceae > JAHZIV01. The sequence goes on from JAHZIV010000043.1 coordinate 13, forward strand.
GCCTTTGCCCCCGCTTATCCGGCAAAGGGTTATCAGTTCTTAACGATGTTTCAAATGCATCTAATGCAGCAGCATCAAGCTCTGAAAACATACTCTCCGCTACATCAAAGTTTTTAAAAACACTATACAACGCTGTCACAATATAAACGAATAATGATAACCATGCCAAAGACATGTTTTTTTGGCCACACTTGGTTTCTTCAAGTACTGCTTCCGTATCATTAGAACAAGCACGTATAGCCCCATCAACACTAATCACCGTAAAGAAATTTGTTGCCGCAGACGCACTCACAGCAAATAAAAACATCGCCACTTTTCCAAAGCGAATCGTATTTTTTGAGAATGATGCGTATAACGTCATAAAAAACCTGCTGTTTGAATATCTACATTTATCGTGTTTGGGGCATTATATACCACTGTTCATGAAACAATCAAGAACAAGTGGTAAATAAAAAACCAAAAAACAACCCGTTTGGTCCATAATATATTCCGTACACTTGGATCATTTACATTGGATCTTATATCGCTTATTTTACTCTCTCGCCTAACTAAATACACAAATGATATAGCCCAGAGATAAAGGAGACAAAAAAACAGAACGCCCAGAATGTTGGTTTATTTTATCTATTGTTTGCAATTTAGGAGTGAAAAGATGACAGTTAAAGATATTGACATTAAGCTTTATGAAGAGGACCGAGACTTCATTGTAGATTTAATTTGGTATGCTTTACCAGATGACCTACTTGTCACCCTAGAGAACACCCAATCCAATGAAGCCGGAGTAGTACATCTTGTTATCGATGAATATGGCTTGAGCGTGATAATTGATAGTTTAAATTTAGAAGCCAATCATCATCAAAAGCGCTCCACTCAAGAAAGGGCTTGTGAGATTGCAGAAAAATTGGAGCGTTATACCTATTTGACAGAAACAAACGATTGATCATAAAGGGAACAGCTACAGAAGCCGCTGTGCATAGACCATTCAAAATATGTTTCAACACAAACTGTAATGCCCCATAATGACCCCTATTAAACCTCCCTTATCACAGCTAATGTTGGATGGCTTTTGTAACACCGCTGGAGGTTGTTTCGTAGCCCCCAAGAAAGTATCATTATCAGCTATTAAGAGCAACACTTGATCACCTATAACTCTGTACAGTTTGGAGCCATTCATGCCATTTAAGCATAATAAATTCTACCGCCGTCGATCGAAAATACGTCGTGAACAACCTAAGCGCGATTGGTCTGACTATAATAAAAAGATGAAGATGCGCGGCGATATTACCATTTGGCTGTCACTGATAAGCTATTACTTGATTTGTGTTGCGCAATACGCTACAATTAGTCATGATTAAAGGCTTTAAGCATAAGGGATTACGCTTGTTTTATGAAACGGGTAAAACACACGGTATCACTACAGGGCATGCTGGGCGACTTAAGATGCAATTGACGGCATTGGACACAGCACAAACCATTCAAGATATGAATATCCCTGGTTATCGGTTACACCGTTTAAAAGGAGTGAAAAAAAGTAAGTGGTCGATACGTGTCAATAAAAATTGGCGGCTAACCTTTGAATTTATCGATGGCAACGTTTACGTTTTAAACTATGAGGATTATCACTAATGACTATGCATTTACCGCCTCACCCAGGCGCCTTTATAAAAGCAACTTACCTCAGCCCTTTTAATATAAGCGTTAGGCAACTTGCGAAGAAATTAGATGTCTCAGCGTCTACTATTAATCGTCTTATTAATGGTGAAAGCGGTGTGTCACCTGAAATGGCTTATCGTTTATCTGGTGCACTTGGTAGAAGTCCTGAAAGCTGGCTAGTCATGCAAGCGCACTATGATCTATGGATAGCAAAAAAACCGAAAGTTCAACGAATAGATTTTGATGAATTTGAAGATGCTGCTTAATAATTCCGACATGGAAATTTATCGGAAATTATTGGTGGGGGTAGCGACTCCACCTTGTGAGGAAATTTTAGGGATGTGGCGGCGATGGTGCAACTGACAAGCGCTGTCGCACTTCTGTAAGCTGAGACATTCGGACTTTATGGAGCTTCGAAAGTGCACGCTTGTCTGCCATCGGCACAATAGCCATTAGGCATTCCAGAGCCGTCACTAACTCACGTGACTCCCCTCCCTCAATTGGCACATAACAAATTGGTGTCTTGGCTGGACCGCGGCAAAAAGCAAAACCCGAAAAAGAAGAAAGTTGAGACTTACCACCAAGTGGACCATCATTATAAACATCCGTTCTCCAGTCACCATCATCATACGTTTTAAACTGTCGCTTAAATGGCTTTTGTGAGAAATCAGGGATCGGCTCAAGAGGTCTATCAGGATGGCAATATTCTTGCGCAACATGTGCTACCATTTTCTTTTGAGCACCGCCAACAGAATATACCCAAAGACTATTAACAGCATCCCATTTTTTATCTGAAGACAGAGCAATATACTGACTACTATAATTCTTCAAGGCACCTATCAGCTCTTCGAGATCATAATGATTACCATAACCTAAAGCTTGTGTTACAGCTTCTTGTTCTCGGCATTGTTCGCGCGCTGCATCTGGATCCATCTCCTCTAAATATCCTACAATCATCTCCCACATGTGCCAATCTAACGCCCAGAGGGCATATTGAAAACCTGTAATACCCTTAAACTCTCTATCTGCGAAGTCTTTACAGTCA
>JAHZIV010000044.1 GCA_022601255.1 Gammaproteobacteria bacterium
GGTCGTTAATAGCAATCAATTTTTGTGTCTTCTTCTTTAAATTTAGCCAAGACAATGAGGCATATCGAAGAAATTATTGTGTCGCCCGTTTATCCAACGACGTTATTACTAGGCTATATTGCAGGTGGTGTTGTACGTGGCTTCACCATTGCGGTTGCAATTGGCATTGTATCGATTATTATGATGAAAATTCAAATAATCCATTTAGCTCTGATGTTGTTGATTATTGTTGCAACGGCAGTTTTATTCGCAATTGCTGGCTTCATTAATGGTGTATTTGCTAGAAAGTTTGAGGACATAAATGTTATCTTGGTATTTGCATTAACCCCAATGACTTTTTTGGGAGGAGTATTTTATTCCTTGGATCAATTGCCTCATTCATGGCGATGGTTATCATATATTGATCCTATCACGTACATTGTTAATGCGTATCGTTATAGTTTTTTCGGAATCACAGAGTTCTCAGTAGTGTTAACAGTGTCTGTTATACTGGGGTTGGTGATAATGTCCTATGTGGCAGCACTCATGTTGTTGCGAACACGCATAGTTAAATCAAACTAAAAGGAGACTACTAATGATTAATAAAAATCATATAATAATGGCATGTGTTGCCTTGGGGTGTAGCATGACTGCGTTAGCGTATTCACCAGCAGATTTGCAAAAATACCAAAAGACAAACGCATGTGAGCAGTGTAACCTCAGTGGTGCAAATTTAGCAGAAAAAACCATTAACCACGATAATGCAGATTTGTATCAAGCAAACTTGACTGGTGTTTCAATGCATAATATGAATTTAAATTCTGCTAATCTTTCTGGAACTCAGCTTGAGAAAGCCTCAGCTTACTCCATCAACTTTGAAAATGGGCGTGCTTCTGGCTCCGATCTGACTGGCGCAGACCTTCATAACCTAAATGGACAAGGCGTATATTTCGTTGGCTCTAATTTATCGAATGCTAATTTTTCAAATGCTATATTAGGGGATGCTAGATTTGTGGGTGCAAAACTAAATGATGCTAATTTTTCCAATGCGAATCTACAAAGAGCTGATTTTGTTGGGGCTCACTTTGATGGTGCTAACTTATCAAATGCAAACTTATCAGGTGCTAAGGTGAAAATAAAGCAGCTTGAAAAGGCCGGAAATTTATGTGGCGCTACTATGCCGGATGGAACTAAAAATGCTCCTTGTAAGTAGATATCATATTGATCTTAATGGCGAAGGAAAACAGGCAGTTTTTCTTCGCTATTTAAGGGGTTTTCATTGACTAAAAATAGTGTTATGATTATTCGATGCGTAAATTATGTTCAATTATAATGTGCTTGATTTTCCTAGTATTATTAGGTTGTCGTGACTCTGATAAAGCAAAACCACACACTTCATTACAAACAGTAACAGTAACCGCTGCCCATTATGTTAATCGCCCTATAACGTTGACAGCATATGGTTCGCTCGAAGCAAGTAAGAGTACCATTATACGTCCAGAAGCAAGTGGTATTATTACACAAATATTTTTTCCTAATGGGAGTGCAGTTAAGAAAGGTGATGTGATATTTCAACTCAATGATAGTAAAGCGCAGGCAGACCTAAAAGTAGCAGAAGCAAATTTACGATTGGCGCAGATTAATTATGAGCGTGATAAGCCACTATTGAAATCAGGTGCAATTAGTCAGCATAGCTGGGACATTATTGCCACTAAGCTACAAACACAAAAAGCTACAGTTCAAAGTTTAAAGGCAGTATTAAAATATAAAAAAGTGATTGCGCCTTATGATGGTCACTTAGGTAAGCGCGCAGTTAATCTTGGTGCCTTTGTTAATGTGGGCAATCCGATGACGAATATAGTCAATACTGATGTAATGAAAGTTGATTATCAGTTGCCAGGCAGTGATGCTGATCTTGTCAAAATGAAACAACGCGTACTTGTGAGTATTCCAGCAATAAAAAATAAATACTATCAAGGCCAAGTTACCTTTATTGCGTCTAAGATAAATCCAGGTGCGCGCACAATTGGGCTCGAAGCCTATGTAAATAATAGTGATGGAAAGCAGTTGCCAGGAATGTTTTCACAAATCATCCAAACTATACAGCCAGTACATAAGGTATTAGTAATACCGGGTGTTGCTGTCAGGGCCAATATAACAGGAAAGTATGTGTTTAAAGTTGTCAATAATAGGGCAAAACAAGTAAAAGTTACTTTGTTGCCTATACCTTATAATAATGATGTTATTATAAAAAGTGGATTAAACCCGGGTGATCAAGTCATAACAAGTTTTGCCTATAATGTGAAAAATAATGATCCCGTAAAAATTGCAACACACTGAGTAAATGCCTATGAAAATTTCAGGCTACTGTATAAAAAATTCGATTATTGCTTACTCTCTCGCGTTAGTGTTGATTGTTGCGGGTGTTTTTTGTTTTTTTAAACTATCCGTGAACGCGTTGCCAAAATTCCAAGTAATGGATGCTTCTATCATCACAAATTATTCAGGTGGAAGCCCTCAATTTATGGAAGATGCAATTACGACTAAAATTGAAGATGCTATTCGAGGGACAAAGGGTGTTGATTCAGTAAGGTCATTTAGTGCGGTTGGTGAGAGTCATGTTCATATTACATTTTTGCCAGGAGCAGACGTAAACAGTGTTATTTCTAATTTACAAAATGAGGTAGCAATGATTCGTAGTAAGTTGCCCCACAATGCAACTCAGCCAAGCATTCAAATAGATGATGATAGTAATTCAAATACGATTATGTATATTGGGGTGTTTTCGAAAGATGCCACTCAAGCTGCGCTAAGCACTTATGCCCGTGATCATGTGATGAATATTTTGCGTAATGTTCCTGGGGTAGGTGAATTGAGCATTGAGCATGAAAATGATTATGCAGTACGAATTTGGCTACATCCAAAGCAGTTATCGCAATATGGCGTGACGACTAATGAGGTTGCTACAGCTTTAGATGCTGCAAATTTACCCGCTTCAGGTGGTAGTATAAATAATAATGATCAAGGATTTCCACTGCAAGTTTCAGGCAAGCCTGATACGCTGTCAAGACTTGGAGAAGTTATTATTAAACGAATTGACCAAGATACTGTTGTTCGAGTGAAAGATGTAGCAACGGTCATGTTGGGTCCAAATAACATCACAAATATTAGTTTGATTAACGGCATGCCGGGTTTTGTGGTTGATGTATTGCCCCAGTCAGGTGCTAATAATATTATTGTGGCCAAGCGTGTTAGTTCTGTAATTGCATCACTGCAGGATAAGTTGCCCCCTAACTTACAGGTTAAAGTGTTATTGGATCGAAGTCGCTATATACAAGATGCGACTAATGAAGTATATAAGGCAATTATTTTGGCCATTATTTTGGTTTCGCTAGTAGTATTTGTATTTTTGGGCTCGTTTAGATTGTTTATCATTCCTATTGTTATCGTGCCTATCTGCTTAATAGCAGGGTTTGCTATTATTTATTGCTTTGGTTTCACTATTAATATTATGACATTGTTGGCAATTGTGCTGTCAATCGGTTTGATAGTTGATGATGCTATTGTTGTTTTGGAAAATGTCATGCGCCATTTTCACCGCCTTAAAGATAGGGTGAAAGCCTCATATTATGGCGCTAAAGAAATTGGGTTTGCTGTTATCGCAATGACTTGTACACTGGTTGTGGTCTACCTTCCAATTGTATTGATCCATGGGTTTACAGGCGATCTTATTCGACCATTTGCGTATACGTTAGCAGCACTTGTGGTTTTGTCAGGTATTTTATCATTAACGTTGACGCCCACCATGTGCAGTCGTGTCTTAACTGAAAAAGCACTGCAGAATAATTATATGCATTGGCTTGACTCGCACTTTTCTAAATTACAACAAGGATATTTGGTGTTGTTAAAGCGGGTATTAAAGCATAGGGTAGTGACCATATTAGCATGCCTGGTTTTCGTTATAATAGGGTTATATTGTTTTTCACACTTGAAGTCAGAGTTACTACCTCCTGAAGATTATGGTAAGTTTAAAGTTAGTATCGGTATCCCTTATAACTCTAGCCCGCAGTATTTGCATCGACAAACCTATAAATTAAGCGCTCTGCTACAGGGTGTTCCGCAGATGAAATATGTATTAGCAAATGATGATTATAAAGAAGGGAGTGTTGACGTAACTGCAATATTGGTGCCACCCAATAAGCGTAAACAAGATACAGACCAAGTTATGCAGAAAGTGAATACAATGGCTGCCAAAAAAGATGCTACAGATCTTATCAATACAAGAAGTTTGGCATTATTTGGGGCAGCTGACGACAGTCGAGCGGTCTCAATGGCAGTTAGCTTTAATGGTAGCTACCGCAAGTTGAATGATATCATGCAACGACTTGTGAAGGCTGCACGACGCTATAAAGGCTTTTCATTTGTGCAGAGCGATTTAAACTTTCAGTCACAACAAATAAATATAAATATCAACAGGCGATTAGCAATGGATTTGGGAGTGCCATTATCTTCAATATCAGAAAGTATTAGTACCTTGTATGGAGGCTACCAAGCTGAAAACGATTATACAGTAATGGGAGTGGATTATCCCATTGTGCTTATGTTGCCTGCAAAAGATAGAGTTAATTTAGATAGGCTGGATAAACTATATGTAAAGAGTTTAACAACGGGGATACTGATTAGGTTATCTAATTTGGTTACTGAGAAAAATGTTGTGGCACCAGCAGTATTGTCGCATTATAACTTTCTTCCGGCGGCGCGTTTACAGGCATCGGTTGCACCGGGCTATACAACTGGTGAGGTAATTAAAAAGTTAGAATCAATAGCACAGCAAAATTTACCACATAATGTGCAGTATGCTTGGACGGGGCCGAGTAAGCGTTTTATTGAGGCAAGTGGTAACATGGAAATGCTGACTATTGTAGCATTAGTCGCGATATTTTTAGTGTTAACGATTCAATTCAAAAGTTTTTATGATCCGTTTATTATTTTGTTAACCATTCCGTTGACGTTTATTGGATCTGCCATTGTCTTATATTTGGCACATGGTACATTGAATATTTATACACGAGTTGGTTTATTAACATTGATAGGTTTAATTACTAAGCACGGTATTCTCATCACTGACTTTGCTAATATATTGAGGAAGGAAGGAAGATCCATTGCTGATTCAATTACTCATGCAGCTACAATGCGTCTAAAACCTGTATTGATGACGTCACTCGCCATGATTTTAGGTTCTTTGCCATTAGCTTTGTCATCCGGGGAGGGTTCTCATGCGATGCAAGAGATTGGTTGGGTGTTGGTTGGGGGCTTATTTTTTGGCACTATATTTTCGTTATTTGTTGTTCCTATAGCATATTCGTATTTATCAAAATTAAGGAAAGTTGAAGAGGAGATAGTGTTGTGAAGTTTGGGGTAATGTTTTTTTCTTGTGATTGTGAAGATGTTAGTGAAAGTTATGACTTACTACTAGATATTGCCCGATATGCTGATACCCAAGGTTTTAGTAGTATTTGGACGCCTGAGCGCCACTTTGACTATTTCGGTGGCATTTTCCCCAACCCGGCTATTACGTCAGCAGCGATTGCTGCGATTACACATAACATCAGCATTCGTTCTGGTAGTTTCATCTCACCATTACATAACACTATTCGTGCTGCAGAAAATTGGTCAGTGGTGGATAATTTATCTAAAGGGCGGTTAGGGATTTCTTTTGGTTCGGGCTGGAATGTGAATGATTTTATTTTTTACCCAGAACGCTATGAAAAACGCCATTCGATAATGTATCAACAAATTAACGAAATCAGAAAGTGGTGGTCAGGTGAGAAGCAGAAAGTTAAAAATTCTTTTGATAAAGAATTGACAATACAAGTGTTCCCTAAGCCATATCAAAATAATATTCCTTTATGGGTGACAACCTCGGGTAATCAACACACCTACCAATCTGCCGCAGAGTGTGGAGCAAATGTTTTGACACATATGATTGGACAAGATATTGAGACACTGGCAGAGAGGATTGGTTTCTATAAGAAGCAATTATTAGAAAATGGTCGCAATCCCAATGACCATGATGTGACATTAATGCTACATACCTATATTGATGAAAATGAACAAGCGGTAATGGATGAAGCTAAAAAACCATTTTTGAATTATTTGAAAACAGCAGTTAATTTAGAACAACAGGCAGCAAAAGGTGGTGGTACAATTAGCGGGGGATTGCAGATGGCAAACGAAGACATACCAGAAGATTTATTGGATGAACTGTATGAGTTAACGTTTGACCGATACTACCAACAAGCTTCGTTGCTCGGGACGGTGGAAAAATGCCAAGGGTTTTGTGAACAGCTTGCCCAAATAGGCGTAACAGAAATTGCATGCTTAGTTGATTTCGGTGTAAGCTTTGATAAAATAAAGCGAAGTTTGAACTTTGTGAATTCTTTAATGGCTACGATGGAAGGTGCGGCGCAGCCTGTGGCTTAATACCTTTTTATTAATACAATGATGATGCTGTTTGATTGCTTCATACACTGATTTTATTCCTGCAATTGTCGCAAGTGGTTGATCGATCATGATGTAGTGGCTACTGTGTGGGATAATATAGAAAAAGCCACAAGGGATTTCCTCAATAAACTGCCTGATTGTATTGTGCCAGACATAAAGGTTAGTGGTGCTGTTTTGTGAAAATGCAATGGCAGGTACTTTAGGTAGTGGCCCGAGAGCTAGTATTTGGTCAGCACTTTTAGGTTTGCCAGTTACTTCTAGAAAATGTATTAAATCGAGTTGTTGTTGTTCTGTTCGATGTTTTAATGATATTAGCTGACTGATTTGATATCGCATTTTTAATTGCTTTTGATAATTATATTGCTGCATAAACTTCAAATGCGCTAAATTTGTTTTAGGTGCTTTTTTTAAATTGAGTCGTGACCAATATATCTGCCTAACATTGTTACCATCTAAAATAACAATACCAGCAACTTTGTCAGGATATTTCCTGGCAAAGTAGGATAGGTAGAGCCCGCCTATCGAATGTGCTACTAATATGACGGGTGATTTAATATTAAGTTTTTGCATGATTGTTAAAATTTGTAGTGAAACAGTTTGAGCCGTAAGTGGTTTTAAAATTTTATTTGCAGGGCTTTTTCCAAGACCAGCACGGTCGTAGCCGATGACAGTAGTGAATTTTGCCAGTGCTGGAATGATAGCATTCCATTGACGAATGGTGTCACCCCCACCATTAAGTAAGATGATTGCGGGAGCGCCATGACCGTATTTTTCAACCCATAATTTTGAATTGCCAACCTTAAGATAGGACCCCGATATAGCGTAATTGGTTGGTGGGTATGTCACTTCTGCCATGCAGCTGCCTGCAATAAATAGACCCAGCAAAAATATTAGAAGTATGTTGATTAGCCTCATTTTTAGATTGTAGCATATAAACCGCCAATGGTGGTGTAAAATATAAACAATTCGTTTAGGTGTAAGGCTATTTGTTATGGATAAACATTGGGTTTCGTAACATATAGGGACGGATTGTAACGTCATGTTCATTGATTCAATCGCATTGGTGGTATAAATGGCCTTGCGAATATCAGCAGGATAATCAAAGAATGGAATGACATGCTTCCAATGATTTAGCCATGACGGGCTAATCGATGGATATTGCTTATCCCATTTTTCAGCAAAGGCCTCTAATGCAAGCTCAGCTTCATTAGTCTAAATAAACAATAGGGTAGACGCCACCCAGAGGTCGAGACTGCCAGGCACGCACATCATCAAGCACATTATCAGTAGCGTTTGATATTAATGATGAAGAGACATCTACACCATATAACTCTTTAAGCTGGGCCTGAATATCTTGCGTACTTTGACCACGTGCATAAAAGCTAATAATTTTATCATCAAAGCCATCAAATCGCGTCTGACGCTTGCCCACAAGTTAAGGGTCAAAGCTATTGTCACGATCTCTTGGAGTTTGTAGCTCAATATCGCCATGTTCACCCTTCAATGTCTTGGAGCTATGCCCAATTTGTGCCTTCATTCCTGAGGGCAGTTTACATTATTTATGACTACTTACACAGTTAGGTGGATAGACTCTCTATGGCGGCAGGTCCTGAATGCCATTGGTTGCGGCAAAATCCTTTACTTTTTTTATAAGTGTTTCAAATAAAATCATTGTGTAAACGCTAGGATCTGTAGCTACAGCACAGATGCCAAATTCATCATCTGAATCTGATCCAGCATCATCAGGTGGCGCCACAGGCATTGTTGCTTTTGTCGCTGTAAGCATCCCTAATACCTCGATACAGTCAGCTCTTAAGGTAGGTGGTGCGACGGATAGTTTTGTAACAGTTTCATGCCCATTGGCTAATCTTTCAAGTTCTGCACTTGGTCGTTCTTCGCCTTCACCAGAGGCGATTTGATTTGACAGGCATGTTTGTGCCTTTGTTGATAGGACAGATACACAGTCCATGATTGACTTGAAGGCATCAGTTTCTGCTCCGTTATGAGTGAAGATATCTTTGGCATGTGCCTTGAGCTCTGGAATAATATCGTGTTTCGTGAGGCTATAGAGAAAGTCCTTATATTCATCGTAATACACCAGTTTGCCAACACTATTTACCGTGACAATAAATTTCAAACTGCCGCTCTTTAGTGTTTTGACGCCCAGTTCTTTAGTGAGTGCATATGTTTTTGCTAGTTCGCCTTTTTTTATCATATTTTTTATCCACTGTGATAGTCTTTCATTCGTCAGAGTGGGCGGTCCTATGTGTCCTATTGCTTCTGGTGCGGGGGTAGTGGTTATTGAATAATCCCTTCTGCCGACAACATCACTATAGATACCCTTAGCACCATGAAGTGATGCGCATAACATGACGGCAAAGCTTTCTTCAAAATTCTCATCGGGCTTGTAGAGCCGTTCGTGAGCGCTTAATCGATGCTCTTTTTTACCCAGTCCGGATAGGCAGATTATAAGGGATATGCGTAATCTGCGATCAGAGCGTGCATCTTTTAATGAGTCGTGAGTCAGTGCACTACCCAAAAACTCAACGAGCGTTGTAATGAGTACAACGCCTTTTAGAGTCGACGTCTTTATGTGCATAACCGTGCCTGAGATACTATGAGCCTTTATATAAATTCTTGATCTGTTGGTAACGGTTGCTAATATACGTTTTGCCTCTTCATTGTCACCCTCAGGAATATAGTTAATAAATTGATAGTTATCGCCTTCAACAACGCCTTTTTGGGCGTGACCTGAGCGTATAAAGAGGTCATTGTATTTATCAGCTACTGCTTCTTCGACAGTAAAAAAAACTTCTTGGTCATACTTTGCTGGCATGGTTAAAATTATAGCACAATGCATCAATTTGCACATATTATTAGATGGTTACGCGACGATGGCCAATAGTCTCAGGGCTGATAAGTCTACTTAAAGTAGAAAAAACTAATATTATTGCCGGGTTTTTTTAAGCGGCAGTTATAGCTGGTTGTATTTGAGTGAATGGCATTGCTCCATTTGGTAAAAGGATTTTTTTGTGAGACCTTGGCATCAGATACGGAAAAATAGGCACAATAATCCCATGTGCTCTGTGTTTTTGCAGGTAGCGCTCTATGGCACCACCGATGTTTGGCGAGCTGTAAATGAAAGCGCTGCATTAGCTGAAAGGGCTGTGTGGTGCTGCCTTTGCTGAGACGGATTTTTTTCGATTGAGCTTTGGCGGTAGGGTTTGTCCGGATTTTTAAGCGAATAGATTTGTCGCCGCTATTGATAAAGACGCACTCTACCGTTTGCTCACCGGCTTTATTGCTATTCAGGGTGTAGTTATCCTTTTTACCAATCGGATTTCCTTGAATGTTGGCGATTGGCTTGGATGCGGGTGCGATGTTGTCGCTGTTCTTAATGATTTTCTTGCTCGGTGCGGCTACAGCAAGTGTGCTGCTGATACAGAAAATTGAGCCGATCAGCAATCTGGTGATAAGTGATGATTTCTTCATGGATCCTACCTTGTTGTGCACACCATTGAAATTATAGCACATTATATTTTTGCCAAAACATTGCTTCTGCTTTTGGCTCTAAAAGCAGGAGCAATGTTTGGTATTTTATGCTAACATGGCTCATTTTTTGAGCAGATATGAAGATAAACCGAACATTTAGCGTCGCACCCATGATGGCCTGTACTGACCGCCATTACCGCTATTTTGCGCGGCTCTTAAGCCGTCATACCTTGCTCTATACCGAAATGGTCACAGCTGCCGCGATCATCCACGGTGATCGTGACAAGCTGCTAGACTATTCATCCGAAGAACACCCCATCGCATTACAGCTTGGAGGCTCTGACCCAGGGCAATTGGCGCAATCTGCCGAGATCGCACAACACTATCATTATGACGAGATCAATTTAAATATTGGCTGCCCGAGTGATCGCGTGCAGTCGGGAAAATTCGGTGTTTGCTTGATGAAGGAACCTCAGTTAGTGGGTCAATGTTTTGTAGCAATGCAACAAGCAACGGATATTCCAGTGACGGTGAAGACGCGTATTGGCGTTGATGATTGTGATGATTATGCTTTTTTTAAAGGCTTTATTGAAACAGTGGCTGCTAATGGTTGTCAGACATTTATCATCCATGCGCGAAAGGCTTGGTTGCAGGGATTGAGTCCGCGTGAGAATCGTGAAGTACCACCACTGTTGTATGAGCGCGTGTATCGTTTAAAGCAAGATTTTAAAGAGTTGGAGATTATTATTAATGGTGGTATTAAAACGCTTATAGCAGCGCAAAAGCATTTGCAGCATGTGGACGGTGTGATGGTTGGGCGCGAGGCGTACTCGAATCCGATGTTGTTAGCACAGGTAGATCAAGCACTATTTACAGACTCAAAAGCATCATTAAGTCCGTTTGAGGTGATAGAGGCTTATTTACCTTATGTTCAGCAGCAGTTAGCAGCGGGTGTAAAGTTGCGTCAATTGATTCGGCATTTGATAGGTCTATTTCCTGGGTATCCGGGTGCGAAGCATTGGCGGCGTTATTTGAGTGAGCATGCTGGTGATGAGCAAGCGGGTATCGCAGTGGTGCTTGAGGCGTTAAAAAAAATCAAGCCCATTTCAGAATTGATAAATGGGCTTGATGATTGAGTATTAATGAAAGGTATAGCTTAGTCCAAATAGCCAAATATTCGGTTGTTCTAATGCTCTAGCGGGATTTTTATCTTTACCTATTGAGGCTGGATCACTACCTGATAAAAACCCAAACATCATATATGCAATCGAAGCTGTAATCGCATGTGTTGCATGGTATCCAAGTTCAAATTTACCGGCTAGAGGTGTAGCTATGGCTGATGCAGAGGTGCCGCTTTGCATGGAAAAGTTATTTAAATCTGCAGCCTTGACGCAGTTAAAGTTAATCTGCGGGCCTAGGCCAACGCTGGCAAAGAAACCATGATGTATGTTAATGTTTGCATTTAAGAATACGCCTACGGTAGTTGTTTTTGTGCTTAACGTATCTGTATATGAGCTTGAGTTGGTTGAATAAGATCGTATGCTACCATCAGCAAGCTTCATGATATAGGGAGTAATCGAAAAATGTGGCATAAATGAATATTCGGCAAAAATCTGAGCACCGTATGCGCTACCGGATGTTTCATCTATTAGCTCAGTTGTTTTCGTGTTTAGCCCTATTGAAGGTCCGGAGCCAGCGTATGCAAAAGCGGCGCCTAAGCTCCAATGAGGCCGAAAACCAAAGTGGTGTGTGTGCAAATGTTTATATTTATGTTTATGCTCATTTGATTTAGATTTTGCCATAGCCAATGGTGTGACTAAGCAGGATATCGCCAGAATAACTAGATATTTTTTATACATATTACACTCCATGTATTTAATTAAAAAAATATTTTATAGGTGTATGTACGAAATGTACAGTTATCAAATGAAAAAGGTGATTTCTGTTGATCACTAAATAGGTATCGTCAAACTTCGATTTTGTTAAGGTCTTGTCTGCAGGTTATTTCTTGCGAGCATATTTCTTACGGAAGCGTTCCACTCGACCGGCGGTATCGACCATCTTCTGCTGACCCGTATAGAACGGATGGCAGTGAGAGCAGATATCCAGGTGAATGTCTTTGCAAGCAGTTGAGCGTGTTTTGATGCTGTGGCCACAGCTGCAACTTGCTGTTATTTCTTCATATTTTGGGTGAATTTGAGCTTTCATCGCTAACCTCGTTTAAACTAGTTGGCCAATATAACGAAAACCACGCCCATAATCAAGCAAAATGGTATGGATAGTGTTGATTTGTCGTACATTTCCAAGTGATTTCTTGACCATATTAGTCAAACATCGGTAAAAGTGATAGATTAACTCAGTACTTTTGAGAATGGTCTGCTAGTAGGCAGATTTTATCAATGAACTAAGGTGTGTTCATTTATGATTAGCCTGCTGTTCAGCTATGCGGCCATTTTGGAAGATAAAGTGAGCGAGCAGCGCAGTGTATGCGATAATACATGAGCAGCACAGCGAGCTTTATCATTCAAAAGGGGCCATAGATGAGCAGACGCTATCGATGGCTAAAAACTGAGATACATGGAAGAGGGTGCCAAGATGGCTGAAGTTGCTCGCAACTCCCAAAGTAAAAGTTGGATGTTTTTAGCATGGCTGATGTGTGGCGTGGCGATCCTGTTTTATTTTTACGAGTACATGTTGCGCATTACTCCCAGCATCATCACACCGCAGCTGATGCATACCTACCGTCTCAATGCACGTTCATTTGGCAACCTCTCTGCTAGCTTTTATTATATCTATGCACCGATGCAAATTTTTGTAGGTCTATTGATTGATCGCTATGGCCCACGTCGATTGTTAACAATGGCGGCACTGATATCCAGCTTGGGAGTGTATTTTTTTGCAAGCATGCAATCGCTAATGGTAGCGCGTCTCGGTAGGCTGTTAATCGGTTTTGGTTGTGCGTTTGCTTTTGTGGGGGTATTAAAGCTGGCAACTATTTGGTTGTCACATAAACGTCTTGCGCTTATTTCTGGAACAACCATGGCGGTGGGTATGATGGGAGGTGTGATTGGCGATCTTGTGATGATGGATTTGGTGAATCATCAGGGTTGGCGGTTAGCATGTTATATCATTGCCTGTGTGGGGCTTGTGTTGTCTGTTTTTATATTTATTCTCGTGAGAGACAATCGGATGGAGCTTAAAAATCCTGATTATATTGATAATACCGTTAGTTTTGAGCAGATGTGGCAAGGCATCCAAAAGTTAATTAAAAACCCACAAATTTGGTTGAATGGTATTATTGGTTGCTTGTTGTTTATGCCGCTCACAGGTTTTGCTGAAAGTTGGCAGGTTCCCTACTTATCTTATGTTGTTAACTTTAGTCACCGTGATGCGGTGTTAGCGGCTTCGATGGTGTTTTTGGGATGGGCCATTGGCGCTCCTGTAGTGGGCTGGATATCTGATGAGTTTAAGCAGAGACGGTTACCCATTACAATAGGCACTGCAATGGCGACTGTGCTCATTGCTTATATCTTGTATGTGCCGCCTAGCTCTAAGAATGCGCTCTATGTATTGTTGTTACTGTATGGGATATGTTCCAGTGTGCAATCGATTAATTATGCAATTTGTTGTGAAAATACTCCTCCCCAGCTAACAGGGACTGCAATTTCTCTAACCAGTATGATTGTGATGTTGTCAGGATTTTCTGTGTATATTGTTGGGGCAATTCTTGAGGGGCTTTGGAAAGGGGTGATGATGAATGGTTTGCATGTCTATGACATTCAGAGTTATCAGTGGGCATTTTTAATTTTCCCTGCAGGGTTACTGTTGGCTGTTATTTTAACTTTTTATCTTAAGCCTGAAATTAGCGCAAATAATAAATGAATTTATGACAAAAGGCTGTTAAGCTTCGCTCCTATCATTCAGTTAAAGCATTTGATTGGGAAAGGAGGCTTCTTATGAAGGAATGGAAAACGTTACTAGCGGCGCTTGTGGTATTAATACTCAGTGATTCAGCAATTGCAGCACCCAATGACTCACAATTTAACCCGGGACAGAGTGGTGCAAGTCATGTTGGTGGTTTTGTATCAGGTAATTTAGGTGTCAATGTTGTAAAAGTTCAGCTTGGAAGCAAAAGTACGCGTGGCGCAGGCATCACGGGGCAGCTCGAGTTAGGCTATAATTTCACACCGGCAATTGCAATTGTAGGTGGCGGTGGGTATTACTTTAGTGGAATAGCATTGGGCATGCATGCAGGTGTGCGTGGTTTTTTGCCCGTGTCACATCGAATTAATTTAACAGGTGATTTGGGCGCTGCATATTTAACGACATTTTCAAATTACAGTGCTGCCGGACCTTATGTAGGTATTGGTAGTGCATTTAGCATGTCGCAGCAAATGGATATTAATATTATGCTGAATGATATTATTCTTAGCAAAGCCGATGCAACGGGTAATATTATTTCGTTATTGTTTGGTTTAACCTATCATTTCTAGGTGTTGCAGTGTATTACGTGATTTATTGTGAAGATGCAGACGATAGTTTTGAGCGTCGTAAAAGCGTGCGGGATGCGCACTTAGAGAGA
>JAHZIV010000045.1 GCA_022601255.1 Gammaproteobacteria bacterium
ATTCTATTTCCTAACGTTGTTGCAAGCAGTTTAGGATAAAAAATATGCGCCTCATGGCAGGCTGCTAAAGGCAACCAGTGGGCTCGAGGCAACTGATCTACCACATGCTTCTGCGCGACAAACACATAATCAAACTGATAACGATCGATATATTTTTGATGAACATCAAGCCTATGACACGAATCCACACTAATGTAAGCCTTCATTCCTTTAAAATTCTCCAACCCCGGAAACACTTTTGGCAAGCCACAATCTGGTAGAATCAACAAGTCTGCATCTGGAAAAACTCTTTCGGGCTGCTCAGCCTCATGATCAAAAGCAATATCAATCAACTCATGACCAAATTGTTGCAACGCAACATAATAAAAATAGGAGGTTGTGTTTTGTAGAAGCGATCGTAAAATAATAATTTTCATCTACTACTAGCTCACATCATTAAATATACTGTTGACACCAACCGCATCTTGCTCAGTCACAATCTTTGCCTTCTTTGAATTGTAAAGCTTACCAGCCGCTTCCATCGTCTCCGTACTGCTATGGTCTAGATGAAACTGAATTGCTTTATAGCGTACAGACTTCATCTGCATGCCAATTTTTCGCATACGAAACCCAATATCAGTATCTCCACCACCGCCTCTCACTTCATAATCCTCATCAAATCCATTGACCCTCAGAATATCTTCCTTGTGAATGGAAAAATTACAACCTAAAAAGTTAAATTTACTCTTTCTAAACCAACCAATCAAACGTATCGCTTCCTCATAATAAGAATATCGCCCGACAATGGAATACCATAATAGCTTTAAATTAAAACGATCAAAACAGCCTCGATCCACCATTTCAAGTGTTGTATTTGGCACTTCTTTAATACGAATACGTACTCTCTGACCGCCTACAAATTTATTTTTCTCACGTGCCCGCCAGTGCTGCATTAAAAAATCTTTTGCTAAAATACAATCCGCATCTGCAAATACCAGATATGTTCCTCTCGCTTTCTGAATAGCCCGATTTAACGACCGACACTTACGAAATCCTTTGTCTTCTTGCCAAATATGTATGAGCGGGAAATCTGCATGATAGGATCGCACCCAATCAACCAGCTCCTCTTTAGATCCATCATCTGCTAAAATCACTTCGAAATCTTTAAAAGTTTGTCGCTCCATCGAACGCAACACTAACTTCAATGATGCTAATGCATTATAGGTAGCAACTATCACTGTTATTTTTATCTTCTTTTCCACTCCAATCTCCTTCACTAAATTGTAATACTCGGCAATCACCTTATTATCAGAAAAATTCTCTAGTTTGACATCACAAGGCGCTGGATCCGTCGCCAACATCTTCTGTATCATTACTCTCAATACTTGTGGATCTGCCGGCACGGGAATTGTTTCTACAAGCTGGCTATGCCTCACCCATTCGCTCACCCCTGCTCCCTCACCCACAATAACCGGCAACCCTGTTGCTAGCGCTTCAACCACAGCAACATTAAATGTCTCAAACAACGACGGCATTACCAATAAATCTGCAGCCGCATATAAATTCTCAACCTGATCAACTGCTCCTAGAAACTTCACTCTCGGCTCAATCCCCAGCACCTTGCTCATTTTAGAAAAATGAGCCACTCCAGATCTATCATTACACGCAACACACAAAATGACATCTTGTTGTTGTAATAATTGCATCGTTTTTAATGTTGCAGACAAACCTTTAATGCGCAATCCGCCGCCGACATGTAAAATAATTTTTGTCGTATCACGAATACCTTGTTGTTCTCTAAATAGCTTTCTTTGCAACGGCTTATCCACTTGCAAAAAGCGTTGCACATTCAAAGCCGGTGGTATTTTAACAAAAACACTATCATCTAAAGCATAATGTTGTTGCAGCTGCTGTTTTCCCATTTCCGATAGTGTCACAACTCGGCCATCGGTCTCTCGAATACGTTGTGCCATCTTCTTTTCAATATGATTGATCACATAATGCGTCAAAGTGAACCGCATAAAAATATTTTTCAGGATATTTTGTTGGCTCATTCGGAACTGCAACCAACTACGATGACAAGCATTTCCAACACAATAAACATCCATTAAATAGCTACGATCAAATCCAATCACAACATCAAACGAATGTTTCTTAAGATATTCACGGCTGCGTTTTGCAAAACTCCAAATTTTTAACCAGGATGTCAGTGAGATAATTGGAATTTGAACAAAATCAATATCAACAGCGGGCTCTGCAAGCCATTTATTGGCAATGACCGTAACATTGATGCCTTTTTGCGCAAGCCCTTTTGCCACAAGAGCAGCCTGGCGCTCATTACCACCATAGGAGCTGTACTTCATTAGAACAATTGCGACTTTCATAATGCGCCATACTACAGTAATCACTGACCCAGCACCAGGTATACCCTATTAAACAGGGCCTCTTGAACTCTTCAGCCCATATTGATATAAGTGAATATTGTTAATTGAGGTACCCACATGAAGTGCAGAATATGCTCCGAAAAAATACAGCCGTTTATGACTTTTGGCAAAATGCCCATCGCCAATAATTTTCTTACCAAAGACGAGATGCATCAAGAATACTTTTTTGATATGTCTCCTGCATTTTGCAATCAATGCAAAACATTTCAACTCACCGAACAGCCAGACCCTAAAAAGATGTTCCATTCGCAGTACCCTTTCTTTACGCGATCGTCGAAGGTAATGAGCCAACATTTTCGAAGTCTTGCTAAAGAAATTGAAGATCAATATTGCAAAAACCCTGATTTCTCAATTTGTGAGCTAGGCTGTAATGATGGCGCCTTTCTTGAGCATTTCGCCAATAAAAACATGCACCATCTCGGCATCGAACCCTCTGAAAATGTAGCACAAGAAGCAAATAAACACGGCGTTAAAACCAGTTGCGTTTTCTTCAACGACGAAACTGCAGAGAACATAAAACAACAAAATGGGCAATTTGATGTGATATACTCCGCGAATGTTATGTGCCATATTGCAGATCTCAATAGTGTTGCTAGAGGTGTGTGTGCTTTACTGAAGCCTGACGGCCACCTTATATTTGAAGACCCCTACCTTGGTAACGTTTTTGAGAAAACGTCTTACGACCAAATATACGGTGCACATATTTATTTGTTCTCACTCCACTCGGTAAAAAATATTTTCGAAAAACATGGATTAAAACTAGTGGATGTCACACCACTAGAAACTCACGGTGGATCCATGCGTTACACGTTTGCAAAAGATACTGCCGAACCTTGCAGTCCAGCAATAGAAAAATGGCTGTCCCATGAAAAAAAATTAGCGTTAGATCAAACCAGTTTCTGCAAAACATTCGAACAAAACTGCAAAGAATCTAAAGCTGCACTTGTTAATAAGTTAAAAAAAGCTAAAGCTGAGGGAAAGAAAGTGGTCGGTTATGCTGCCACTGCAAAGAGCACAACCGTATTAAACTATTGTGGTATTGGGACAGAATTAATTGACTGCATTTATGACACAACCCCTTTAAAACAAGGCAAGTTCACCCCAGGAACTTACATTCCTATTTTGCCATACAGCGAGTTCTCAAGCTGTGGTGCCGATGTTTGCTGCTTGTTTGCCTGGAACCATAAGAATGAAATCTTTGATAAAGAAAAAGACTTCACGGAAAATGGTGGGCAGTGGATCTCGCACGTTGCATTATAATATCTAAATGTTGCACAATGTTTACAGAAGGTGTTAAATATTGATTTGTGTTTATGAACAATAAAGAGGTCAACAATGAAATCATATCGATTACTCAGAAATATTCTTGCCATCGCAATAGTGGCTTTCATGAGCACTGCAATGGCAACACCGGAAATTGCTTCAAACGTCATCTTTGTAAAAATACCCAGAATTAACATTCACGCAACCAGAGATCATGCTGCCGCTGTCTCCATGGAAATAAAGAATACCGGACGCAAAACATATCGCCTTATCGCCGCGTTCAGCCCTGTGGCCGAACAAGTGCAATTACATTTAACACAACATCATGCACATAAACGCATGCGTCAAATTGATGATATCCTCATCAAGCCACATTCCGAAAAAGATCTTAAACGAAACGGCCCACACATTATGCTAATCGGTCTAAAAGAGAAACTTAAAAAAGACCAGAACATTCCTATCGCATTAATATTTAATGATGGCAGCTGGACTACCTTGTTTGCCAAGGTAATTTAAGAGTCTTAAGGAGACATCATGAGTGATCCCATTTGTATAAAAGCAACCCTTGACGGCACCGTGCAAGGCGTTTTCTTTCGCAAAAATGCGCTGAAAAAAGCAAACCAACACAAGCTAACTGGCTGGGTAAAAAATCAAAAAGACGGCAGCGTTGAATTGGTTGTGTGTGGCGCATCAGAAGATATAGCATTATTTAACGAATGGATTCAAGCTGGCGGTCCTCCCGCAGCTGAAATAAATGTTTTCCATTGGGATGAGATTCCATTTGAACCATTCGACTCATTCGAGATCCGATAATTTGACAAGCCCCATGCGCGCCCCTATACTAGCTCAATGAACAATAAATGCGCACAGGCTTTGTCGCCGCAACAAATTGATAAGTATAAGAAATTCAGGGCATTTGCCGTGGTTGGTTTCATCGTATTTCCGGTGATTTATTTATTTTTACACCCTTTCGCAGCCATGCACCCAATCGGTTTTAGCTTCTTGAATGTGGCGATAGGCATGTACTTTATATTAAATTGGTTCTATCTTGACGTTGAGATTAATCATTATGACGGCAAACGCCACACACTTGCAGCTTGCATTATATTACTTGCTGCCGTTGCTATTCCGTATTATTTAGCGAAATCACGCCCTAAAGAAAAACGCATCACCAGTATCTTAATCGCACTTGGCGTTTTCTTAATGCAAATTACCGTGTCGACAACTTGCATGACACTGCACCTGTAAAATTATAATATCGCATCCACTGCCGCAGCCAGATTATCATAAACCGATACTGATTCTATTTCCTCGATGTTTTGCACAGACTCCTCTCCATGACCCGTCTTAACCAAAATGGGCTTACAGCCTGCCGCTCGTGCAGCACCCACATCACGCCAGCTATCACCGATAAAAGTTGTTTGGGATAAATCGCAATTGAAATCTTTTTGTATTTGCAACAACATGCCTGGCTCAGGTTTGCGACAACCACATTTCTCATCGGGCGTGTGTGGGCAGAAATAAATAGCTTCAACATGACCGCCGAACACCTTAAGTTCATCGCGTAATTTTTGATGAATCTGATTCAATGTGTCTTCACTATAATAACCACGCCCCACGCCTGATTGATTAGTAGCAATAACAACTTTGTAACCCGCACGATTCAGTTTTGCGATAGCTTCGAGGCTTCCTTCAATTGGAATCCATTCTTGCGGTGATTTAATATATTCAATTGATTCCTGGTTGATCACGCCATCGCGATCCAAAATTATCAACATAAAAATTCCTACCAGTGGAGTTGAAATACACCCACCAAAATTAACACTATTGATACTAATATCTCAAGAGCCACAACTGCTTTACCGCCAAAGAACTGATAGGTTTGAGGCAATTGTCTTACATATCGAATCTGCCAACACATTAAACTTGGTAATAACATTAACAGTATCACACACACCAGCCCCGCATAAGCAAGTGCTCTTATAAATGCATTCGGGTAAAAAATGATGATTAACAATGGTGGTAAATAAGTTAAGCCAATAACCAACCAACGAGACCAACCTTCTTTATTGACTTGCAAACCATCCGCTAGAAAATCAGTCATGCATAACGACACGCCCAAAAACGAGGTCGTGATACAGATATAGGTAAATATGTGTGCCAAATAAGCAATCCACCGACTCTGCACTTCCATGCTTAATGCTGAGGTGAGGTCACTAATTGAATGTTGCGACTGCGCTAACTTTACTAGCGCCACATGATTAACACTGCCTTGAACAGCCATGTCCCATAATAAATAACAAATTAAAGGGATTAAACTACCAATTGCCAAGACCCAACGCAATTTCTTTACATCACTATCAAAATAACTACGCAAACTTGGAATAATAACCGAGTAGCCAAATGAGGTAACCACCACCAACATCGCCGGCCATAATAATTTCATCCGACCGACTGAAAGGTGACTCAAAGTTACATGAGGATTAATAAACAACACCAGTAAGACATAGGATAATAATTTTACCGTCATCAAACCTCGATTGGTGATGTCCACGACCTTAATGCCAAAAAACACAACCGAACCCAACAAGACAGTAAAACAAATAGAAGATAGCGTTGTGCTCACATGAACGTGTAACGCGGCCATAATACTTTGAAATAAATCACTGCCGCCTGCAATATAAGCACAGATCAATGCATACAGTAACATTAAATATAGAAACCAGGTTACGATTTGTCCGAGCGGCCCCAATGTTTTTCGCGCCATCGATACCATGTTGGTACCTGCAGGCAACGCCAAATTGGCCTCCAACAATAAGAAAGCTGCAACAACGGTCACAACCCAAACACCTAAAAATAACAAAATAGAATTAACAAATCCGCCCGGAGCCGTTGCCATTGGCAACGCCAACATACCTCCGCCAATGGAGGTGCCCACAATTAATAAAATTCCACCGATAATCTTTGCTTTCATTTGACCGTCTTACTCTTTGAAAACAGTCATACTATCTTATTCCGAGTTTCTGCGCAAATTTTGATTAGATCGCTGTACGTTTCAGAAAATTCTCTATTGGCATGACCTGCTTACCGGCGGGTTGAACTGACACCAAACGCAGCAAGCCATCACCAGTGACCACATGGCATTCCTGTTGACTCACTTTGATAAATGTCCCAGGCGGTTGATCCGATGTGCCCGCCACCGTCTCCACCTGCCAGATTCGTAAGTTTTTGCCCTGAAATTCAGTATGCGCGACCGGCCAAGCATTGTAGGCACGCACCTGCCTCGCGATCATTGCAGCAGATTGATGCCAATCAATTGCAGCATCTGTTTTTTTTATTTTATGCGTGTAGGTAGCTTCATCGTTATTTTGTGGTGTCGTTTCGATCTGGCCTGTTGCAATTAAGTCTAAAACACCTAATAGCAACTCCGCACCCCATTCAAACAAAATCTCATACAGTTGCCCCGCCGTTTCATCACCTTTAATCGTATATTGCTCTTGCAAATAAATCGGCCCCGCATCCATGCCCTTCGTCAATTGCATAATACTCACACCCGTCATCGCATCTCCATTCAACAAGGCATATTGCACAGGAGTCGGTCCACGCCATTGAGGCAACAATGAAGGATGAATATTAATGCATCCATAGGTTGGTGTATTCAACACTGTGATCGGCAATAAAATACCATAACCCACCACTACCATTGCATCTGCTTGCAAGCATTGCAATTGCTGCAACGTTTCTTGATCATTAAAATGTTCAGGTTGATGTACCGTTAAACCATGCTGCAATGCATATTGTTTAATGGGTGAAGGCGTTAGCTTACGGCCTCGTCCTGCAGGACGATCAGGCTGCGTGTAAACAGTTACCACTTGATGTTGTGATTCGTGTAACGCTGCCAACACGGGTAGCGCAAACTCTGGAGTTCCTGCAAAAATAATTTTCATAACTTAGGCATTAACCTCATATACTCTACCGGTTTGAATACCATAAAGACTTTTTCGATAAGCTCTTGCAACTTTATCAGATGCTACTGGCTCAAAGCCTGGTAACAGCTCAGAATATAATTCAGCGGATGCATCCAGTAAAGCTGGCGACACGACATTGATACGAATACCCCGCGGCATATCGAGCGCTGCCGCTTTCACAAAACCATTAACTGCATTATTAACTAAAGATGCTGCCGTACCATTTTTAACAAAATCATGACTCATGATACCGGTCGTTAATGTCACACTACCTCGGTCGTTTAACACGCGAATCCCTTCCAACACCAAACCAATCTGACCTAATAATTTTTGCTGCATGCTTGCAACATATTCTGCTACTGTCATTTCCATCAGTGGCTTAAAAACGACACCACGCGAAGCAACACAAACAATCGCATCTAGCTTGCCGGTTTCTTTAAAGAGTTTTTTTATAGAGTTTTGATCTGCAAGATCTAGCTTATGGTCTCCATTATGTAAACTGGCTGACACTAATTCCGTATCTTTTTCTAGCTCTTTGACAACCGCGCTGCCAATCGTACCCGATGCGCCGACAATTAATGCCTTCATAATGTACTCCAAGCAATTTTCTCAAGATAAATACCACTATATCGAGATATCTCGATATATCAAGAATTTCTTTCGGTACACTGATTGCATCGTTGCTAGTAAGGCAGTAGATTTAGCACGGCTATACTCACACTAAAAGTAAAGTCTCACAAGAAGCCGATAGATAAGCCCGACGAGCCCTATGCCGGCGCGGGCGCAGCAGCCGCTGCTCCACCAGGCCCCATTGCATCCTCAATTGCCTTTCTAAGTGTATGGTTTGGAATTAGCTCGTTGCCTATTTCTATCCTGGTAATCGGGGACGTAGTATTTCCGGCCGCAAACCATCTCTCAATAGCCGCCCTCTCAAATGTATGCCCATCAGCAGTCATAACAGGATCAACCATTCGCTCCATAGTGATGGGGCAAAAATATTCTTCGGAAAAACCATGATCGCCTAGACCAGACTTTTCCATTCGTTTAATCTTATTTTCTAAGAGATCAACCTGAGCAGCAAGAGCTCCTGCTCGAGCGGCCTCTGTAGCTAATTCTTCAAAACGAGCCTCAACCCTCAAACGTTCAGCCCTGTCTCTATCATTTTTTCCAAGCGCATCGTCAAGCGCTTGCACCGCAGTTCCAAGCATCTCTCTTAAAGCATCTGGACTTTGATCTCTATCGCGTGCAGCAGCACGCCACTCGTCTCTTGCAGCAGCCTCTCGCACACGACGGGTCTCAGCTTCCACTGCCATCCTCTGCATGGCTTGTCCTGCTGGTGATGCCTCAAATGGACTTGCTGTTATTGCATCCATAAGTGATTTAACCTTCACAGGCTTTAATGGCTTACCCATTACTACAGGTCTTTTTAGGCTACCAAATGCTTCTTGAGGTGTACCCAGTGCCGGCGCTAAATTTGCCAGCGTCCGTAACTCACGATATCCCGCGGCTTTCGATTTGACCGCAATGTTTTGCCCAGAAATTGTATTCAGCCAATGACCCACTGCAGATACTCTATCCGAATCACCACCCCGAATCATAATAAGTAGTGGTAAAGTAAATTCCTCAGCCTTCTTAAGCTGCTCTAGCAACGCATCATGCATTGCTCCATCATTATCAAACTGATTAAGATTTATAATTGCTAACAATGCCTGTGTCTTTCTCCTCGCTGGAGGTGTTATTTTCAAAGACACAGCTACCTTTTCTGGGGCGTCACCTTTACGACTCAGCATGACTATTTTATCTTGTGTATTTCTATTATCTAATCGATAGAGCCTCTGCTCATCACCATGAATCCTGTTCATAGCAGCATAATGCTCATCTGGTCCAAGAAAGCCTACCTCTAAAATATATTTAGGGTCCACGCCATGCGGACAAATTAAAGCTACCTGTTCTGTGCTTTCAGTACGGTTAAACATTGTAAACATATTCATTCTCCAGTAATCGGTTGTTGTTTTGAGGTTATGATACAGGCACTATATTAAAATAATCTTAAATATTCTTACTGAAAACTGTCTTTGCCGATACTCATGAGATAAAATGCCTATCCGGATTAAGTAAAGGAGCCTCAAATGAAAACAATCATTACTGGAATATGTGCTAGTTTTTTATGCACTGCTGCGATCGCAGAACCCACAAGTCAAACGTCTATTATAAATTTTACTAGCCCAGAATCACTCATGATCACATCCCTTGGCGCAAACACAACTGATGGCCTTCAAGCACAACGCTCGGCTTTCAACAATCATTTTTTTATATATAGTTACTTAAACACATACACGCACGGCATCGTATATGTCACTCTAACAACAGATGATGGTCACTCTTGCACAATTGACATTGATGAGAACCCAACGACACATCAGCTGACAGTTTACAAGGATGTCAACAGTGCCAAAGTACAGTTTATATCCATGAAAGAAACTGCACCTGATCAGTATTCAATAACATTATCTTAGACACAATAACGAAAGCTTGCTGTTCAGTTATGTTGGCAGTAAGGAGCACCTAAACGGCTGCGGGGATCCGGCTGCTTCGGCATCCCACCGCTGCGCGGTCGGGAACCCTGCCTCCGCGCCACCTCCTCGCCGTTTTTACCTGCCCCTGTAGATGAGCAGATCAAAACGAAAGCTCAAAACCTAATAACGATAATACTCAGGCTTATAAGGCCCCTCGACTTTAACGCCAATATATTCCGCTTGCTCTGGTGTCAACTTGGTTAATTTGGCACCCACCTTATGTAAATGCAAACGGGCAACCTTTTCGTCCAAATGCTTTGGCAAAACATACACTTGATCTTTATAATTTGCATGATTTTCCCATAACTCGATCTGCGCCATTACCTGGTTAGTAAATGAATTTGACATCACAAAACTTGGGTGACCTGTCGCACAACCTAAGTTAACCAAACGACCCATCGCCAGAATCGTGATACGCTTACCATCAGTAAACTCTACTTGGTCTACCTGTGGCTTTACATTAATCCATTTATGCTTATCAGTCTGAATGGACGCGATATCAATTTCTAAATCGAAGTGGCCAATATTACAAACGATCGCCTGATTTTTCATCGCATTTAAATGCGCATTATTAATCACATGTTTATTACCCGTTGCCGTCACAAAAATGTCAGCTTTATCTGCAGCATCTTCCATCGTAACAACCGGATAGCCTTCCATTGCTGCTTGCAATGCACAGATAGGGTCGACCTCAGTTACCCATACACGCGCACCTAAACCACGCAATGCTTGTGCGCAACCTTTAGCAACATCACCATAACCACACACAACAGCAATCTTACCGGCAATCATCACATCCGTCGCACGCTTGATCGCATCCACTAACGATTCACGACAACCATAAAGATTATCAAACTTAGATTTAGTGACAGAGTCATTCACATTAATAGCCGGCATCTTAAGCTCGCCATTTTTTGCCATTTCATATAAACGATGCACACCTGTTGTAGTCTCTTCTGACAAACCTTTAATGTCACCCAATAATTCAGGAAATTTTTCGTGAACCATTTTCGTTAAGTCACCGCCATCATCCAATAACATATTGGGTTTCTGACCATCTGGCCATTTGAGTGTTTGCTCGATACACCACTCATACTCTTCTTCGGTTTCGCCTTTCCATGCAAACACCGGAATGCCTTGTGCTGCAATCGCAGCAGCAGCGTGATCTTGCGTAGAGTAAATATTACAAGAAGACCAACGCACCTCGGCACCCAACGCGACTAACGTTTCAATCAATACAGCAGTTTGAATCGTCATATGCAAACAACCGACAATCCGAGCACCCTTTAGAGGCTGCTTCGTTGCAAACTCTTGTCGAATCGCCATCAAACCTGGCATTTCAATTTCAGAAATTTCAATTTCTTTGCGACCAAAGTCAGCTTGTGATATATCAGCAATTTTGTAGTCATTCTCGACTGCATGTGGGTTTGTTTTTTTCATAGTAGCGGTTTCCATATTGTTTCCTTTTTAATTAGCAGTAGTCACACGCGCTTCACTTCTTAAAAGTTCAGCTTTATCTGTGTGCTCCCAAGTAAACTGTTCTTCAGTACGGCCAAAGTGGCCATAACGGGCGGTTTCTTTATAGATTGGCCTCAATAGATCAAGGCTTTCAATAATGCCTCGCGGTGTTAAATCAAAATGCTGCTTCACCAGGCGACTGATTTCTGCATCAGAAATTTTGCCACTACCAAAGGTGTCCACATTAATTGAAGTTGGCTCTGCAATACCAATGGCATAAGAGAGCTGCACTTCACAACGATCAGCCAAACCAGCTGCAACAATATTCTTTGCAACGTAACGTGCAGCATAAGCCGCTGAGCGATCAACCTTAGAAGGATCTTTCCCAGAGAAACAGCCGCCACCATGGCGCGCCATGCCGCCATAGGTATCGACAATAATCTTTCTTCCTGTCAACCCACAGTCTCCTACGGGACCACCGATCACAAAACGTCCGGTTGGGTTGATATGGAATTTTGTATCTTTATGCAACCACTGTTCCGGAAGCGTCGGTTTAATAATCTCCTCCATGACTGCTTCACGCAAATCTTTTTGTGAAATTTCTGGAGCATGTTGCGTAGACAACACGACACAATCAATCGCAGCAGGTTTGTCATTTTCATAATGAAATGTTAGCTGACTCTTTGCATCTGGGCGCAACCAATTCAACGTGCCATCTTTTCTGCATTCGGCTTGTCGCTCCACCAATCGATGCGCATAAGTGATCGGCGCAGGCATGAGCACATCAGTTTCGTTGCTGGCATAACCAAACATAAGACCTTGGTCACCAGCACCTAAGTTTTTATCTTCACGACCATCAACACCCATCGCAATGTCAGCAGATTGTTTACCAATAGAATTGAGCACAACACACGACTTATGATCGAAACCTAACTCTGGGTTATCATAACCAATCTCTTTTATAGTTTCTCGCGCTAGCTGCTCGGTATCGACCCATGCATTGGTAGTAATCTCACCGGCTATCAAGACCATGCCATTCTTGATTAAATTTTCACAGGCCACACGTGCATTTGGATCCTGCTCTAAGATAGCATCTAAAATAGCATCCGATATCTGATCGGCCACTTTATCCGGGTGTCCTTCGGCAACCGATTCTGATGTAAATACAAAATTCTTTGACATCGATATATCTTCCTTTATCCACGTAAAAAGGCGTTCATAATAACCTAATTATAGAACCCATGCCATAGTGTATTTTACTTAGGCAGAAAAACAGGTATAGTTAAAACTCGAACACTATTGCAAGGAGCTATGATGCGTACATCTATAATAAAAGGGTTATTGATAGCAGTAATGATTTCCACTCTAAGCTTGAGCGGATGTTGTGGTGGCAAACCAATGCACGTGAAAATAAAGATGCCGAGCAAATAATCTCGAACCTATTGGCCGTCTGCTCCTGCTGATGATGTTAGAGTAACTACTGAACTTTCGACTTCTGGTTTTTTTACGGGTGCAGCAGCTGCAGCCGGCACAACAAACAGTCCTTGTGGATTATATGCTGCTGCCGCCGCCATATCATGCATCGCTTCTGCCTCAGGATCTAGTGGCAACGGCGCCAAAGGTATTTTAATGTTCTTACAAATATCATTTTTTAACATCAGACTTGGCCCCAAGAAAAGACTGGTAGTGTGATTCTCGGCAGCACCCATAATACGCTTATAGGCATGACTGAACGCATCACCATCCTTTTTAGCCCAATAATGTGAGTAGCCGGCATCAAAAAACACAACCTCCTCTTCATCCAATGGTGATCGCAATCCATCTCTTGCGTCCATTTCTTCATGAGGAAATTTTCGCTCCTGGAACCATAATGCAATCTTCTCTATATCTTTATTATCAAGATCTTTTTGTACTTGTGGATTTAAATTTAACACAATAATATCTGTATTTTTCTCTGTACAACGCACTATTATTTTATACTGCTCCAAAGAAACAAATGTTTCATAGTCGGTGCAACCGTGGGTGTTTAAATTTAAAAATATTTCATTGGTTCTTTTAATGAATGCATCATAATCTGTAGCTTCGGAAAGCGCCCTACAACCCGCCTCTTGTGTTGCCATTGGCACTGGATCCACACCATCAAAATGCTCCAGGTCAGATTCACTACACACACGCTCGCATGTTTGAACATAAGGCAACAAAAGAAATGCCTCTCCAGCTGAGAGTTTTTTCGCTGGTTTTGCAGCTTTTTTCTTACTGCGTTTCCCTTTCTTCTTGCTGCCCAATGCGGAAACCACAGGCACAAGTGATGAAGCAGATTGACGCGTCCAATTTAACAAATTACTGAAAAGTCCACTTGCTTCTAACTGCTTGCAAAGATCTTCATAAACTTCTACAGGAATAGCCTGAATATCTTCTGGCGTCAATAAACGCTGTTGTAATCTTCTGCCCCCATCATCATTAAAAATGCAGGGTGTTTCTAACATCAACGTCAACTCTGACTGCGACATGAAATAGCCACCAGGAGATGCAAGCGTTCGATCACAAACTCTTTGAAACAATAACTTTCTGAATTCTGATATTAGTGATTCTTCACTGACTCTACTCTGATCATAAGATTCTGCCTCACTGAATAACTGCCGAGCTACTCTATTTGCATAAGGTAGCAAATATCTTAACAAAATAGGATTATTACCAACACAGTCTTCTGTTGATATTTCCTGCTTTGCCATCCTTTCTATCAAACTAATATAGTAATCAAACTTTTGAGAGAAACCCTCTTCTCCTTTTATCGGCGTACATTTTTCACTAGCAAGCACTTGGTAAAATTCAGGATTCTTTAAAAATTCCCTCGCTGCTAGCGTTATGATCACACCCCAAGCTAATGAAAAATGATCGTGATTCCCAGTGAAACTAATACCTAAATCAGCTAGATTTAGTTTTTCTAAATCTCCCATGTCAGCAGGTTTTTTTAACTGCCCAAATGCATCCGGTGTTTGGTAATATAGATTACTTGTTACATAAGTAGACCGATACGCTCTAGCGTCACCGTCACTCACTAACGCGGCTATTTTTTCTGCCTGATTACTCTCAAACAATACTTCTTCCAAAATGAGCGCATCTGGATAATGCTTTTTGATATGATGAATTAGGGCAAACCGTACTTCTGGAATAAGATGTGATGCAGCATCAATACGCAAACCACCAAAACCAAATTCCTTCAAGTAGACATCAACCTGCGTTAACAAGTAGGCGATAATTTCAGCCTGATAATCTCCACGAAAATCATATTCAATGACATCCTTAACTCTTTTATTGGCTTTAAACCATTCTGGGTGTTCTTTTAACAGCGGCGATTTCATGCCAACATGTTTCCAAACGAAATCTGCCATCATGACAAAATCATGTTCTTCTTTCATTTCGATAATCAGCGCTTTTAATGCTTCGCTATCGATTTCAGGATCGATGACAGCAGGCCCATCTACTGCATAGCGACTCGCATAAAGATTTGCCATCACCCCAGTGACTGGGTCGATACGATGTAATGGTGTTGCAGGGTTTACCAAACAAATAGGATTGAACCAGGCCTGTTGAAAGCCCATTTCCTTTGCGTGCAGAACTTTTCTCCTCAACTCCTCAATAGAGTTTGTAGGAAGTATATTCACTGCTACTAATGGGCGAGTTAGTACTCTCTTTGCTTGTCTACTCATTACGCATACAACATCTTTATTAAATACTTAATTTAGGTCTTTTATTATAATAACCTACTATTATTAAGGGAAAATTAAAGAAAGCTTAAGGTTTAATTAAGAGGCATTATTCTTGCAATACGGCTATTTCATTGATTAAATTGACATTTTCATATAGACTCGCCAAAAACCTTACTCTAGTGGCAGAGTGATTTACAACAAGCCTGCGCCATGATATCTTTGTTCAAAATTTGCTTGGAATAATGAGAGGAGTAAAATTTTCATGCATGCAGGTCTATTTAAAAATTCACCATTGGACGAGCTATTAGAGTCTTATTTTGATATTTATATCAAACCCACAATAAAAAAAGCATCAGAGCCACTCGACAGTGCGCAGAGGGCTAACTTCATAAATTTTTTGAACCAAGCGGGTAGTAAAACACGAGACGTATTTAAAGCACATCTCATCACTATGGAGATTACAGATACTCAACTACAATTAAGCCTACTGTATTTTCATAAGTTGGTTACAAAGGGAGATCTTAAGTCTTCAATTGATCCTTTGAAGTTTGTGCTGGCTGATAAAACCAACCCTAGTAAAGCCGAAGCAAAAGAAATTATTGCAGCCAAAATCAGAACCTTATTTGCTGAGACTTTCAAACCTACACCCAAATACAAGCCTTACAGAACAACATGTGTTATCTAGCCTATGGCTTGATCAAAATCAGCAATTAAGTCTTCAATGTTTTCAATGCCCACCGACACGCGAATAAAGCCATCGGTAATACCCAGCTTGTCACGATTTTGTTTAGGCACACTGGCATGCGTCATGATGGCCGGATGCTCAATCAAACTCTCAACGCCACCTAGGCTTTCAGCCAAAATAAAAATCTTGAAACGCTCCAACAATTGTTTCGTACGCGTAAGGTCTAGATCGAAATCAACTGACACCATGCCACCGTACAAACCGTGCATCTGCTTTTTGGCGACTTTATGCTGAGGGTGATTACTCAAACCCGGATAATAAACATGTCTGACACATTTTTGTTTCTGCAACCATTTCGCTAACATCATTGCACTTTCACAATGACGCTGCATACGAAGTGCCAATGTTTTAACACCGCGCAGAGCCAAGAAACTACTAAAAGGATCGGCAATAGGCCCCGCTGAATTTTGTAGAAAAGCCATCTGCTCAACCAATGCATCATTCTCACCCACTATTGCAACACCACTGACAATATCGGAGTGCCCACCTAAATACTTAGTAGCAGAATGCACAACCATATCAAAACCCAACTCTAGTGGCCGCTGTATAATAGGCGTTGCAAACGTATTATCACACACGCTGATGAGATTGTGCTCCTTGGCAATTGCTGCGATAGCAGTGAGGTCTACAATTTTGAGCATCGGATTACTAGGTGATTCAACCCAAATCATTTTGGTATTGGGTTTGATGTGTTGCTCAATATTTTCCATGTCTGTAAAGTCAACGAATGAAAAATCAAGACCTGCAGAACGTTTGCGTACATTTTCAAATAATCGAAAAGTGCCGCCATACACATCATCCATTGCCAACACATGATCACCTGGCTGCAATAACTCTAGTACGGTAGCAATAGCTGCCATACCAGAAGCAAAAGCGAAACCACGCTGGCCTGACTCAAGGTCGGCGACACAACGCTCATAGGCAAAACGAGTTGGGTTTTGTGAACGCGAATATTCATAACCCTGGTGTTCGCCGGGACTTCTTTGTGCATAGGTTGAAGTTGCGTAAATAGGCGGCATCACAGCACCCGTGCTAGGAT
Source organism: Gammaproteobacteria bacterium (assembly GCA_022601255.1). Classification (GTDB taxonomy): domain Bacteria; phylum Pseudomonadota; class Gammaproteobacteria; order Coxiellales; family Coxiellaceae; genus JAHZIV01. Next base: position 17,183 of record JAHZIV010000045.1, read on the forward strand.
CTAATTCTTGCCCCGCATGTATCACGCGTGTTTCGATATCGTTCTTCAATGTATTCATTATCTCCTCTTTTTATTACCAGGCCATCAATGACCCTTAAACATCCTTTTACTTCATGGCTCGCTTCGCTGCGCTTTACTTCCGTAAAAGGACGATTTAAGGGTCGCGTTCTGATGGCCTTTAGAGATTACCCAACAACAAAACCTTGTTGCTTCATCCAGTCATCATCAACAAATTTGCTTAAGTAATTGCGAATAGAGTCCGGCAACAATACCAAACATTTCTGGTTTTTATCAAGTCGTGTTGCAACTTGCAACGCAGCCCAGACAGCGCCACCAGAAGAGCCCCCCACCAAAAGACCTTCTTCACGAATCAAACGACGCGCCATTAAAAAAGAATCTTTGTCATTTATCTTGACATACTCATCAACCAAATCGTTATCGAGCACATCCGGAAAAAAATCATAACCAATACCCTCTACCATATATGACGCCACTTCAGTGCCGCCCCCTAAAATAGAGCCGATCGGGTCAACGCCAATAATCTGAATGTTAGGATTTGCTTCCTTTAAACGCTTTGCAACCCCTGTAATCGTACCACCTGTACCTACACCCATCACCACCATGGCAAGCTCATCACCCATGTCTTTTAGAATTTCTGCTGCTGTAAATTCATAATGTGCATTGGGATTATTGGGATTAGCATATTGATCGAGAATATGCGCGTTTGGAATTTCTTTTTGTAGTTTATTAGCAAGCGAAATATGACTGTCTGGCGCATCCCATGCAGCCTCTGTAGGTGTTCGATAGATAGTTGCACCTAATGCCTCAAGTACCACCTGTTTTTCACGGCTCATCTTTTCAGGCATGGTGATAACCACCTTATAACCTTTAGCAGCACCTGCTAATGCCATGCCAATACCCGTATTACCCGAAGTAGGTTCGATAAGCGTATCGCCCGGTTTGATTTGCCCTGCAAGCTCTGCTTTCTCAATCATATTAACGGCAATACGATCTTTGATCGAACCACCTGGATTCATAAATTCGCATTTACCATAGAGCGTACAGTTAAGTTCGTTACCAATACTGTGAAATTTAACAATGGGTGTGTCGCCAACTGCCTTGGTTATATTGTCTACAATCATACCCAGCAGTATAAAGAATTACTGATGAATTTCAAAGCGATTCTTACCGTGTTTTTTTGCTAAATACATAGCGTCGTCCGCATGTTTGATAAAACCCTCTATAGAGCTAGCGTGCTGCGGGTAAAATGAGATCCCAATACTAGCGCCAATCTGAATCTCATGGTGCTCAATTTCAAACGGTCGATTTAATACATCAATAACTTTTTGTGCCACGGTAGAGGCCCCATCAACATCGGCAATATCGCTGATTAACATCACAAACTCGTCACCCCCAATACGCGCGATAAAGTCTTCTTGTCGACTGATTGATTTTAACCGCTCACCCACCTTAATAAGCAATTTGTCTCCAAGCGCATGGCCGTGTTCATCATTAACCGGTTTAAATGAATCCAGATCAATATACAATAACGCTAACGTAATATCGTGGCGTTCAGCCCTACTCATCTCTCTAGCAAGCATGTCGTGAAAGTGCTTACGATTAGAAAGTTGAGTCAAACTATCAAAAAATGCTAATTCCGATAATCTCTGATTGGTCTCGGTCAATTCTTTCTGTATTTTTTTCAGAGTTGAGATATCACGCACTGCTGCCAGTATCAAACCACCCGACTCAGTATTAATAGGACTCAAACAAATATCGACAAAGAACTCTCGATCATGCTTAGTGACGCCATATAAATCGATATCACGACCCATGGGTCGCATCATGGGGTGCTCACTATACTGCTTACGCATTTCGATGTGGTTTTTCCGAAATCTTTCAGGTATTAATATTTCAATCTCTGCACCTAACAACTCTTCTTCAGTATATTCAAACATATTCACCGCTTGAAAATTAGCATATAGAATAACACTCTGTAAATCTGTGATAAGAATGGCATCTGGAATAAAATCGAGTAAGGCGCGGGCAAGCTTATCCTCCTCATAGAAACGATCAGACCAGGTGGTCTCTAGAAAAATTGTTGTTTGATCCATCGAAATTCCTTGATTAGACCCATTTTTACGATTATACAGTAATACTCATATACAGGCCAATAGACCACAGTAAAATCTACGGTACCGATAGGATATGCTACAATGTCTCACCATTCCACTTACAGAGGAGAACTAACATGACAGGCACCAATCACATTAACGATATTGTACAAAAAGTCTTAGATGCCCTACCAGAGGGCTTAAAGAATGCACCTGATGATATACGACAAAACCTGCGAGACGCGGTCGGCGCTACCTTCAATAAATTAGATTTGGTTACACGGGAAGAGTTTGATATACAGAAAAAAGTATTATTGCGCACGCGTGAAAAACTAGAAGCACTCGAGAAACAATTAGCAGAACTCGAACAACAAT
>JAHZIV010000046.1 GCA_022601255.1 Gammaproteobacteria bacterium
ACGACTGATGAAACCAGTCGTTGTGATTGGCGCGCCCGGAAGGATAGACTCGGGACATCCTGTCCCTCGGGCTACGCCCGCACTTCGTGCGCCAAAATCGTCTATCCTGACGATTTTTCGAACCCAGGCCATTCTGAACCGAGGGCTCGAATCTCTATTTTTCTTGTTAAGTGCTTAGCTTATTGCGGAGCACTTTTCTAGTGTGGCGGAGAGAGAGGGATTCGAACCCTCGGTGCGTCGTTAAACGCACACTCACTTTCCAGGCGAGCCCTTTAAACCACTCAGGCATCTCTCCATAAGTTTCGCACATGCTGTGCTCAACTCATTCCTTATATTATTTCGCCTACGTGGAGCAAGTCCACGTAAACGGCGATTCAGGGGGGAGAATCCCGAGTCTCCCCCTAAAAACCCCCATCGGGTTTTGTCTTGCACCCATAAGTTTCGCACATGAAAGTGTGGAAATTACAGCAACAACAGCTCTAAAATACGCCGATATAATCGTGTCAGCGTATTTAAATCATCAATATTAATGTATTCGTCCACCTGATGAATACACTTGCTCACCGCACCCAATTCCACAATCTCACAACCCGTGTCCGCAATAAAGCGACCGTCAGATGTGCCGCCCGTCGTATTCGGGTTCGTCGTAACATTGCAAATCTCTTGTATCGCTATTTGAGCCGCTTCAGTCAGCTTTCCTTTGCTACTAAAAAAGGGTTTGCTCGACTCGTTCCAGTCAATACTGTATTGCAAACCATGATCATCAAACACCTTGTGCACCTTTTCTTTAAGCTGCTCCGATGTGCTCGATGGCGCAAAACGAAAATTAAAACTTGCCGTCAAAGCACCCGGGATAATATTTGAGGCGCCGGTGTCTGCATTAATGTTGTAAATTTGAAACGATGTCGGTGTAAAATGTTCGTTACCCTGATCCCATTCAATCTGGGTTAAAGCATCAAGCGCACTAAAACAACGGTGAATGGGATTATCTGCTAACTGCGGGTAGGCAATATGACCCTGCTTGCCAATCACTTTTAATTTGCCGTGTAATGAACCTCGACGCCCAATCTTAATAGAGTCTCCAAGCTTTTCAATGCTGCTGGCCTCGCCAATAACGCAATAATCAATTTGAATATTATTCTCTTTAACGTACTCCACCAATTTTCGAGTCCCATTAATTGCAGGACCTTCTTCATCACTGGTAATCATAAAGCCGATAGAACCTTTATGATTAGGGTGCTCATTAATAAATTCTTTGCAGGCCATCAACATTGCAGCAAGCGCACTCTTCATGTCAGCAGCACCACGACCATACATGTAACCGTCGCGAGTCGATGCATAGAAGGGTGGCGTAGTCCATTTATTTTCAGGGCCAGGTGGCACAACATCAGTGTGTCCCGAAAAAATGATTAAAGGCGCATTATTGCCTCGACGTGCCCACAAATTACTAACATCACCATAAGTGAGTTTTGACACTTCAAAACCTAGACTCTCTAACTGTTGAGATAAAATAGTTTGACAGCCATTGTCATGCGGTGTGATGGATTCGATATTAATAAGTTGTTGTGCTAGTTGAACGGTTTCACTGTGCTTGTTCATGCATGACCTCGTAATAACTCATTAATAGATACTTTACTTCTGGTTTTCTCATCAACTTGCTTCATGATCAATGCGCAATAGCGACTGTATTTCCCGTCTTTTGATGGTAAATTTCCTGGGATCACAACAGCACCCTCTGGCACAGTGCCATAACTAATTTCTTCAGTATGACGGTTGTAAATAGGGGTGCTCTGCCCAATGAAAACACCCATGGAAATGACAGCGTTTTGTTTCACGATAACGCCTTCAACCACTTCAGAGCGTGCGCCAATAAAACAATTGTCTTCAATGATGGTGGGGTTTGCTTGTAGTGGTTCAAGTACACCGCCAATTCCAACGCCGCCAGAGATATGCACGTTTTTACCTACTTGTGCACAAGAGCCAACAGTCGCCCAAGTGTCAATCATCGTTCCCGAATCAATGTAGGCGCCGATGTTAACATAGCTCGGCATTAGAATAGTGTTAGGCGCGATAAAGCATCCACTGCGTACGAAAGCGGGTGGGACGATACGCACTTTCAAATCAGTTAGACTTTGCTGACTATGTTCACTATATTTTAGCGGTACCTTATCGAAAAATTGGGTGACGCCATTATTCATTACAGTACTGTCTTGAGTTTTGAAGAAGAGTAACACGGCTTTTTTAATCCATTCATTGACAACCCATTCGCTATTTTGTTTTTCAGCCACACGGATCTTGCCTTGATTCAATTGGTCAATTGTTTCAAGAATTGCATGGTTGATATCTTGGGGGACATTTTGTGTGTTGAGTTTTGCACGATCTGTAAAGGCTTGTTCGATCGTATCAATGATTGTTTGCATTATTTTTAACCTTGTTTGTATGTGTTCGTTATTTGCCAGGGGAGGTATTATAACGATAGATACGGAGATAAGGAACTGTTTCGGTTGACTGGGTGGTGATGCCCAAGTAATATGCACAAGTTTCGGGGTATAGCGCAGTCTGGTAGCGCGCCTGCTTTGGGAGCAGGATGTCGGGGGTTCGAATCCCTCTACCCCGACCAGACAAAAGGTCAGTGACTGTTAGCGCCTGTAGCTCATTTGGATAGAGCATCGGCCTTCTAAGCCGAGGGTAGCAGGTTCGAGTCCTGCCAGGCGCGCCATGTGTTTGATTTTATGGTGGGCGTAGCTCAGTGGTAGAGCCCCGGGTTGTGATCCCGGTTGTCGTGGGTTCAATCCCCATCGTCCACCCCATTTTGAAGATGTACTCTGAATAATTAGCCCTGAGCAGTGCAATAGTCGCCATGAATTAAGTATTTATCAATCATTTTCTGACAGGTCATCTCAGAAAGCGGCATTACATAATAGTCATTCATACCCGCTTGCAGTGTTTTTTCACGCTGTGCTGTCGAGGCTTTATTGGTAATGGCTACAATAGGCACTTGATTCCAGTGTTTCTTGCCCTGGCGAATCATCGATGCGACCGCAAACCCATCCAAGTCGGGTAGCTTCAATGCCATCATGATTAAATCATAGTGGGTTTTGTTGAGTTTCTGTAATGCTTGCCACCCAGAGTTGGCAATATCCAATTGACAGCCCAACCCAATAAAGAAAAATTTCACAATTAATTGTGACATGCGATTTTGTTCGATTAATAAAATTCTTGGCATAGTAGTGTCCCCCATCATTGGTACCTCCTGTACTTGAGTGGCGGTGTGTGAATGCAGTGCTAATCCTTACACTGATTAAGTATTCGATTAAAAAATAATATTTGGATAACGACAATTGTATCCAAATGTTTCATTTTAGTAAAGTGCTGAAACAGAGAATATTTTGTAGGCAATTTCGTACAAAATTTGATTATCCATATATTATACATTGGGTTAGATTCTCTCATTGATGTCAAAAATAGTACCCTTGGCAGACATACACTTGTGTGGGGGATGTTTTGGTGTATCATGAGTTCCTAATTTTTATGCTAGTTTTGGGTTGTTAGCTCAGTTGGTAGAGCAGCGGACTCTTAATCCGCGGGTCCAGGGTTCGAGCCCCTGACAGCCCACCATCACTATGGTAGACTGCATCTCCAATGCAAAACTTTATTTACGAACTTAATGTCATCATTGCAGCTGCAAAACAAAACTTTGGTTTTGTCTTAATGCTGCTAGCAATACTTTGGTTGATTCAATTTATTAATGCAGTATCACGATACCGATTGAACTATCTAGGTGTATTTCCACGTCGCTTATCTGGTTTGCCTGGAATTATCTTTTATTCTTTTCTGCACGGTAGTTTTGAGCACCTCTTCATGAATAGTATGGCACTTTTTATTTTACTGAATTTAGTGTTGTTGTATGGCATGCATACTTTTGTAGTGGTGAGCGTCATTATTATTTTATTGAGCGGGGTATTGTTGTGGCTGTTTGGTCGCCCCTCCATTCACATAGGTGCCAGTGGCTTAGTCATGGGCTATTGGGGCTTTGTGCTATTCGGTGCCTATCATGAGGGAACGGTGCTAGCGATCTTAATTGCCTTGATTTGTCTTTATTATCTACGTGGATTATTCGTTAATTTATTTCCTGCTGGTAAGAGTGTGTCATGGGAAGGGCATGTTTTTGGCTTTTTAGCGGGCATATCTGCCAGTTATTTGGTGGAAATTTTGCCAAAATAATGGCAAAATAATCAATTATCTATCTAAAGTATTTAAAAAGGCTGAATGGACAAAGGATGGCAGATTTAGCAACATTGGAGCTTAGTGAGGACGGAAGGACAATAAAATGTCTTGGAGCGTGGGACATTTCGCATGTCCAAGATATTCAGTCGCATTGGAAGAAGCTCAGCTCACAATCCACACAAGTCAAGCGTATAGACGTCAGTGAGATAGCAGCACTTGATTCGACGGGTGCAATGCAGCTGCATAATGTCATCAATCAATTGAATGGCGCGGGACAGAAGCCACAGCTATTTAATATGGCTAAATCATACGAATCGTTATACCGCTTGGTAGCAAAAGGGTTGAAGCAAAAAGATCAGCAAAAAATTGAGCCTGTTGGTGTCGGCAATGTTTTCTACCGAACCGGTAAAGTAGTCGTTAATAAATTTATCCAATGCTTTGAGTTTCTGACCTTTGTAGGTGAGTTAAATGTGGCATTAGGGAAACTAACTTATCATGCGAAGCAATTTTATTGGAAAGGAGTGTTGAACTCGTTGGATGATTCGGGTTTGCAAGCATTGCCTATTTTGGCATTGATGTCTTTTTTGATTGGTATTGTGTTGGCCTATCAGTTAGGCACACAGCTAGAACAATATGGCGCTAACATTTTTATTGTTGATGTAACGGGCATTGCAATTTTGCGTGAGTTTGCGCCTTTGATAACAGCTGTGATTATGGCAGGGCGTACCAGTACTTCATTTGCGGCTTTAATTGGCTCGATGAAAATTAATGAAGAGCTGGATGCGTTGCAAGTAATGGGGATCACGCCCATGCAGCGTTTGGCGATTCCAAGAATTGTTGCGCTGGTGGTGACGTTACCGCTATTGATTATTTGGTCTGATCTTTTTGCTGTTTTAGGTAGCATGATTATGGCAAAAGCACAGCTTGGCTTGGGATTTACCGCTTTTCTAGATCGATTTAGTACTCAAGTAGGCGCTACACAATATACTTTAGGTCTGGTGAAGGGGCCTTTCTTTGCGGTGATCATTGCAGCAATTGGTTGCTTTCAAGGTTTTCAAGTAGAGATGAAGGCTGAAAGTGTTGGTATTAAGACGACACATGCAGCGGTGCAGGCATTGTTTTTAATTATTATTGCAGATGCAATCTTCTCGGTAATTTTTAGTGTGATGGGGCTCTAATAGTGGCAGTTGATAGCCAAATCATTATCGATGTTAAAAACTTAAAGAATTTTTTAGGTGGTTCTTGGGTGCACAATGGTCTCAATTTTAAAGTCAGAAAAGGCGAGATTATTGCGATCATAGGCGGAAGTGGTTGTGGTAAGACAACATTATTACGCAGCATTTTAAGATTACATCGAGCAACTTCGGGTGCTATTGATGTCTTTGGTACGGATATTATGAATTGTTCACGGACTGAAATTTTAGCCGTGCAGAGTCGTTGGGGTGTTATGTTTCAAAGCGGCGCATTGTTTAGTTCGATGAGTGTGCTGGAGAATGTTATGTTTCCGTTGCAGCAATTTACATCTTTAAGGTTGAGTATGCGCAGAGAAGTTGCACTGTTAAAGATAATTTTGTCTGGATTACCAGAGGATGCTGCGTATAAATATCCTTCTGAGCTTAGTGGGGGTATGAGAAAACGGGCGGCGTTGGCTCGAGCGATTGCAATGGATCCAGATCTTGTGTTCTTGGATGAGCCGACGGCTGGATTAGATCCAGAAAGTGCTGGTGCGCTAGATGATTTAGTATTAAATTTGAGAAAGAGTCTTGGTTTAACCTTTGTAATGGTGACGCATGACTTGGATACACTGTGGTGTGTTCCCGACCGAGTGATTTTTATGGGAGAGGGTAAGATATTGGCAGATACAAATATGACTGAAATGGTTAAACAGAAAAATAAGCATGTTCGGGCTTATTTTAGTGGTCCAAGAGCGCAGCAGGCACGTCAGGCTCATGAAGGAGGCGAGGCATGAAATCAAAGATGAATTATACTATTGTGGGAGTGTTTGTAATTGGCATGTGTGTTTTACTGATTGCTGGATTTTTATGGTTGTCAGTACGTAAACACGATACTAATTACAATTCTTATGTTGTTTATATGCATCAAGAGGTCAGTGGTTTGAGTGTGCAGAGTCCTGTGCGCTTTAACGGTGTTTCTGTGGGTTTTGTAAAATCAATTAGCTTGGATCCGGATAATTCACAGCTGGTGAAGATCTTATTACTCATAGAGCAGAGTGCACCCATCAGTACCAGTACAGTTGCCACATTAAAATCACAAGGTATTACCGGTATTGACTATGTCAGTTTGCAGGCAGAGACAATGAACGCACCACCATTGGTGGCACGACCTGGTGAACAATACCCTGTGATTCCGTCGAAGCCTTCTTGGTTTATGCAAATGAGTGAAGTGTTGCCGGCAATCACGAAAAAAATTGTGACTTTAAGTGACAATATTAACAAAGTATTCAGTGAGGAAAACCGAATCAACTTAACGAATAGTTTGCAGAACATACAACAATTCTCAAAGGCATTAAATGATAATACCAAGTCTTTGACAGAGAGCATGCAAGCATTACATCGTATTATGGGTAATACTGAAACGGCTAGCAAACAATTACCCGGCGTGGTTGATCAATTGCACTCAACCTTGGAGTCTATTGGTAAGACCGCAAATGAATTTGCAAAAGCAGGGCAATCGGCTACGCAAACGTTTGATGCAGGTAAAACAACAATTACTAATTTATCAAATCAAGTCATGCCATCGGCACAGCAGGCGTTGCAACACTTGAGTAATGCGGCATTAAATTTGCAGCATCTTACGAATGAGTTGCAAACAAATCCGTCGGTGCTCGTGCGTGGTAAGCAGCCAACACTGCCCGGACCAGGAGAGGGGAAACAATGAAAATCTTTAAATTAATTATATTAGTTTGTTTTAGTTCATTATTGGTGGCATGTCTTGGGCCGGTTAAGATGCCTAATGTAAATGTCTATACGTTAAAGGGACCTCAATATTTAAAAATACCACGATCCAGTCGGAGTGCAAAAACGTTATTAGTGTCTATGCCAATAGCCAATCCTGGTTTTGCAAGCAGTAAGATGGTTTATGTGGTAACGCCTTACAACCTGCGTTACTTTTCAATGCATCAATGGATTGCACCGCCGGCACAGATGATTTTACCTATTTTGGCAGACATTATTCGCTCGAAGGGTTACTTTAAAGCTGTGTTGACACCGCCTTTTTCAGGTATGACAAATTATCGATTAGATACGAGTTTGATTGCGTTTGAACAAGATTTTATCCAGCCTATTAGTCGGATTCGATTAGTCATGCAGGCATCTATTGTGGATAATGCCACTAACAAAGTGCTTGCATCGCGCCGTTTCAGTGTCGTGATGCCGACTGAAGACAATAACCCTTATAGCGGTGTGTTGACGGCTAATCGTGCTGTTGGAAGGCTGTCTCGACAAATAGCACAGTTTGTATTGCGCTCTGTGTAGCGCCCATTGCTTGAATTTGTATTGCTCAATTGTTTACTGTATTCTATTTGAATAGTTTATTATTTATGGAAGAGCATTAGAGGCAAGGAAGCGTTGGATTAGCTAACACCAAGGAGGTGCTGGTTGGATCGACGAGCTAAATTTGATGGAGCGCTTTTTCAAGACCGTCGCCCACCTACTCCAGCTTCTTCCGTTGAAAAATCTCGTTCTAGCCCGGCATTTTTTCAGGCATCAACAAAAACGTTTGCACCACTTATTCTTGTAGATTTCGGATCTTTATTTTATGCGCGTGTGCATATGGATAAAGAGACAGGCGCAGAGTCAATGGTTATGGATTTTAACCCAGATACAAAAGCTTATTTGAATGACCTGTTATTTCGATTACCTGTTTATCCTGATATACCTTATGATGGTAAACCGATAATAGTATTTCTTCTTCATCCAGAAAGATTTATACCTGAGACAGATTCAAGAGGAAAGGGCTATGAGGTAAAAGATGCTTCTGGTAGAAAATATCCTGTGAGTATCGATGAGGCAGTTGCAAATTTTATGCGGGCAATACCTGGTTTTTGTATTCGTCATCAGGATTGTTTTTTTATTCCGCCTGGTGTGTTGTACCCAGTAATAAATTTTGATGAAGTGGCAGAGCATTATGATTTGCGGTCAGCTAATCAAATACTTATGATTGATGACGGAAGCTATGATTTGGTATGTTCTGATAGAGTGAAGTGTTTGGGTTGTGATGAGAGTGTTTCTGCTTTAGGCGCGTACTTTAGTCGACTCAAGGTCAAACCTTATAGTGATAGAAATCGTTTTGCCTCAATGGG